>JAAZLW010000029.1 GCA_012799135.1 Bacillota bacterium | reverse complement strand
TTTACCACTAATTAACAAGGGCTTGCAGGACATTTAGCCTAGGAGTTGAAGCCTATAACATGACTTTTTGCTGCAGATACCAAGGAAGTGGGGGCGATGATGACGAGAAGCCTACCTTTTGGTACAAAAAGGAAAGAACGGGTGCTTCGGCACGTCCGCTGGAGATCCACTATTCATCTCTTGGGTAACCAATGGGCTGCTTTCCCACGCTTCATTTGGACCTTCATTATCCTGCTATTGGCATTGTTCGCTCTCAAGGTAGACATAAGAGCCTTGGAAGGTGTTGGAGCGAGCTTGACTCGCTTTTTCTGGTTCGTAGCCGTGGTTGGCTTCGTTCTTTGGATGGTGGATCTAGCCCAGGAGTATCCGGCCTTAGGCTGGACAGGATACTATATGGGCTGGTTGGCTCTTGCTGGTATCATCTTGAGCGTGCCCGACATGACCTATGTGGGGTATGCTTTGTTGATGGTGGGCATCGTTTTGGCAGCTTTGGATATGCCATCACGAGTTGGCTTTTCGGCTATGGGCATCTGGGGAATGCTCGTTGGCATCGCCGTGGAGCATTTCTGCCTCGAACCACTTCTTCCTGGAAGAAGCTCGGTGGGGGTACTTGTCTATGCTTTGCTGGCGGTTCTTTTGCTTTATTGCTTAGGCTTCTTGGAAAGCCTATTTAGAGGCGGTTTTGCTGATGACTTAACGGGTGTAGGCAGTAGGCAGTTACTCAAATGGTTACACAGTTCGCTTTGGCATGTTGCAGAGAGAAAAGAGCGCCCCATTAGTCTATTACTACTGGATATAGATGATTTCAAGGGTATCAATGATCGCCTGGGTCATGCTTTTGGAGATGCAACCCTTCAGCGATTTGCCAAGCTGATCGAAAATGAGATCCGCCCGGAAGACATACTCTGCCGATACGGTGGAGACGAGTTTGTCGTGATATTGAAGGATACCACCAATGCTGAAGCTGTAACCATAGCCCATCGGCTACGTAGACGGGTATCAGAGGCTTTTCGCAGAGAACTCCCTGACAACCCGATAACTGTTTCCATCGGTGTAGCTAGCTTTCCGGAACACTCCAACAGCTTGGAAGGGCTTATCAACCAAGCTGATAAAGCCCTGATCGCCGGTGCTAAGTTGCTAGGGAAGAATAAAGTAGCTAATGCCGCCAATCTATACCATCCGGATCTATGGGAGATGCTGCGTGGGCAACTGTCTTCCGATGTATTACCTTTACTGGAGCTAGTGTCTTTAGTCACCGGAGAGACGGTAGACCATATGACCCGCCTTGCCGATCTGGGTACTAGACTAGGAGAGTTCTTGGGACTATCGGAGGAGCAATGTACCACGATTATGCAGGCAGCGGCGCTACATGATGTGGGCAAGATCGCCATACCAAAGGGTATTCTGGAGAAGCCCGGACCTTTAACCTGGGAAGAGCGACAAATCATGATGACACACTCAGAGCTAGGAGCAACTATGCTGACTAACCTCGGTGTCGAGGCATCTGTGGTGGAAGCTGTACGCCATCATCACGAATGGTGGGATGGTACCGGCTATCCTGATGGTCTACGGGAGGATCAGATTCCCCTGGAGGCTACTGTCCTAGCTGTGGTAGATGCATATGATGGCATGACCAGTCCCCGGCCGTACCAGGCGGTCCGCACTCCTGAACAGGCGCTGCAAGAGATACATGAGTATTCAGGAATCCAATTCAATCCGCGTGCAGTTGACATTCTGCCGCAATTCCTGGAAGGGGACGCAGTACGGGAGGTGGCGGCCCAAACCTTTGATATATGATTTCTCTGATCTAGATAAGTAGTCTTTGGAGCCCATTTCTACTAGGCTTAGGCTCTGTAGATCTCTTGGGTAAGCTAGTAGTCTTGACTCAATCTTACTTTCCCAGGCCTATCTTGGGCTCAGCAGGTAGTCCAGTCCACAAGAGACCTCAAAAGCTTTAATCAACCCTGTTTGGCTCTCCTCATACTAGCTCGTGGATTATCAGGCCTGTCTATCTTTCTGTTTGCCGAAAGCTAGCAGCTCAGACATAGAGAGGCCCCTGCCGGCAACATAATCAGGATAAGTCAATCATAAACAGTGTCATTCATAGATTTCACACTTTTCAGCAGGAAAAGATGGCGAATAGGGAGAAGAATAGAACATATCCAAAATGTAATCGATACCAAACAATGGCAGGGTGGTCTCTTCGATATGGTGCAAGGAAGAACAACAATCAAGGATGTGGCCCGTAGAGCCGGGGTTTCCACTGCTACCGTCTCCCGTGTTCTGAATAAGTCTGAGAAAGTGCAGGCCAAAACTCGTCAACGGGTGGTAAGGGCTTGTCTTGAGTTGGGGTACTCCCGGGATCCCATTGCCACTGCCCTCAGAACCGGGAGAAGCAAAACAGTATATCTGCTGATCGAACGATTCGATGGCGCCTTTATTCCCGATATTATGGTGGGTATTGAGGCTAGGGCGGACGCGGATGGCTATCGAGTTTTGGTGAGTAAACTAGGGAATGCCGAGCGAGGCGTGTGGGAGTCCAGCAAGCAGTATATAGATGGGATTATCGTTATTCCCGATGCCGTATATGACCTAAAGCTTAGTAATGTGGCTGGTAGTGAGGATATTCCTCTAGTCTGTGTATACAGTTATAGCCAAGACTCTAGGTACCCCTCCGTCTTGCCCGATGATTTCCAAGGAGCGTATCTGGCTGTAGAGCATTTGGCAGCTAAGGGCTGTGAAGCTGTCGGTTATATTGGCGGTATTCCCGATTGGCCTGCCTCTCTGGACCGATTGCATGGATACAAGCAGGCCGTTGAGGACTTTGGCTTAAGAGATGACGCCGATCTGATCGAGGTAGGAGACTGGACAGGCGCATCTGGCTATAAAGCTTGTAAGAGGCTTTTAAAGAAAACGAAGTTTGACAGTATCTTTGCAGGCAACGACCCTATGGCCATCGGAGCCATGGATGCACTGCGAGAAAACGGGCTGGCGGTTCCAGAGGATGTGGCTGTGATCGGTTTCGATAACTCTGCCTTTTGTCGATATGTGCGACCAACTTTAAGCAGCATTAATATGCCCCTTAAGGAATTAGGGGAGACGGCCATGGATGCTCTACTTTCCCTTATTGAAAAGAGGAATGTCGGACACAGCACCATTAAAGAGCATGTGATCAAAATACCCTGCACATTAATAGAACGGACCTCCACCCAATGGGCTGGAAAACAAGTAGCGATGATAAGGAGAGTGACCCATGTCCCGCAAGACCAACGGTAAAATGTCACCGGTTTCTCTGACACGGGTAACCATCGATGATGCTTTCTGGTCACCGAGGATGGAGACCAACCGACTCAAAACAATACCCCACGAGTATAAGCAATGTAAAGACACAGGTCGAATCGATGCCTTTGGTCTAGCTTGGCAACCTGGAGAAGAACCGGTTCCCCACTATTTTTGGGATTCCGATGTAGCCAAGTGGATCGAAGCTGCTAGTTATTCGCTGGCTACTAACCCAGATCCAGGACTTGATCAGCTCTTGGATGAGGTGATTGAGAGAATCGCCGGGGCGCAACAACCGGATGGCTATCTGAATGTGTATTTTACAGTGGTAGAGCCAGAAAAACGCTGGAAGAATCTAGGCATGTGGCATGAACTTTATTGTGCCGGGCATTTGATAGAAGCGGCTATCGCCCATTATGAAGTGACCGGTAAGCGAAAACTCTTGGATGTAGCATGTCGCTATGCCGATTACATAGCATCTGTTTTCGGACCAGGCCCGGGCCAACGATATGGAGCGCCCGGACATGAGGAGATCGAGTTAGCCTTGGTCAAACTCTACCGAGTTACGGGTCATAGACGCTACTTGGATCTGGGCAAGTTTTTCATTGACCAAAGGGGAAAGCACCCCTCTGTATTTCAGCGGGAACTGGAGCATCTTTCACCAGAGGATGCTCGTATTAATCGTCATTTCTTTGACAAGGAAGATGGGTTTGATACTAGCTATTGCCAGGATCATCTACCAGTCAGGGAGCAAAGTGAGGTAGTAGGCCATGCAGTCCGGGCTATGTACCTGTATAGTGGTATGGCTGATGTGGCAGTCGAAACTGAGGATGAAGAGCTGCTAGCAGCCTGCCGAAGACTGTGGGACAATGTCTGCCGCCGGCGGATGTATGTAACCGGGGGGATCGGACCATCCCGACATAATGAAGGCTTTACCAAAGACTATGATCTGCCCAACGAGACTGCCTATGCTGAAACCTGTGCAGCCATCGGCCTCATTTTCTGGAACCAGCGGATGCTGCATATCGATGCCGAGGCATGTTATGCCGATATTACCGAGCGGGCACTGTACAATGGTGCTTTGAGTGGAGTCTCGCTTGATGGCGAGAGATTCTTCTATGAAAATCCACTTGGCAGTAGGGGAGACCACCATCGACAAGAATGGTTTGGCTGTGCTTGCTGCCCACCTAATATTGCCCGGCTAATCGCCTCTTTGGGTGGCTATGTTTACTCGGAGAATGCTACTGATACTTACATTCATCTATACATCTCGGGGCAAGGTAAGCTGTCTGTCGGCAACAATCGGGTTAATATCTCCCAGCAAAGCAACTATCCTTGGGATGGCGAGATAGAAATACAAGTCAACCCCACTCAGTCCATGGAGTTTGGGCTCAATCTGCGGGTTCCTGGCTGGTGCCGCGCAGCCAGACTTTGGGTCAATGGCCAAGAGCTAGAGATATCGCCCCTTCTGCAGTCGGGGTATGCCCGGATTCACCGGAGGTGGCAGGCGGGCGATGCAGTGAAACTGGATTTGGCCATGCCGATAGAGCGAGTAGAGGCGCATCCCAATGTAAGTCAGGCAGCAGGGTGTGTTGCTCTACAACGGGGTCCTGTTGTTTACTGTCTTGAGCAAGCTGATAACCCTGTACCACTACACAGAATAATCCTCCCTGATAATGCCGAACTAAAGGCGGTATATGACAAGGAGCTCCTGGGTGGTGTTGTAAAGATCCAGGGAGAAGCCTTATTAGTGGATGATTCCACCTGGATAGGTGAACTCTATCGCTTCAAATCTACCAAGACTCGACCCTATGCGATTACAGCTATTCCATATTATGCTTGGGACCATCGAGAACCGGGTGAGATGCGGGTGTGGATTAGGAGTCTATAAGCCAAGGAGTCATCAAGGATCAAGGAGGTGGGGCTGGAAAGCAATCGTCTCTAGTAACAGTCTGAAGAGTCTATTGTAACGCTGTTGACCAAGGACTAACGCGGATGACTAAGGGAGGTTTGCTTGAATGCTAGCCAGGAAAGAATGGTCGAGGCTTGGGATTCTCTTGATAGTGACTATTTTGTGTGTGGGCCTTTTGGGAACGGTAGTGTCTGCCGAGAAAGTAAAACTCAAGTATACGTATTGGGGGAGCCCCTTGGAGAAGAAGGCACAAGAGGATATGCTAAAAGACTTTATGAAGGCCTATCCCAATATCGAGGTGCAGCCAATCTATATCCCCAGTGACTATGTTACCAAGATCACTGCAATGGTCGCTGCCGGCGATCCCCCTGATGTGGGACAGTTGGCTGAGGCCCAGTGTCTGCCGTGGGCGGAAGAGGGAGCGCTGCTGGATCTTACGCCCTTCATGGAAAAGGATCCCGAGGTCAGTTTCGAGAGTCGCCTGCCCATGACTTGGTATTTTTATGAGGGTGGAAAGAAGACCCTCGGTACCAATCTAGCCGCGGAGGTGATCGTGCTCTGGTACAATAAGGATATCTTTGATCAGACTAATGTAGCCTATCCGCCAGCCAAAGCCGGTGAATGGAGCTGGGATGAGTTCCTCGAAACAGCCATTGCCTTGACCAAAGACCGCAATGGGCGCCATCCTGGAGAAGCCGGTTTTGACCCGAGCAATATTGAGACTTACGGTATAGGATTCGGCACGGGAGCTGGGATTCTGCTGCCGTCTGTGTGGGGTAATGGTGGTGACTGGTTCAATGATGAAGGTACGAAGACTCTGATCAACGAGCCGGAAAGTGTAGAAGCGCTCCAGAAGATGAATGATCTGATCTACAAATATCATGTTGCACCGACACCAACCCAGATGCAGACGTTCCCCGCCTATAACGTATTACTCCAGACCAAAAAAGTGGCTATGGTGATTGATGGCCAGTGGGCGCTTTTGGATCTGGCTCAATCCCGGTTCAATCTAGGTGTGGCTCCTCTGCCGACTCTGAAGGAGCCGGTCTGCTTGGAGCTAGGTTCGCCGAATGTCATCTTTGCTGATACCAAGTATCCCCAAGAAGCATGGCTACTGTACAAATGGAGTACCACTGCCTCCAGTGTCATGCCATTAATTAAGGCAGGTCTATGGATGCCTCTACAGACGGAATACTATACTGATCCAGAGAAGATGAATGAGTGGCTGACTGAAGGTATCCATCCACCGGAGTATAAGGAAGCGGTAATTGACTACGTCTTGGAATACGGCCGCCGAACTCCCGCTTACTATCTACGTAATTGGGACGAGATCTATAGAGCTATCAGGGAAGGTATGGCGAATTTCTGGTTAGGTAAAGAAGATGCCCAAACGGCTACTGATACGGTGGCTGAGACTATAGCACCTTTACTGCAAGGTAGGTATGATCGATAAGTTTCAGTGAATGTTGTTTGAGGTAAGCGGGGCATATCTCCCCGCTTACCACTCACCACGTGTTTTGGCATCCAGGATTGAGTTGATCTGGGGGCGATGCTATTGAAGAAGCGATACTATAGTCTGAGAAGCACGGAAACCCGTTGGGGAGTCCTAATGGCTCTACCGGCCATCCTGGGTTTTCTACTGTGGAATATTGGTCCCATGATCGCCAGTTTAGTGATTAGTTTCACCGAATGGTCAGTGGTTTCATCACCGAAGTTCGTCGGATTGGCCAACCTTGATCGCATGTTTAATAAGGATCCCCTTTTTTGGAAATCCCTTTATGTTACGGCTTACTATACCTTCATGAGCGTACCGGCGGTGATTGCCAGCGCATTTCTCGTGGCCACTATTCTCAATCAGGAAGTCAAGGGACTGGCCCTTTTCCGTACGATCTTCTATCTGCCATCAGTGGTACCGGCGGTGGCCAACGCGGTGCTTTGGCTTTGGCTTTTCAACCCAGATTTTGGACTGCTCAATACTGCCCTAGGTAACTTTGGTATTAGGAAATCCATGTGGATCTATGATGAGGCCAGTGTCATACCTTCTTTGGTGTTGATGAGTGTATGGGGTATGGGCAACACCATGATCATCTTTCTGGCTGGATTGCAGGGGGTGCCTCGTCAGCTGTATGAGGCTGCAGAGATTGATGGTGCCAACCTCCTGCAGCGCTGGCTCCACATTACATTACCCATGGTTTCGTCGGTTGTCTTCTTCAACCTCGTGATGGGCCTAATTGGAACCTTCCAGGTGTTTTCTCAAGCCTATGTAATGACAGAAGGTGGCCCAAATAATAGCAGTTTGTTTTTGGTTTACTACCTTTTCCAAAATGCCTTTCAGTATGGCAGAATGGGCTATGCTTCTGCCATCGCCTGGATATTGTTCCTCATTGTCCTAGCCTTCACGCTCCTCGTCTTCAAAAGCTCACCGGCTTGGGTATATTACGAGGGGGAAAGGAGGTAATCATCATGCCCATGACCAAGGAATCGGCAACTAATACAAAAACTCAAGGAATATGGCATAGCATTTCCGCACGTAAAGGTATATGGCGGGTTTTTATTTATACAGTATTAATCAGTGGTGCTGCTATCGCTTTCTTCCCTTTTGTGTGGTTAATTCGCAGTTCCTTTATGGAAATGAGTCAGATCTTCATCATCCCACCAGAATGGATCCCCAGACCCTTTGCTTGGCAGAACTACCCAGAAGCCTTGACCGTAGTGCCCTTTGGCCTTTATTTTGCCAATACACTAAAAATAGTTGCAGGGGTGATGTGTGGGACTCTGCTCAGTTCATCCCTGGCTGCTTTCAGCTTTTCCCGGTTACGCTGGCGAGGTCGGGATATGATCTTTGGGTTATTGTTGACAACAATGATGTTGCCCTATGCTGTTACCTTGATCCCTACCTTCATCTTGTGGAGCCGATTAGGTTTGGTTAATACCTTCGTACCACTGATCCTGCCTGCCTGGTTTGGGTCACCTTTCTATATCTTTCTGTTGCGCCAATTCTTCCTATCGATACCCTATGAACTAGATGAAGCAGCCTATGTCGATGGCGCCTCTCCCCTTTACGTCTATTGGAGGGTAATCCTACCTTTGGCGAAGCCACCATTGATTGTGGTTGGCATTTTTTCCTTCATGGGTGTGTGGAATGACCTCCTGGGACCGGTGATCTACTTGACCAACCCTGACAGATTCACTGTGGCAGTGGGGCTAGCTCAGTTCAGGGGGATGTACTCAGCTCAGTGGCACTTACTTATGGCGGCATCCACGGTAGTACTACTTCCCGTAGTTGTCTTGTTTTTCGTAGCCCAGAAATATTTCATCGAAGGGATTGCTTTGACCGGTTTGAAGGGGTAACTCTCTTTGACCTCGGTATCCCTGAAGGGCTTTTGGCCTGTAATGGGGAAATAATCATAAGTTAATATCCTATGGCTAAACGAAGGGAGGCAGGGGAGATGAAAAGATCTGAATTGAATTCCCTGATGCGAGACGCGGTCAAATTCCTGGAGAAGATGCACTTCAAACTGCCGCCTTTTGCCTACTGGAGTCCGGCAGAATGGCAAACTAAAGGAAAAGAGTACCAAGAGATCGTGGATAATATGCTAGGGTGGGATATTACCGACTTTGGCAGTGGGGATTTTCAAAAAGTGGGGTTATTCCTCTTTACCCTGCGCAACGGCAATCTGTACAAAGATGAATACTCCAAGACATATGCCGAAAAAGTCCTGATTGTCCAAGAGGAGCAGGTGACGCCTTACCACTTCCATTGGCACAAAATGGAAGATATTATCAATCGGGGTGGCGGTAATCTCATGATCCAGCTGTACAATTCCACGGAGGATGAGGAGCTGGCCGACACCAAGCTGAGGATCTCTATGGATGGGAGAAACTACTTGGCTCCGGCGGGGACGATTGTACGACTCACCCCAGGCCAAAGCATCACTCTATACCCCGGCATGTACCATAAGTTCTGGGGTGAGCAGGGTACAGGCACCGTCTTGGTAGGAGAGGTATCTCAGGTGAATGACGACCATACAGATAATCGCTTCCTGGAGCCTACCGGGCGGTTCCCCGAGATCGAGGAAGATGAAGCTCCTCTATATCTGTTGGTAACTGATTATCCCGAGTTGAAATAGTTCTTAGCGTAGTACCACATAGCGATCGAAAATGGGGAGGCACCCTCAAGCACCAGGGTGCCTCTCTTCCTGGTACGTCCCCAATGGGCAGCTATTACATCTTGTGCTCTAGGACCCAGCAATCGGCTCTGCTGCTTGTAATCTACCGGCCTAACAAGAACAGTATCCCGATCAATACCGGTACACCTGATAGCATAATAAAGGTTCCGATCCTGTGATACGTCTGGAACATGAAGGTGAACAATACTGCAAGGAGGAGAAAGGATACGCCGCTTGCAACCCGATTGCGCCATGTTAGGGCCAAAATCGCTGCTATCGCCAAGGATGGCAGTGAATGAACTATGAACCCAGCTATCTTGTGCAAGATACTACCCTCCATGCCAAAGACATCTAGGGAAAACAATAGTAGAAATACAGCGAGAGCTGTGGCTAGGAATCTAGCTGTCCGAATTAATGTTGCGGTACCCTGTTTATTCCTCAATCCACTCACCCTTTCGTGGATAGGAGTCCTAGTTCTTTCACGTCTTACATTCTTTTACCCTCTCTGGTCATAGCTGTAGCTGTACTACGGTTTCAATATGAGGCGTATGGGGGAACATATCCACACACTTGACTCTGGTGGCAGTATAGCCACTAGCGGCCAGCACCTTTAGGTCCTTTGCTAAAGACACCGGTTGACAGGAAACGTAGATTAGGTAAGGAGCGTCGATCGAGATCACCTTGTCTAGGGCCTTGGGATGGATACCGCCCCGGGGTGGGTCCAAAATGATTAGGTCTGGCTGGTGATGCAAGGCATCCAGCTCTGTTAGCACATCACCTGCAATGAACCTGCAGTTATCCAGATTGTTGATCCGGGCATTTTCCTGTGCTGCCTCTATCGCTTCAGGTACGATCTCAATACCGATGACTTGGTCGGCCAAGGGGCTGATTATCTGGGCGATGGTACCTGTGCCGCAGTAGAGGTCAAAAACTACATCTGGTCGAGGGCTAGCGAAATCTCGTACCAGGCTAAACAACTTCTCTGCTCCATAGGAGTTGGTCTGAAAAAAGGAGAAGGCAGATATCTGAAAGGTTAACCCCAGGATTCTCTCGGTGATGTGATCATCGCCCCAGATGACACGAATACTGTCTGCTTGAATGGTATCTGCCTTGCCATCATTAATGGTATGCAGAAAGCCCTTGAGATGACCGGTCAAATGCAGCTGTTGGAGCCTTTCACTCAGGTCTGTGAGGGTTAGCTCTTGTTGGGAGGTAGTAATCAAGTTGACTAAGATCTCATTAGTGGTGCCAGCCTTCCGAATCACTAGGTTCCTCAAAACTCCCTGGTGACTTTTCTTGTGGTAAAAAGGTATACCTACTTCCCGAAAGTAGCCTAGGACCGAGTCTAGGATGCAGAGGAAGTCTTCATCTACTAATTGACAGCCCGTGACGGGGGAGATCTCGTATCTCATTCTCTTGCGGTGAAGCCCTAGCTCTAACAGGCCATCACCGCCATGGCCGAAGGTATATTCCATCTTGTTGCGGTAGGCAGACTCCTTAGGACTAGGTTCTATGCCTAGGAAGTCAAAGCCCTTGATTGCAGCGTCTTGCAGGAGCTTTAGGACCTGACTGGCCTTAATCTCCAGCTGACTTTCATAAGGTATGTGGAGGTAGGTGCAGCCACCGCAAAGGCCAAACTGGCGACAGGCCGGTTCTTGCTCCAGGGGAGACCTTTCCAGGACCTCGAGGATCTTGGCTTC
This sequence comes from Bacillota bacterium, assembly GCA_012799135.1. Lineage (GTDB taxonomy): Bacteria > Bacillota > Limnochordia > DTU087 > DTU087 > JAAZLW01. The sequence goes on along the minus strand of JAAZLW010000029.1, from coordinate 5,528 downwards.
GATTCTATCTCGCCGCTTTTTGACGATCTGAATTCTTAGCTTCTGCCCCTCGATCGCACCATGGACGATGATTTTCTTTCCGTCGACATAGACAAGACCCTTATTGGGGAAAATGGTATCGACCACATTAGCTTCAATAACGGATCCTCTCTTGCACATAGCGCCCTCCCCTTTCCTCCTGTCTAGTAATTATATGCCTCAAGCAGCCGTTAACTATGAATAACTGAGCAATCGCCCCCAAGTTACTTCTCGCTATACTCTCAAGGCTCCTGGTTTGCGCAGGTTTTCCGTTTCTATCTTGCCAGAAGCATAATGTGATAGAATATGACTACGGCAAACTTGTCGTGTCTCTCAAAGCCAGAACACCTCTATACTGCATGCCAAGGGCAGTGTAGAGGAATCATAGGCATAAACTCGAATATAGTCTTAGTTTGTCATGGGAAGGGAGTCGTCGGTAATGACTACACCTGTACAGCCAGGGAATTTCATCGAAGGTATCATTATGGAAGATTTGAAGAGCGGTAAACACAAGCGGGTGGTGACCCGGTTTCCGCCTGAGCCCAATGGCTACTTACACATAGGCCATGCCAAGTCTGTTTGCCTTAATTTTGGACTAGCCGAGAAATTCAACGGTACTTGTCATCTACGGTTTGATGATACCGATCCAGAAAAGGAAGAGATCGAGTATGTAGAGGCAATCAAGCGGGATGTCAAGTGGTTGGGTTTTGACTGGGGCGAAAACCTCTACCACGCGGCCGACTATTTTGAGCAGTTATACGAGTATGCCATAGAGCTGATCGAAAACGGCAAAGCCTATGTCGATGATCTTTCAGCAGAGGAGATCAGAGAATACCGGGGGACTCTCACCGAACCCGGACAGGACAGTCCTTACAGGAACCGTTCAGTAGAAGAGAACCTTGATCTTTTCCGGCGGATGCGGGCCGGTGAGTTTCCTGATGGTTCCCGGGTACTGAGGGCTAAAATAGATATGGCCTCCCCTAATATGAATATGCGGGACCCGGTTTTATACCGCATCAAGCGAGCTAGCCATTATCGGACTGGGGATGAATGGTGTATATACCCCATGTATGACTTTACCCACCCCATCTCCGACGCACTAGAGGGTATTACCCATTCCATCTGTACCTTGGAGTTTGAGGACCACCGGCCCTTGTATGACTGGGTCTTGGAAAATGTCAGTGTGCCTTGCCAGCCCCAGCAGATTGAATTTGCTCGACTGAACTTTTCATATACCATTACCAGTAAGCGCAAGCTCTTGCAGCTAGTGGAACGGGGTTATGTGACGGGTTGGGACGATCCGAGGGTTCCTACCATAGCCGGGGTGCGCCGTCGAGGTTATACACCCGAGGCCATCCGGGATCTTTGTGAACGGGTTGGAGTGGCCAAGAAAAACAGCCTCGTAGATATGGCTATGCTGGAGCATTGTGTTAGGGAAGACCTCAATCGGCGCGCCCCTCGGGCCATGGGCGTATTACGCCCCCTACGGGTGGTCATCGAGAACTATCCCGAGGGTCAGGTTGAGGAACTAGAGGCAGTCAATAACCCGGAGGACCCTAGTATGGGAACACGTAAGGTACCTTTTTCTCGGGTGATCTACATCGAGCAGGAGGATTTCATGGAAGATCCACCGAAACGTTATCGGCGGTTGGCCCCAGGTCGGGAAGTGCGCCTCCGATATGGATATGTGATTAAGTGTGAAGATGTAATCAAAGATGGCGAGGGCAACATAGTGGAATTGCACTGCACCTATGATCCTGAGACTCTAGGAGGCAGCACCCCCGATGGTCGAAAGGTAAGGGGGATTATCCATTGGGTATCAGCGGCTCACGCCATTCAGGCCGAAGTACGCCTCTATGATCGTTTATTTACCCTGGAGAATCCAGCTGAGGTCGAGGACTTCTTTGAGTATGTCAATCCGAATTCTTTAGAAGTGCTCACGGAATGCAAGGTGGAGCCCAGCCTAGCAGCAGCGGCACCGGGTAGTTTCTATCAGTTTGAAAGACAGGGGTACTTCTGTGTAGATATTGTTGACTCAAAGCCGGGCAACCTAGTCTTTAACCGTACTGTTGCCCTACGGGATACTTGGGCTAAGATCCAGCGGAGGCAAGGTTAGAAACCAAAAGCCTGCAAGATAAGTAAATACGAGTGCTTTATACGGGAGGGTGGCGTGCCACCCTCTTCTCAATTTCAGATGTCATTCTATCTCGCAACTCCCCTCCTTTTTACATCCAAGAACATAACCTAAAACTGGTGAATTTTAGACAAATTCAAGAAAATTGCCACTGTATTTTAAGCATGACCCCTTATATTGAAATCACGGTGAAGTAGCCAAGAGACTTATCGTTACTTCAGTGCTCAACTTTAGGGGGTGGTAGATGTCAGGCTGCAAACCAGGAGCAAGGCTCCTATGTTACATTTTTTGATGGGAGAACACCTCCCGCTCAGGCTGAGATCCTGATTCTGAGCTGGTCAAAAAACGTATTGCTGTGAGCCAAGGGTCAAATTCACGAGGTATATGATGAGGGAGGATGAATAGAATGAAGAAAGCTATCGGTTTGCTTTTAGTGCTAGCGTTGGTTATGGGTCTGTCGACAGTGGGGATGACTGCATCCAAGACTGCTTCACTGAATATTACTGCGAAAATCGAACCATATGCCCAGGTTACAGTCATGGGGACTGGTGGCATAACAATGACTTATGTGGGTGGAGCAGGCAATCCTGTTACGGCACCTGGCAAGATCCGTGCACGGTACAACTGCCCTGTCGAGATGCATGTTACCATCGGGCAACTAGCTGAAGGCATTGGCTATAGCCTAGCGTTTGCGGGACCGGGGATTCTAGGTGGCAGGACTGTTACGACTGGTACCCCACGGGAGAACTTCTATTCAGCGCTGGGACAGATTGGTGAGTTCTTCTATGATGTTACCGCCACTCCCCTAATCGTAGGTGACTGGTGGCAGTATGCTGCCAACGTTCATACCGGTAATGCTGTGTTCACCATCTCCTATCCAGTAGTAGAACCAGGCCATTAAGCATAAGGGTATGCTGGGCTGGCTCCTCGGTGGGGGTCAGCCCATTTTCATAAATGTCGCTAGGGGACCTACCACATTTGAATTCTTTTTGAGAGTTAAGTCTTATTGTTAAAACCAAGAGCAGGGAAAGAGACAAACGATAGAGAAAATTGGGACTTAAAGAAAGGAGATGAACCAGTGGCGATGAAGATGGTGCTAGGCATCCTATGTATGCTTTTAGTCTTCGTGACCCCGGTAAGCGGCCAAACCTTAGATACCGCCACTTTGCAGGTGATTCTCAACATTCCCCAGAATCTCTGGGTGAGAGTGAGTGTATCGGAATTAGTCTTTGAGGAGAAGGATTTTGATACAACTAAGGACGCCATCATGCTCGAAGAAGGTATTCTGGCGACAAAAAGAGCTGCGGTGCAGGTTGTGGTGGCCGGTAATGTCGGTCACGCCCTGTTTATCTCCTCTCTAGAGGACGCCTTTCAAGGTCCCAACGAGGCCACATTACCTAGTTCTCAGATGGACTATAGGATGACCGCTTCCAGCGATGATGGCCAGTGGCATCAGCTAGGACCGAGAAGCTATACTGGAGAAGCTTTCTTCCAAACAGCTACTGCAGGTAGAAAGACATTCAACATGGATTTCCGATTGTTGGCAACATGGCTAGATGCTCCGGGTACCTATGAAGGGACAATCATCTATACTGTCGTACCCCTAGAAAGCTAAGTCAAATTAGCTAACATAGGGCAATTATTGGGGGGTAGGAAAATGCCGAGACGCCATCGGTACATAGTGCTATGCATAGGGATCATAGTCCTTTTGCTAAGTGGGATTGCGTTTGCTCAAACTGAGGACGAGCCTTTGGTTACTATCATGCTTTTTGAAACAGACTTACGGGAGGCCCTTAGTGAGATTTCTTTACAAACAGGAGTTAGTATTATTGCTGACCAAACTGTAAGTGGCCTGGTCACGGCGGACCTTGAGGATGTACCTTTAGAAAAAGCACTGAGAATGATTCTCTTTACTGGAGGCTTCTCATACCGCAAGGTAGATGACTTTTACTTTGTGGGTTTGCCGGATCCACGTAGTAACACATTTGGTGCTCTGGTCGAGACCGAAATTATACCATTGCACAATACCAAAGCCCAGGAGATCCTGGATCAACTCCCGACCTTTTTATCCACCTATGTAAAGGGAGCTCCTGGTGGGAATCTCCTCACTGTCTCGGCACCACCGCTTGAGCTGCAGAGAATCAAAACCCTAATTAAGCAGTTAGATACACCTCGACAGACTGTGGAGATTAGGGTGCTGGTTACCGAGGTTTCTGCCCAAGCCGTCAAGGAGTTGGGTAATAGTTGGTTGGAGTTCACTGCCGAGAAGGGGCAAAGCATCACGGAAGACTGGTCTGGGGCGATCGGTTTTGATGGTAACGTGCTCTCTTTGGAGACCAACATTTGGGGTAGGCTAGTGACTAAGCTAAGACTATTGGAGGAAAAGCAGGAAGCTAAGATCCATGCTGACCCCCGGGTGCTGGTAGCTGATCGCCAAACCGCTGAGCTCTTTATCGGTGATCGTCAGATTTTGCCGATTAGGGCCGATACTGACGAGGCTTCCCGAATCGAACGGATCGAAGTCGGTGTGACACTAAAGGTTACACCTACTATTGTATCGGGCGATGAAGTGATCCTGAGCCTTGCTCCCGAGGTCAGTCATTTTGTTAGTGAAGCGAGACCCGATTTGGTGGTGAAGCGCAATTCTGTGTCGACTACTGTTCGGTTAGCCAGTGGGCAAACCGCAGTATTGGCTGGTATGACCATGCAAGACTATTATGACATCACCAAGAAGGTACCTGTACTGGGAGACATCCCCCTGATTCGCTGGCTATTTCGTAGCGATGTGAAGCGGGAGGCCGATCGGGAGGTCCTCATTTTCGTAACCCCTGTCATCCAGTAGGGGGGTGGTCACCTATGTTGAAGCGAACGGGGCTACTGATTTTACTCATCCTACTCATATATAGCAATGTCGTCATAGCTCAATCGGAGACCCCCACAACGGAAGATATAGCCAGGCAACTGGTTAGCCCGGGATGGGACGAGCTTACTCTCCAAGAGGATGAACCGGTGATCCTCTACTCACTGCACCTCGTTGAGCTCAGATCAGATATAGGTGGAGTATTGGAAGCTGCTCTACAGCTATCCACAGAGGGAGATTCTCAGGGAGGATATGCAATACTAACTGATCAGATGATACTGAACTTGGTAGGTGAATACCCAATTGCCTTCACCGGAGATTTGGGTGGTATGCGGGAAAGCCGTGCAGCAGGATCGGAGTATGATGCCTGGTTGATTACCATGGGAGAACGGTCTGTATCCGTCGAACTTGTCCAAGACAGAATTACCAAATCCAATGAAGAGGACGTACTCGATCAGGGACTAAAGATAACGCTGACTCCCCGGCAGATGTACAGCCAGCCCGCTGGAATTTTGA
>JAAZLW010000028.1 GCA_012799135.1 Bacillota bacterium | reverse complement strand
GTCACCTATGGGTAGTGGCGAGCCAGTGGTGAAACCGGCCAAGAGGGTAAGAACTGATTCAACCAATGAGGAGGAAGATTCCTATGAAAAAGATTATGGCAATGATCACGCTGGTCGCATTGATGGTCGGGGTAACCTCTTTGGCATGTGCCGCAGAAGGCGGGCCAACTATCAGTGAGAAAGTTGATCTTCAAGTCAACGTATCACAGTGGGCCAACCTGGTTGGAGTACCAGAGTCGATGGCTATCAACCTAGAGAATCCGGGTGGCAAGGATGAAGAAAGGCAGACCATAACTGTCCAGTCCAATACCGACGTATCGGTGAGCATTGAAGGCCTAGTGTTCGGGGATGAGGCGTGGGGGGCAGCGGTAGAAGCGGGAGCTGTTACGTGGGGACTTGGGTTTGCACCTACGTCAGCCGATTTGTTGAATCTATACACTAGCTTTGAAGTTGGGGCGGGTAGTGTAGTTGACAAGGACCTAGTATTTCGTGCTAACTGGATTGAGGATAACGATTGGTGGAAGCTAATCGCCGGCAATTATTCAGGAAGTGCGAATATCACCGTATCAGCAATACAATAGTAGGCTTTCCTTGGATGGATCTGTACCAGAGATGTCTGGAGTCAATCGCCTTTTGGGCCAGATGCTCTAGAGCCAAGGTGACCAGTCACCGATGAGCAGGCACCCCTGTAGCTATATAGCGGCGCCGTGCTAAGAGAGGGTGGTAGTGTGAGAACTGCCGTACGCAGTATTACGCTTAGCTTGGTTATTGGCATACTCATATTGATGGCTTCCCCAGTGACCTGGGCCTTTGGGGTACGCCCTTTGGTGATCGATCTGAATGTGAAGCCCGGGGATACCAGGGACTTTGAGATTATTTTCAATCCAGGCAATAGCGATGAAACGGTACAACTCTCTTTATACCAGCCGGTGCAGCTACTTAGCGGTAACCTGGCCTATCAGGAGCCCGATCCTGAAGCATTTCCCGCAGTAAATTGGGTCAAACTGGAGAAGTCGGAGATCAAAGTTTATCCGGGAGAAGACTCCTCTGTATCAGGGACTATCAAGGTGCCCTTTGATGCTGGTGGTTCTCACACAGTAGTGATCATGGCCGAACCCGAGGTGGCGGCCGATCAGCCGGGGATTACTCTTATTGTCAGATATGCTATTCGTCTCAATATTAGAGTTGACCGGCCGGGGTTACGAACCCAAGCAGAGCTCAAGGCTTTTAACATGATTCCCGGAGCCGAAGGTGAGCCTGTGATCGCAGCCCGGATCGCCAACACGTCAGTATGGGACTATCTCGTATCCGGAGAGGTGACCATACGGGACTCAGAGAAGCGCTTGGTAGAGCGGTTAGTGCTGAACAGCGAGGCGGGCGCCAGGGCCAATCTGACTCAGACTAGGATCTATCCCGGCAGTGAAGTGGACTTTACAGGAACGGTGACAAAGCGGCTGAGTCCTGGTGACTATACTCTAAGGTTGTTTTTCCGCTATGGTGAACATGGGCAGATTGTGCAGACTGAGCACATCACTGTCGTTGAGGGACAGTACAAATTCCCGGGGGCTGATGAGATCGGCGCTTTTACCGTGGAGCCCGAAAGTATCGCCATGGAGCTGAAAGCCGGTCAGCAGAAGAGCCAGGTGCTTCAACTGACTAGTGAGATCCAGGAACCTTCGATACTCATAGTCAGTGGTAAGGATCTGTATCCCGAATATCCCTATTCTCCGCTGGATTGGGTAGAGCTGAGGGGCTCGGGTCAGCTTGAGCTTCGCGGAAGAGGCAAAGCCAGGGTGATATTGACAATTGCCATTCCCAAAGAGACAACTGATGCCAGTTACAACGGTTCGCTTATCTTGGGAGCCTACGCTCCGGAGAGCGGGGATCTGCTGAGTCAGAAGGTGATTCCCCTTTCTATCTTAGTAGGAGACAACCATGTCTACGAAGTTGAGCTAAAGAGCCTGGGAGCAGAGCAGGTAGAGGAAGGCCACATGCTATCACTGGACATAGCCAACACCGGCAATGTGGAACTGAGGCCTAATGCTGATCTCTTGATTAGTACCGAGGCCGGTGAGTTCGTGGAAAGGGCTGCGCTGATACTCGTAGAGGAGACAGAGAAGGTCATGCCTCTACAGAGACAGCAATTGGTGGGTCTGGCCCAGGGACTTGAGCGGGGGGTCTATCACGTCAAGGTGACTGTCTATGATGGTCGTCGGGAGATTAAGTCTGGCGAGATGTTGCTCGAGATAAACTAATGGCCTGCGAATGGCAATGGCAAGATTTTTTAGGGAGCAGCAGGAGTCTACGTGTTTTTGTGGAAGAAATTGACTAAGAAGATTTAGGAACCGCAATTTTGGGTAGATATTGACTGGAGAAACTACTGTAACCTCTACGATAAAGGCAAACCCGTCGAAAGGCGGGGACGCAAAGTTTACGGGCCTAAGGCACAACGCTAAGGCGGCCGGGCTACCGAAGAGAGCGCAGGACCATGTAAGGAGCCTGACCATCTCTTTGGACACAGGGCTCCTCTTTGTGATAATCTCATAAATTGAATAAGGAGCCTGATAGAGCAACAGCAGAGTATCGATTGAGGTTCTCTCCAGAAAAGGTAAACCCGCCGAAAGGTGGGGGCACAAAGCCACGGGCCTAAAAGGAAACTCATGGCGGCCGGGTTGCCAAAGGGGGAGCAGAAGTGAAGAAGAGAATAGGTCTCACTGTTCTGTTGGTCATCTTGGTGTTGTTAGGTGGCTTTACTGATACTACCGGGGCGAGAGAGCTGACTAGGACCGAGCTCAAAGTGCGACTTCAGATCCCGGTTATGCAAAGATTGACCGTCCTTGAACCGGCAGAGATTACCTTCACATATCCAGCCGATGGACAAGCTCTTGTATTTACGAATATTGGTAGAGTGAGGGTACAGAGCAATGCCAATTGGGCACTCACAGTAGGCGCTGCTGCTGATGCAAATGTTGATATAGCGGTAAGACCTTCCGGGGACAGATTTACTCCCTGGCAGACTGTCGATGGATATGGGCGGGTATATACCGGTTCTAATGGCTCTCAGGACATAAGCTGGGATGTAAGAATCCAAAGTCGTCAATCAGCTGGCGCCATCAAGCCCCGTAGCGATCAGGGTACAGTGCAACTCTATTTTACTCTAGGCCAATTGTAGATCTCCTACTCGGCAAATCGCAGGTATGAGGATGGCAGATCACGATGAGGGTGCCGCAGAATGGAGGTTGTACTTGGGCTGCGCAGATTTGATGTTACTTAGTTGAAGTATTCATCGTCATGGGCTTTACCACAGTATTGACAGCGTTTTGGGCTTTTCACTCTGATCTTGATTTCCAGGCCCTCGTTCTCGATCTTAATTTTTTTCTTGCGACCATCATCACTTTGCCGGACTTTGACTTTTAGTTTGTCATCCCAATCCACATTCAATCCCTCCAGGACTGGCTCCATTTATTCTCGTAATATAATACGAAGGCCCAGGGTTAGTGGTGAACTTTTGGCCTGAGCTACCATCATACCACCAGTATCGTTAGGATGCCCCGAAAGCATATGGGCGTTAGGCGAAGGCGCCCATGTTACTTTTGCTTCGGGAAAGGAGACCTAGAGAAACTTAGCAGGGTAATGGCATTTGGGCAGAGAAATAATTGACCGGAAAGGAGATGTGACCCATGTCGAGCCAGGAAGTCTCACAGGAGATCTACTATCAAGATGAGATTGAACTTAGGGAAATAGTGGCCATAATTCGTAAACACATTGGGCTAGTGATTATACTACCACTGGTAGCTGCATTGATAGCCTTGACTGTGTCTAAGTTTGTCATTGTGCCGGAGTATGAAGCATCGAGTAAGATCGCTTTAGGTACCATTTCCCATGATCTATATGGTAATGTGGCAGCATCCAAAGAGATACTACTGAGTCGCGACCTATTAAATCAGGTGTACGAAGATCTCAAGTTGGATACCCAATACCGCTCAGTAGAGGGGTTTGCTAAGAAGGTCTCTGTAGAGGAGATCCGCAATACGCGTATGCTTTCTATTCGCTATCAGGACAGTGACGTCCAGCGTGCCCAGACGGTGAT
>JAAZLW010000269.1 GCA_012799135.1 Bacillota bacterium | reverse complement strand
GACTTACCCAGGAAAGACAGTTGACAAGTAAGGTGAGTGGATGCCTTATCCTGTTCTTATCTGGATTGTCATTCCGCAATTTGGGATCCAGAGTCCCGAGAAGGATTTCGGCGAATAGTTGCCGAATGACGTGCAAAGCCGTATTGATAAGCAAATTATCACCGGCCAAACGTCAATTGATGAGGGGAGGAAATATATTAGGTAGATACATATATCCAGCTATGGATATCATCGATGAATGTTCGTTAGGGCCCAAATCCAACACTGGAATCTAGATCGACAAATCTAGAACAATAAAAGAGAAGGAGGCAATAGTGTCATGCAAAAGAAAACCTGTTTAATGATTGCACTGGTTCTATCTCTTACACTTGCTCTTGGCGTAGTGGCAATGCCTGTAGTGGCCGCCACTGAATTCAATGATTGGGGTCCCAATGTTGATGAGATCATTATGCCCATCATCACCAATGACACCGCCAGGAGGATCGCCTTTGAACGAGGTGAGAGTGTCGTTTGGGATGGTCTGACCCAGCCAGCCGATATCGATCATGCCAAATCCTTAGAGAACGCTGATATGAGGATGACCTTAGGCTTCCACATGTTCTATCTTTGCTTTAACATGCGCACTGAGCCCTTTGATGACGCAGTAATTCGTCAGGCAATCGCTCATACCATCGATCGGGATAACATAATTCGCACCCTGTTTAAGGGCTACATGTTGCCCATGACAAGTTTTGTACCTCAGGCATCAGTATTCTATAATCCTGATGTCCCCACCTATGAGTTCAGCCTGGAAAAAGCCGCTGAGCTTTTGGACGAGGCTGGCTACAAGTTGGACGAGACTGGTAAGAACAGGATTGATCCTAAGACAGGCAAACCTCTACCTCAGATGAAGATCTTTACACCCACATATGAGGTTGCTCCTACATCAGCAGAGATCGGCAAAATGATTGCTGATTCTGCCCAGAAGGTGGGCCTACCGGTAGTACCTGAACCAATGGACTTTAACGTCATGCTAGACAAGATCGATATCCATGACTTCGACACGTATGTCCTAGCTTGGTCACTTGCCCGGAACCCAGACCACTTAGTAGACTTCTTCCACTCGAAATATGACGTAGAAGGTGGCTACAATAACCCTGGTATCCGCAACCCCGAGTTGGATGAGCTCTTGGATCAACTAGCTAATGCTCCCGACCTGGAGACAGCTAGATATGCCTCTGATGCAGCCCAATTGATCCTAGCCCGGGAGATGCCATATGTACCCCTTTACTCCAGACCATATATTGATGCGTTCCGCAAAGATATGGTTACTGATTATGTGGATATGGGCGGATATGGTGCTGCTAGTAGTAAGAACATATGGACACTCCTTAACATTCGTCGCGTTGACGAAGATGGCAATCCATTAGACGGTGGCACGATTCGATGGGCACTTTCCGAAGAGCCCAAGAACCTGAACCCAGCGACTGCTAGCAGTGCGTACGAATGGGACGTTTTGGATAAGCTGTTTGATGGGTTAATCACAATGCATCCTGAGACCTTGGAGGACATGCCCTGGATGGCTGAGAAGTGGGATGTAGGCACCTGGGAGCCTGAGCCCGGCAGAGAGGGAACCACTGTTACTTGGTACATTCGTGATGGTATCAAGTGGTCAGATGGCGTACCATTCACAGCAGAGGATGTCAAGTTCACCATCGAGTTCCTGAAAGAAAACAAAGTACCTCGCTACCTGTCTTCTGTCGAGGATATTGTCAAGGTTGAACTAGTTGACCAATATACAGTCACCGTATACTTTGACACAGTTAGCTACTGGCATCTCTATCATGCAGACCAGGCCTTCCTAGCGAAACATATCTGGGAGGGTGTTGAGGACTTCAAGGCCTTCGAACCTTGGAAGACACCTCATTCAACCATGGAGGGTTACACCCAATTAGTTGGACATGGTCCCTTTATTCTCAAGGAGTACCGTGCTGGCGAGTTCGTACGGCTCGTCAAGAACCCCAATTACTGGCGGCTTAACCCTTAAGACAGATGAAGTATTAGGAATCTGAATTGGACCGCCGCTGCGGGGTATCCATCTCCGAGCGGCGGTTCCCATGATGAGGCAGAACGAGGTGAGAAGGGCTTGGGTTTTCGTTCATACCTGTTTAAGCGTTTATTCTATGCTATACTGGTCCTTTTTGTCATTCTCACATTCAACTTCATTCTCTTTAGAGTGATGCCTGGTGATCCCGAGAAAATGATCATCGATCCGGCCTTCACCGTAGAGGCGAAGCAGGAGTTGAGAAGACAATATGGACTAGATGATCCGATCATGACTCAGTATGTAAACTATATGAAATCCCTACTGAGATTCGATATGGGCCTTTCATTTAGTACACGTAGGCCGGTTTGGTCAGAGCTTAAAGAAAGGCTGCCCAATACGCTTCTTTTGTTTGCGGTTACCTTTGTGAGCACAGCAGCAGTAGGTATATCACTAGGAGTCTACGCGGCAGCTAATAGGGATAAATATGCGGAAAGATTCGTCGTAGGTGCTGGTCTTTTCGCCCACGCTGTGCCGGGATTTTTCATACAACTACTACTATTACTACTGCTCGGCTACTATTGGCCGATTTTACCCATTCACGGCACCATAAGTGCCCCGCCTCCTGATGGTGGCTTTGCTCTTTTTCTCGATAGAGTGCGGCATCTTATTTTGCCTGCAGGCTCTAACGTAATCATCGGGTTTGGGTCGTGGGCATTGTACACCCGAAATACTATGCTAGAAGCTCTGTCACAAGACTATATCGTCACAGCCAGAGCTAAAGGTATTGCCAGAACAGATATTTTATACCACCATGCACTTCGGAGTGTGCTACCTCCTATCGTGACACTGATTTTCATGTCTCTTCCTGGTGCTGTTTCAGGTGCAGTCATTACAGAAAGCATTTTCTCCTGGCACGGTGTTGGTAGATACCTGCTAGATGCCACGTTGAAGATGGACTATCCGGCAGCACAGGGAGCGTTTTATTTGATTGCTTTGTCAGTAATCATATCAAATCTATTAGCGGACATTGCTTACGGTCTTGTTGACCCAAGGATCCGCGTCGGGGCAGGTGGTCAAGGGTGAGGGCTAATCAGAAAGCAGCACATAGAGCGGAAGTAGCCAAAGCGGCAGCATCAGCGGCTCCCAGACCCCTGACTTTTTGGGAGCAGTATAGACGGAAACCCCAGGGTATGTTGGGGCTTGGCATAGTCTTGATATATGTGCTTATTGCCATCTTTGCCCCGGTGATCGCACCCCATGATCCTATTAATGACCTTTATCTGGCAGACAGCATTGCAGCTCCAGCCTGGTTTCCGAAGGTAATCAGCAAATACCGTGGGCTGCCACCGACTATCCGTCTGTCCCTCGGCCACGGCGAATGGAATATAGAACAAGCCGAAGGTGTCACCATTTCACCATGGAAACATGAGATGGGTGATGGTGTAGAGATTCTTATACCCGTAACTGAGACAGAGCATACCACAGAGGCCAAAGCCACTAAAGGAGCCGCCAGCCCTTGGATGAGCGACTTCACATGGGATCCCTTTGGCTCTAGTGATGATGCCGAACCAGAACCTGAAGTGACACCTACAGGCGGATCTCAAGATTCTATTCAAGATGCAGCAGTAATGGAATATGGTTTTAATTATGAGTACAAGAAACCTCAAACTTTTAGTACCAGCTTTCAATATAAGATTGATGCACCCTCCGATGCGGAGACTCGCATGGAGCTAGAGCTAATTACTCCCAATGGCAAGACTTTCAGCCTTTGGGACACTAAGGCCCGAGGCAATGTAGAATCTGGTAAGGCCATAGTAGATGCTCGAGACTTGGATTTGAAGATGCGCCTGGGTATTTCCTTTTTTGATGAGCCTACAGACGTAGTATTTGCCCAGCAAGGTGATTACACGCTGCGCATGACTGCTAATGCGAAATGTGCAACGGGTCCGGTGAAAATTAAGATGCAACCAGTTGAGTTTGGTGTATTGGGCATGGTACACGGCCTGTTGGGTACTGACCATATGGGCTCTGATATCTGGTCACAACTAGTCTACGGCACCCGTATTGCCTTGGCTATCGGTCTTTCAGCTGCATTCATTGCTGTAATCATAGGGACGTCGGTAGGATTGATAGCCGGATACCTTGGTGGAATCGTCGATGAAGTACTAATGAGGATCGTAGACGTTTTGCTGGCAGTACCTACGATGCCAATTCTTATTATTTTGGGTGCCTTATTCGGTAAGAGCATTATGAATGTCGTAATTCTCCTAGCGCTCTTCTCATGGATGGGTATTGCTAGAATAGTCAGAGCTCAGACGCTTTCTCTTAAGGAGCGCACTTTCGTTGAAGCGGCTAAGGCATCAGGCGCAGCCAGCGGTTATATCATGTTATCACATATTTTACCCAATACTGTGCCACTGATCTTTGCCAACTTGGTTCTAAGGATTCCCAGTGCTATTCTCACAGAGGCATCTTTGAGCTTTCTTGGCCTAGGTGACCCCCGGGTACCCACTTGGGGTAGGATCCTGCAAAACTCCAGACAGTTTGGTGGGTTCACCAAGATGGCCTGGTGGTGGTTACTACCTCCAGGTTTGGCACTCACATTGCTAAGCTTGGCTTTTGTGTTCATCGGAAACTCAGTTAATGAGATCCTCAATCCACGACATAGGGAGAGATCGTAGTCATGGCCCTACTAGAAGTGAAAGACCTTAAAATGTACTACCGGACCCTCCGGGGCCATGTCCGGGCGGTCGATTCTGTTAGTTTCGAGATCGAACGTGGGAAGGCTCTTGGCATTGCCGGAGAGTCCGGTTGTGGAAAATCGAGTATGGCATCGGCAGTTCTACGCCTGCTTCCATCCAATGGTGCCTACCATGGTGGTCGTGTTCTTATGGATGGGCAGGACCTTCTGAAGATGCCGGAGGAACAGTTTCGTAAGGAGATTCGGTGGAAGCGCATATCTATGATCTTCCAAGGTGCAATGAATGCCCTCAACCCTGTGCATCGGGTAGGAGAACAGATCGTTGAGGCTATATTGAGCCATGAAGACATAGAGCGACCGGAAGCCGTAAAAAGAGCAAAGGAACTTCTGGATTTGGTGGGAATCAACCCAGACCGTTTTGCTGAATACCCTCATGAGTTCAGTGGAGGTATGAAGCAGCGTTCTGTTATCGCCATGTCCTTAGCTTGTCACCCAGATTTGATTATTGCCGATGAACCTACTACTGCCTTGGACGTAATGGTACAGGCCCAGATTCTGAAGGCCATGGGCGAACTGCGGGAGCGTTTGGGTCTTTCCATGATGCTCATTACCCATGACCTCTCAGTTATTGCGCAGACCTGTGATTCCGTTGCCATCATGTATGCAGGTAAAGTGGTGGAATACGGTACTGTAATGGACGTATATACCAACCCATTGCATCCCTACGCCCTAGGGTTGTTGAGTTCATTTCCCAATATCAAAGCTGAACGCTCTGAAGTCAGATCATTGCCAGGGTTTCCACCTAATCTGCTGGCACCCCCATCGGGCTGTAGATTCCATCCCCGTTGCCCCCTAGCGGATGCAAAATGCATGGAGGTGGAACCACTTATCCGCGCAGTGGGTGGTAATGGTCATAAGGTGGCTTGTCACAAGGTTGAGGCGATACAGCAAGGGGCAGATATCTGGGGTACAGACAATCCAAGTACCGTAACACAGGAACCCAAGCAGAGAGACACCATACTGGAAGTGCGCAATTTGGTGAAACACTTCCCAGTCCGTATGGGCCTCATTCACTCCCTTCGGACTAAAGAACAGCCCGTACTCAGAGCCGTAGATGATGTCTCCTTTGATGTTTACAAGGGAGAGATTCTGGGCGTAGTGGGTGAATCGGGTTGTGGCAAGACTACGTTAGCCCGTAGCTTACTAAGGCTAACCGATGCCACTGGCGGAAATGCTGTCTTTGAAGGTACTGACATAATGGGCAAAACTCCAGCGGAAATGAAAGCTTTACGCCAGAAGATGCAGGTTATTTTCCAAGATCCATACGAATCCATGAATCCTCGTATGGATGTACAGACCATCATTTCGGAACCTTTGCGGATCCAAGGGATTGTAAGAACCGTCCATGAAGCCCAAGAGATAATAGCTTCGGCTCTTTGCGACGTGGAAATGATGCCACCAGAGGAATACATGACCAGATACCCCCACGAGCTTTCCGGTGGGCAGCGCCAGAGAGTCGCTGTGGCCCGGGCCTTGGTCCTTGACCCAGACTTCATCGTAGCTGACGAGCCAGTTTCCATGCTGGATGTATCCATCAGAGGTGAAGTGCTTAACCTAATGCTCAATCTATCCAGATCTAAGGGGGTTACCTTTATCTATATCACCCATGATCTGGCTACAGCCCGACACATCTGTGACAGAATTGCCGTGATGTATCTAGGCAAGCTGGTGGAGCTTGGAACAGCTGATGAAGTAATCGGCAGTCCCAGGCATCCCTATACAGCGGCCTTAATCGGAGCCGTATTCGTACCTGATCCTCGGCATCGGGGCATTGCTCAGGTATTACGAGGTGAGATTCCCAGCCCGATTAATCCACCATTAGGGTGTAGATTACACCCCCGCTGTCCCTATGCCATAGATATCTGTCGGGAAGTAGAGCCCGAGTTTGTCACCTATGAAGGTACCCACCAAGCGGCTTGCCACCGAGCTACTGAGATACGTGATAAACAAACCCGCATAGGTTAGAAAGTGCTTATCAAAAGACCATATACCCCAGGTACCACCAGGTGCCTGGGGTATCAGTTGCCTATCTCCAATAAGCCATCGGTTCCATACATCTGTAGATAGACATCACAGTGCTTGCCTTTCTCAGTTTGCAGGTGAAAGCGAGTATGGCCTTCTAGTCTTTCCACCCTTCGAAAGCCGAGCCTTTCTAGTACAGCGATGCTTTTCTCATTCCCATGGGTTACACCAGCCCAGAAGTCTGTGGCACCGAGCTGCTCTCCGCCGTAATCAATCAGTGCCCTACAGGATGCAGTGACATACCCATTACCGGAGTATTCAGAGCCGATCCAGTACCCTAACACGTAGGCTCTCGGTTCAACCGGATGTAAGTCCACGCGCCCCATAAGCTCACTTCCCCGCCAGATTCCCATCCTGATATTGACATCGGCAGGATTAGAGAAGTATGCTTCAATTTCTTCCAGAGTAGATTGAGCCAAATCCTGATAGTCTCCAAACTGAGTCAGATGGTCACGGTTCTGGGTTACCAGCTGAAAGAATTCTAGAGCATTGCGGACCGTTAGTTCTTGCAGCTCCACCTCCGGAATGGAAGTCTTGATGACTAGGCCTGTGTCCGGCACGGCCATCCCTCCCCGGTTACGATCTGTAATTCTGCAAAACGGTGTTACGAATTCCCTTAGATATTTTTCTGTGGTTGATGTCATTTTCCCTATCTTGACATCACATTTTTTGCTATACCCAGGGTTTTCACCAACCTGCTTTCTACTGATCTCAACCTTTGCTTTGGTATAGTACTACTGCACTTAGAACACTAGTCCCGGAATTTGTTCCTGCTGGAAGCCGCGGTCTATTAACCTCTGTAAAAGCAAGAAGAGACTCGTAAGAGTCTCTAGTTATGGCTCCTTCCCCACGCCCGCGTTCTTGTTGGACGGTACGATGAAGGATCTTCCTGGAAACATAACGGATCAACCACTCTGGGTAGATAATCCTGCCTTCTTATAGACCAAAGCCTATCCCCATACAGAAATAACTCTCTCTATCCCAATTCATCTTATATCCTGCATGGAATAGGAGAGCACCTCTAGATAACCAAGCATCTACGCCAACAGCATCCCAATCAGAGCCCTGGTAAAGTGCGTATACTTGAGCCCTAAGATCTGGTCGCAAACTAAACAGCCCATAACCCTTGTAGAGGGGCTCCTCCAAAAAGCGAGTATCTATACCAACAGTGATGGCCTCCGATAGATCAAAAGAAGCACCGGCGGAAAAATACGATTCCTCCGTTATGTCCTTCCACCTGGAAAAGGGAACATCGTGGATACCGAGATGAACACCCACGGGCCCGATATGATGGGCCCCCCCTAGATCCATAAGCCAAGCCGGTTCAGAGCCTGTTATCCAGTGAATGCCAACCCCTAAGTCCAAGTCATCTATTTCCTTTACTACAACTGCTGACAGGATTGTCTCATCTTCTTCGCCACCATATCTGACTACAAATCCCCCATAGCCTTTTGCATAGGCATCATATTCAGTATAGGCAGCCATGAACTCCTCTATATCCGATGAATAGGACAGGTACACCAAAGGAGCATCTCCAACATCGGCCAAGTGAACTGGGTTTTCCAGAGCCCGTTCAATGGTCAGAGCAGCACAGGGAGAAGCAACACAGACAAGGATAACTAGCAGTATGGGTATCCGCCACAGCTTAGCCAATCTACATCCCCTCCTCGATAATGTGAGGAGTGACCATGATCACGACCTCTGTTTCACTCTTCTCAGTACGCTCAGTTCTAAACAGCCTCCCAAACAAGGGAATATCGCCTAGGATTGGCACTTTCCCAACACTTTCACTCTCAAATTCGTGTAGCAATCCTCCAATGACAAAGGTGTCTCCATCTTTGACCCGAACGGTAGTATTTGCCCTCCGACTGGAGATTATTGGGTATCCATCTTTGTTGAAACCTACAGTTGCACTGACTTCCGGCTCCACCTTCACGGTGATGTCCCCAATAGGTGAAATCTGAGGCAAGAACTCTAGTGTCACACCGGTTTTAATGATAACCCGTTGACGGGTGACTGTGGTGCCGGTGTCAGTCCCCGACTCAGTCAACACCAGATATGACTGTTCTTGTCCGAGAAAGATATCTGCTTGGTGTCCGTCCATAGTTACAATCCTAGGATTAGCATGAATCTTGGCCTCTCCGTTTTCCACAATCGGTTTCAGTGACAGGAGAAAAGATGTAATACCTGCCGGATAGGTATAGGTGAGTTTCGACAACACTGAGGTTAACATGCTCGTAGTAAACGTCAAGGCACCGGAGGCATCCGCTCCCTTGGGCCTTTCTACCTCCCACTGCCATTCAGTCCCCAAAGCTTTTCTCGCATCTCCGGAAAGCTCAATCACCAATACTTCTAGCAATACCTGCTGGATGGGTACATCAATTCGTGTTATGTCAGATTCTATGCGTCGAATCATTTCCGGTGATCCGGTGATAACCAGTGTATTCAAGGTGGTATCAACTTTGACAAAGGGCTTGTAAAAATCCGATAGGAGTTTGGCCAAGGTCTCTGCTTTTAGATACTTGGTCTTGATCACAGCCGTATCACTCAAGAGCCCGAAGGCCGGGCTATTTATGTCGGCTGCACCTACCAAGTAATACCCATCGGCCATATACCGAAATGTATACCCGAAGGGCACACAGATTCTAACTAAGGCATCCTCCAGTGGGACATCATCTAGCTCCATCGTCACAAACCCAGAGACTGTGCTATCCGCAACAATGGGGACTCCGGTCTGAAGAGAAATGTCGTTAAACACGTCCAGGATAAAAGTATTGGCAAAGATATCCGATACTCTGGCATCCCTATGTTGAGCATTTGAAGGGACGGCAATAAGTATCAACAGCAGTACCCCAACCAGTAAAGTCAATCTTTTGGTTTTAGCCATCCGAACCATTGCTCCCTTCGATGCTGAAAGTCAACCCTGTGATCACAGGTTCCTCGCCACTATAGTCCACACGAATTGCCATTTCATATTCCGCTGGCCCCAAGTCTGCCGGTATCTGAAAACTAAGTGCTCTTGATGTGCCCGGAAGAATCGGAGTTGTATCCAAAGGCAAGCTGATAAATGTTACTGTCTCTGTTTGCCTCGGTATGATTCGACCAGTCTCCTCCTCTTCATATTGTGGGTGGACCCTCCAGAGAATGAAATCCACCATTGTATGAAGATGGTAATTCCCCTGATTGGTAAATATGGCATCTACAACCACCACTTCTGCTCCCCTTTTGATGCTCGTGATCTCCACCTGACCCTTCTTGATGATTTCGCTGCCCACGAACAGCAGAACGTTTGAGCCAGACTCTACAGTTGCCTCCTCACTGGCTGAGCGGAAAACGACATCATAATAGTACCCACCATTAGCGTCTTTGGGTGGTCGCATTGATAGACGTACACGTTTTGATCTTCCAGGCTCAATGATAAAAGCAGATGGAGTGACTTCAACCCATTCCGGTGCCTCTCCTCGTTCCTCTTCAGGCAGGAATTCTCCCTGGAGGGAAAACGCCAGGGGCATTATCCTGCTATCTACTTCGATAGCCTCTTCACCGCGATTTGTCAGTTCAATGATGGCAGAACTAAATGCACCGGGTCTTGCTGTGATCTCCAATTCACCCGGTTCAACAACCAACCTTGATAGCGGTTTGGCCTCCTCAGTTTTTCCTTCAACATATGATTCCGTAACCAAAAAGGCAACATCAGCCACTGCCGGCCTGCTGCCTCCATAGTCAATTATGGCCTTAGCCCGGTACTTGCCAGGCGATAGATTGGGCCCAG
>JAAZLW010000348.1 GCA_012799135.1 Bacillota bacterium | reverse complement strand
TAGCAGTGTGGCAGCAGAGACTGTTTCCTTCTTCTTGTCAGGGCGTTGCAGATGTTCTATTCTCTCACCGTCAAAAAAGAAATAGGGCATCAATTTATCTGGTAGTATTCGCCCAATAATATCAGGAATATCTGCGGTCTGCGCAGTAATCCATTTGCCCTCAGGTCCTGCATGCTGCAAATCTACTTGGTCGCGCTGTGATTTCCAAAAAGGAGCTGTGTTGGTCTTCTCCACGGTCTTAGTTCTTCTTAAACGATACTTTGTGTCTATGTGATCAAAAAAAAGTTCGACCCAACAGCTCACGGAATCTCCTTCTGCCGCCATCTCTAGAGCCCTCTTGTTGACGAGATTCTCGGGGTGTTGTAGGGCATTAGTAAAAGTCTCGTAAAAAACCCAAGTGAATGCATTTAATAAAGCGGTTTTCCCTGCACCATTACTTCCATGTATGAGAGTCACATTCCGATTAGGGTCCTGTGCAAACTCAATTGTGGTGTCACCCTCAAACTGCCTAAAGTTGAAGAGACGTAGTCTTATTAGTTTCATATAACGCCCTCCTCAGGTTCAACGTCAGCCTCGGGAACAACCTCTTTTACAATCAGCACAATATCGCCAGTAACCCTTGGCCTGTCTTGGTGTATTTTTTGCTTCTCCAAATACAGAACACGCCGTATCACTTCCTGTGCTTCCCAAGAGGCAGACCTTATAGGATCATCTGTTTTTGACATCTTACTCATAACAAGGCATCCTTTCTGTAATACTTGTCAATACTCACTTCTTACAACTGAATCATAGATCAAACAAACCATACTCCCGCTGCAAATCAACAATACACGCCCGAGCTTTCCCAGCATTCTTGGCTAGGTCAGCGAATTCCACATAGCGGGTCAATTCTCTACGCAGCATGCTCCGTTCCGTGTCATAATTCATAGCATCACTGGGCGGCAAAACTATGAAATCAAAAATCTCAGCTTCTTGTTTCGATGGGTGAGGACGCAATATTCGTCCCCTTCTTTGAATGAATTGGCGCGGATTTGAACTACTAGCGAGGATGAAAGCTGTCTTGATAACAGGGAGATCTACGCCCTCATCAAGACACCTGATTGCAACCAGCCCCTGCAAAGCTCCTCTTTCAAAGTCGCTCTGCAGTTCCTCTCTTTCACACAACGAATCTTCTGCAGTGTACGTGTCCACTCGGTACCCGAGTTCCCCGCCCAAAATCCTACAGATTTCGTCAACGTGACGTATCATTTCACCGTCAGAAGTCTCTACTGAACCATCTCCGCAATAGAAGAGGGTATGCGCCGTGTCAAGTCTCGACTTCATTTCTTCTCTTAGTAAAACTGCCTTATTTTCAGCAGTCGCAAGGAGCCTAGCTCTTTTAATTAAAAGTGCCTGAAATGCAGGAGAGGGATCATCTAGATTCTCTCCTGAACTTAAGAATCTGCCGATTCTGTTCGACAGTTCGGAATATCTATAGGCTTCATCATCAGTAAGATTCACGAAAATCGGTTTATAACAATAGGGAACCAAAGCTCCACAGTCAAGCCCATCTTTCAAGGTGAACTCTGGTTGGAGAACTGGTCCAAAATATGCAAAGAGTTCTTGGGTACCGGTATCATCGTACCATCTCTCTGGTGTAGCAGATAGTCCTAGACGATATGGAACCAAATTCGGCAAGCTTGACAACAATCGCCTTGAACCCAGATTATGTACCTCATCACCTATAAGCATCGTATTCTGTGGAAACAGGACCAACAATTGCTGGAATGCGTCAGACGAGAAAGTGGCATTGGTGGCTATGACAGACAAGAATGGTATAGACTTCGCTTTAACATTGTACAAACTAGTTTGTAGAGACGACTCCCATTTACTTCTACTTTCAAAACAACATATCGAATCAAGGCCAAATTTCTGGGCTTCCCTTTTCCATTGATTGACAAGATGCTT
>JAAZLW010000268.1 GCA_012799135.1 Bacillota bacterium | reverse complement strand
GTTTTTCATTCTAGTAACCAATCTAATAGGTACCATCCAAGTCTTCGACCAAATATACGTTATGACCAATGGCGGGCCAGCGAACGCCACTACAACGGTTGTCCATCAGATATACCTTCGTGCGTTCCAGCAGTTCCAAATGGGATATGCTTCTGCAATGGCGTTCTGTCTATCTCTTATCATATTTGCACTTACGTTGGTGAATTTCCGTTTGCGTAAAGCAGTTGATTACTAGCCTTGAAATTTCGGGAGGTGAGCATCTAGTCATGTCAAGACAACTCTGTGGGAAAATTGCGCTTTATGTCATTATGATCCTCGTTGCAGTAATCATGGCTACTCCATTTGTGTATATGGTCTCAGTAGCGTTCAAGACGCCGGCTGAGATGATAGCCTATCCCCCCAAGTTATTACCAAAAGGGCTGTACTTGGAGAACTTCCGCCAAGTATGGGATACAAGCAATCTCAGTCAATATTTCCTCAATACAGTGATCGTATCTGTTGTGAAGACAGCTCTTGTGGTGATGGTGGCTGCCTTGGCTGCATATCCCTTTGCAAAGCTAGATTTTCCTTTGCGTGATGTTTTGTTTATGCTGGTGCTGGCAACGCTCATGATCCCATATCAGGTAACGCTAATACCTCTCTTCGTATTGGTCAAGAAGATACCTTTGGTAGGTGGCAATAATATCCTGGGAGAGGGAGGGACAGGTTTATTGAACACCTTGTGGGCGCTGATTATTCCTGGTTTTGTTAGCCCAGTAGGGATATTTCTGTTACGACAATTCATTTCGACCTTGCCAGACGAGTTGTTTGATGCCGCTAGGATTGATGGCTGTACGGAAATCGGGATATTTTCCAAGATGGTGCTTCCATTAATCAAGCCTGCTATAACAGCTTTGTCCATCATGACATTTCAAGGAGCATGGAACGACTTTGTCTGGCCCCTGCTAGTAACACAAAGCCAGTCAGTGTGGACACTTCAGGTCGCTCTCTCTCAACTACAGACGCAATTCTCAGGTAGCGAGTGGGCTCAGCTGATGGCAGGAACAGTCATCTCAGTAATACCGCTGTTGACAGTGTTCATGTTTGGACAGCGACATTTTGTAGAAGGTGTTGCATTTACTGGTATGAAATAGCGCTTGAGTTAGGCTGAATCCTGATAGGCGTTTGAAATGGGGGATTTCTATGAGTGGTCTTGTTAATCGAGAGTTCGTGCGAGAATCGGCCCGTGATATTCCAGTAATAGCCAATGTGGATGTTGCCGTGCTTGGGGGAGGTCCAGCCGGCTTTAATGCAGCTGTAGCCGCAGCTCGACTAGGTGTATCTACCATTATGATAGAGAAGAATGGGTATATGGGCGGTGTAGCAACCGCTGGTTTGGTCAGTATATGGCACTCCCTGTACTCTATGGATCGAAAGCGGAAAATAATCGGTGGTATCGTAGACGATGTTCTTGCTAGACTAGAAGAGCGTAGTGCGGTGTATGGGCAAGGCGATTTCTACACCGAAAGCAAGGGCAGTTTTGTTGTGGACACTGAGGCAGCCAAGTTGGTTTTTGACCAGCTTGCTCTGGAAGCTGGCGTGAAACTACTTTTCCATACGTATGTCGTCGACGTCATCGGGACGATGGGTGAGATACAAGCAGTAATTGTGGAGAATAAATCGGGACGTGGTGCCATCAAGGCAAAGATATTCATAGATTGCACTGGAGATGGTGATGTAGCATATAGAGCAGGCGCCTCCTATGAAAAAGGTGATTTGAGCGGCCTCATGCAGCCACCGGGCCTATGCGTTAGGGTTGGAGGCCTAAATCCATCGGCTTTCAAGAGCTTTGAAAGTGGGGCTGTCTCCAAAGCGTTGGATAAAGAGATGGATTACAACGGCCAAATCTATCCATCATTTCTGTGGTATACCAAAAGTGGCTATCGACCAGACGAGATCATGATGGCGGCGGCACGTATGACCAACACAGATTGCAGTGTTGGTGAGCAGTTCTCCCAGGCCTCCGTTGATGGTAGGCTTCAGATCGATTGGATCGTCCGCACCCTCAAGAATGAAGTCCCCGGCTTTGAAGATGCCCACATAGTTGATATCGCGGCTGAAGTCGGTGCCCGAGAGACTAGGCGGTTTTTGGGAGATTATGTGCTGACCGAGGAAGATCTACTAACTGGACGAGGTTTCTCTGATGTAATTGGTCATGGTACATACCCTGTAGATATTCATAACCCGGTTGGGCGGGGGATTATATTCAAGCACTTGAACGGTGTCGTGGTGACCCATGATGAAACGGGTAATGTGACCACTTCGATGTGGACTGCCGATGGAAACAAAAGCGATGTTCAGTACTATAATATGCCCTATAGGGTGCTTTTGCCTCGTGATATGAGTAACCTGATGGTAGCGGGGCGCTGCGTGTCTATGACACATGAAGCTCTGGGTGCTATTAGGGTTATGGTTAATTGTATGCAGCTCGGGCAAGCGGCAGGTGTTGGGGCCGCAATCTCTTGCCTAACACAAAAGATACCCCGTGATGTCGAAGTTGGAAGTGTACAGGCAGAACTCGTGAACCTTGGGTTGGAGTTGTAGTCTGGACCTTCCTTTATGGGACTGGCGCTGGGATATATCCCCTTCACCGTCACTGACGAGACCAAAGCCATGTTGAAGACAACATCTGTTGGCTTTTGCGGAGTACAAGGGCGATATTCTGTCAGTGTGGGAAAGGCTCAAGGATATTGAAAATGCGTGAATTCAGAGGGGCAAAATCACACCTTATCAATTCCTTGGAAGCTGGCATATGTACAGTCATTATGGGAACGTATAGCCCCGGATGTTGAGCAGCTCCCTATTCCTGATTGGCATAGACAAGGGCTCAGAGAACGCCTATAAAGGCAAGTGATATCTGAAAAATAGCCCCTCGAGTGGGGACCTTGTTCGAAACAGAATAGGGGAAGAACTCGCAGAAACGGAGCCTGGACGATGACGGTTCCTGCTATGATTTCTAGGAATTGAATTCCGGAACAATAGCATCACCTTCGTGACATCAGATCATGAGAAGGAACCTATGCATAGACAAGAATCAACCTTCATCCAGCTAGCTGATATCCTTGTGGGCGCAATATCACAAAAGCTTGGCGAATCCCTCGGGGCAGAAAGGCAAGATCGAGCTCGGTGATTGCATGACACAGATGCTCAATACAGCGCATGAT
>JAAZLW010000267.1 GCA_012799135.1 Bacillota bacterium | reverse complement strand
GGCAGACTGTCCCCTTCATCCATGGCAAACTGCTGCATAGCTGAACGCAAGCCAAAACGCCATGTTCTGGAGCCGAAGAAACCAGCCCTATGGGCGGCATCTTGCACGTTGTCGGAGAAGGCCAACAGCTTCTTGTCGTCATTGAAATGTGAAGCATAAATCTGGGAAAGAGCTGCACTGATGGCCGTGGGACTTCTAAGGCCCATAATGGAGATGCCTGAGCCGCCACAGAAAGGGCATTCATACTGCTTTGCGTCTTCGGAACCACCGATCTCAACCATAGGCATCCAAACGGGCACAGTGGGCTTGCCACAAGAGCATAGCTGCTGTTTATGGCTCTCCGGTTGCACTCGCAAACAATAAGGACAAAGACGAGCCCGTCGATGCTCATGCACATTTTCATCGTCTTCCACATGGGGAAATAGCATGACGACTCTTTTGTCGTATCTAAAAAACAGGTTATAGAAGGTGCGTAAGTCGTGGATTTCAGCACTTCCCCGTTCATCAAGAACTGAGGTCCAACCGGTTTCTCCACAGTGCCGGCAATTTACCACCGGCAGATAATGTTTTGCCTGTTGCTCATTTAGGTCAGAAAATAATGCGAAGGTGATATCATCTCCGGATACCTTGGCAAGCAGCCGCCGCCATTCCCTGATCCAGATTTGCACTTGGACATGGAGAAATGGACGTATTTTACCCCGGGCATCCCGCACCCGAGCATAGGAGATAAGGGCTAGCAAAGCATCCAAGGCAGCTGTGGCATCTTCCATCTCCAACAGTCCAAGATAACGGGAAGATAGAGCCTCCACCAGATATGCAGGCTGGGCGTAGCTGCCTCCTAAAGCCTCGATAAAGCTTTGCATAAAGCTATGTCTCATCAGGCATTGGCCCAAAGCAACCCGTCCATCATCGCTAAACAAACGAGTTTTGTCAAAAGGTTCTTCAATCCAGCTTTCCGCTGCCAGCAATAGGTAAGACTTTTGGTCTTCTTCGCCCGCACAAGCCGCCAAGGCAAGGGCCTGCTCTGGTGTGGGCACTGTATGATCAAAGATGTCATATCCTTTGAAGAACTCTTTGGGTGAAAGCCGATCCTCTGTGATCACAGAATCTTGTTCAAAGGGTTCCCCAAAGACCTTTTCTGCATATTGGCGGATATCCTCGGCACTGCCTTCTCCGCCCATGGTGGCCGATGTGCCGATACAGCATAGATACCCATGGGGTGTAAATAGTCTTGCCTTCAGCCGCCTAAGTAGACAGGCCAGGTCGGTGCCCTGGGCGCCATCAAAGGTATGCAACTCATCGACCACGATATATTTGAGAGTCTCCGGATTATTCTCTTGCCAAAGCTTGGCGTCCTTAGGGCGTACCAGCAGGTAATCCAGCATCTTGTAATTGGTCAACAGAATATCCGGTGGAGAAGCCAGCATCGTCTCATGATCGGTAAGGATGCGCTTGTCCGTCATTTCCCGGGAAGCATCCTTTTCGTATCCACCCACATACATACCGGCTGTGACATTGCCCTTGAGTTTGGGGTTATCGAAAATCAGCTCAGCGATACGCGCAGCCTGGTCTGATGCCAGTGCATTCATGGGATAGATAATGAGTGCCTTGATACCCGGCTCACCCCTATGGGCATAGCAGTATTCCAAGATGGGATAGAGGAAGCATTCGGTCTTACCCGAGCCGGTACCGGTAGATACTATGGTTGAACGCCCATCCTCACCGGTCAAGCGATCAAAGGCCTCTTGCTGGTGGACATAGGGCTTATATGCCTGCTGTACTGCCTGGAATGTGTCCCGCTCTTGATTAGAGACGCGAAACGGCAGACGCACTGCCACATAGGGCTCATGGAACAGCGCACCTGGTGTCTGCACCATTCGCCTAATTGAGCCTTTAAACACTGGATTCGTGATAGGGAAGGTAGTCTCTACGTAATCTGACAGTGCTACCTGAAGTTGTCTGGCCAGTACCGATGGCAGCATAGCTCTCTCTCCTTGGATCTTGTCTCCTTAATTCACGCTAGGAAGTAAACCTCTTTTCAAAATGAGCCCAGACTGTATCATAATCCTCTTCCCGATCACAGCGGTCAAAGGGTGCTACATATTCGATCTCTCGCTCTATTGGCCCACCTGGTTTGGTATCATCTGTGATGGTTTGATAGAATTTGCCGCCTTCCGCGTGGCGGATCTTGTTCCACTCAGGACGTGAGTAGCCGACTCCGGTTAAGGAACGGTTGTTGGTAAATACGATGCGTCCATTGCGGTCATACCAGGTGTCTTGCTCATATTGTCGCAGCACAGGGAACTGGATGCGGTATATGGTCTTGAGCTGTTCTAGGGTCATCCCCAGGGCCATAGCAGTTAGTACGTCTATCTCCACCAGGGTTTGGCGTCGCTCATAGTCAGTGCGCAGGGGTGTATCCCAGGTCCACTCCGGTGTAAGAGATGTGAATCTCTCGGGG
>JAAZLW010000342.1 GCA_012799135.1 Bacillota bacterium | reverse complement strand
TGGTGTACTTTTATTATACGAAATTTAGTACGAATTGTCTACAGTAAGCGTCAAAATGAACACACCTACCAACTTCCACACTGAGATGAAATAATGGTTTTATCATCTCAAAGGAGTTGGTCCTTTATGTGGAATCGCTAACTAAAATATGAGCCATTTTGGCCTTCAATGATCTTGTCAATCAGCGCCGCCAGCCAGGCGTTTTTTTTGATTGATAAACAATTTTTGCGCCTAAGAACAAAAAAAGTAAGCACCCCGGCAAGGTATGGTAAAATGGTAGTAGCAAACAGCCAAATCCAACCCAGAAAGGAGTGCTTACAAGATGATAATAACACTGTTACCGGTTTGGATCAATGGCCAAAATCACAAAACTTTCGTTAAGAATTTGCAGGCTAACTTGAATGCCGTGGCAGCAAAGTTAGGCATCTTCAGATTTCGTGAATATCGCATTATCTTAGATTTCAAAGAACACACCTTAAGGGTGCCCCTGATTACAGAAAAAGGCTCCAAACAACTGCTCTGCCCGGCGGGGTTGCTCCCAAGGCGCCGCTATCCGCTTGCAGTTTATCTTTGCGCTGTCAGCATCTATGCGGCCGGCGGCCTCAGCATGCGTAAGGCAGCTGTCCTCACCCGCAAGATGTTTGGTTTAGATAAATTTAGCCACTCCACGATTTCAAGATCCAGAAAAAAACTCCTTTCGCTTTTGGCATCCACCGTTCACCCTCTGGATGCCGATGATTCCCCTTTAAGTTGGCACCGAGTGGATAGTGTTAGAGCCTATTGGGCTTAGATGATTTTCCAGATAATGGGGGGCCTGACCCTTTTCGGGGAGGCGTTTTCTGCCGACCCGAGTTGCCAAATAATGTGACAACATTATTTAGGGAGCCGCAACTTTTTTATCCCAAATCATAAAACGGCAGTCTCTGTCCTCTGCCGTTTTATGTCTTTAACAGTATATAATTTTCGTTTTTTTACTTTTGATGATACGGAAATATTTTTCACCTGCCAAAGTTAGACCTTGCACTATTTTCTCTTTAACAAACTACCTTATCGGAATTTCAACAGGTATTCCGATTTGAACTGCCACAGGTGTGTAAATATCCACTGTTTCCTCAAGTGTGTTTATTGAAACAATCAAAGAGTAACGGGTTTTAAAGTTGTGTCGGTTTAAATGTGTTCTTTCTTTCCACCATCCACCACTTGGATAAACTGCCAATAAGTTTGAATTAGCCAGTTGCGTAGCTGTACCTCTCCAAATATCAGAATGGATTGATCCTTTGTCTCTCGCGTGTGAACCGATCACCCAATGCTCGGAAGGGCTTTTAGTATCCGGTTTACCCATTTCTTTATCTCTAATTGCTTGATTGATTCGTCTTAGAAATAGAGCTTGCGTTTCTTCCGGTGAATTTAAATCAAAACGTAATTGATGCGATGGGTATCGATAACGATCTTTCCAACCGATCTCTCCAGGTCCGGGCTCGATAAAATAAGAAAGCGTAACCCTCATTTCAATTTCTACATCTACTGGTAGTTGGGTCCATGTTACAATTCCGGACATGATGATAAGATAGAAAG
>JAAZLW010000266.1 GCA_012799135.1 Bacillota bacterium | reverse complement strand
TGGTCTTTGTCTTGAACAGAACAATGTTGGCCAATACTTTGCTGGTATCGGAACTGGGAAGCTCACGGATCGGTTTTCAACTGGAACTGGGGGCCAGGCGCCAGGAAGAAGTGTCTCTGGTTAATGGCCGGCTGGTAAGGCACGTAAAGCGGACCCGCAGACTTTGCCTCAATGACCCCATGGAAGCGTGGGAAGCATTGGAGAATTTCGAGGGTAGGCTCTATACCCAGTTTTGCTTTGCCGGAGAGGTTCCTGAATGGTACTTAAAGGTAGTGGAGCCGAACCCGGCCTTGCCGGTGGAGACCGGGCCCGCAACAGAGGAAGAAGAAACTAGCGATATTTTCCGGGAACAGTTGGATATAGCAATCTGGATCATCTTGTTGCGGCAGGAAATCGATGAGGCTCTGGCTAAAAGGCAGCCCCAGCGGTTTTACCAAGCTGCTCGGGTATACAATCAATTGAGGGAACGGTGTCTTTGGGAATTTGAGTAGAGGATTTTACCACCACCGGTCGAATGAAATATATAAGGTGGAGGACTTGGTTGGTAGAACAATGTAACCACCGATGGCGTACACCACTACTGGCCGCAAGTAGCCAGGCAGATTCCTTTCTTTGTCGTAAGCCGTCTGTTCTGTGGTGGAACGCCTTTGTTTTGATCTCAAAAAGGAGATGATCTTTTGCCTGTGACCAATGCACCGGGCCAGGAAAAACCTCTATGGCGTGAGTTGGTGGAGACTGTAGGGGGAGCAGTAATCCTGGCTTTATTTATCATGACATTCATTGCCAGAGCTTTCACAGTGGACGGCCCTTCGATGTTGCCTACTTTGCATACCGGGGAAAAGCTTTTGATCGACAAAGTCAGTTATAGATTTCGTCCTCCCCAAAGGGGAGAAGTGGTGGTGTTTCGCTATCCGGCCAATCCCCGGGAACATTTCATCAAGCGGGTGATCGGTGTCCCTGATGATATAGTCAGCATCCGGGATGGCAATGTATACATTAATGGTCAGATGCTGGAAGAAGATTACTTATCAGAAAAGACTCGGGGCGATATGGCTCCGGTGAAAGTACCACCGGGAACTGTGTTCGTCTTAGGCGATAACCGCAATAATAGCCATGATAGTCGGAGCAGGCTGGTGGGATTTGTGCCTTTTCGCATGGTTGAAGGACGAGCCGTATGGCGCTATTGGCCAATCACCGCCATTCATATTATGGAACTGCCACCGGTCTTTGCTGAGTTTAGATAGCGAAGGAAGAGATGCAAATTATATCTATGGACATAAGCAACATAATCGCCAGAGAATTGGATATTAAGCGAGGTCAGGTGGATAGTGTCAGTCGCCTTCTGGATGAGGGCAACACTATCCCTTTTATTGCTCGCTATCGGAAGGAAGCCACTGGGGAGCTAGATGAGGTGGTTCTGCGTAGTATCGATGAGAAACTCCGCTACTACCGCTCTTTAGAGGAGCGAAAAAGTGAAGTCTTGCGCCTCATCGATGAACAAGGCAAGCTCACTGGTGAGCTGAGAAATGCCATCTTACAGGCTGCCAAACTCCAGGATGTAGAGGATCTATACCGCCCTTATCGGCCCAAGCGCCGTACCCGGGCCACCATGGCCGAGGAAAAAGGACTGGGGCCTTTGGCGGAGATCATCTTCCGACAAGAAATCACCGAAGGGGATCTAGATGCTGTTATCAGCCCCTATGTGCAACCTGAAAAAGGAGTCGAGTCTGCGGCCGAAGCCCTGGCCGGAGCTTTGGATATCATCGCCCAATGGATAGCTGATCATCCGAAGATCCGTTCCCTGGTTAGGAGTATCAGTGAGAAGCAGGGAATGCTGACCACCCGGTGTCGTTTGCCGGAAGACCCTTCCGGCAAGCTACCGGTAAGCAAGTATGAGCTTTACTACGATTTTTCGGAGGAGCTTACCCGCATACCTGCCCATCGCATATTGGCGATTAATCGCGGTGAAAAGGAAGAGGTCCTGCAAGTAACGGTCACAGTACCTACAGAGAAAATCGTGGAAGCCATCGCTCAACAGGTCATCCATAACCCCCAGAGCCTCTTTCAGGCAATGCTTCGGGAAACCTGTCAGGATGCTTATCAGAGATTGCTAGCTCCTTCGATCGAAAGGGAGCTGCGCAATCAGCTGACCGAAAAGGCCGAAGCAAAGGCCATACAGGTTTTTAACATTAACCTGCGGCAACTCTTGTTGCAGCCGCCGATACAGGGGAAGCGGGTAATGGGGATCGATCCCGCTTACCGGACGGGATGCAAAGTAGCTATGCTGGATGAGCAAGGCGCTTTGCTGGACACCTTTACCATCTATCCCCATGCCCCCCAAGGGCGTTGGGAAGAGGCCAAGGCAAAGCTGCTGG
This sequence comes from Bacillota bacterium, assembly GCA_012799135.1. Classification (GTDB taxonomy): domain Bacteria; phylum Bacillota; class Limnochordia; order DTU087; family DTU087; genus JAAZLW01. Next base: position 1,895 of record JAAZLW010000266.1, on the reverse strand, counting down.
GCATGATTGAGCAATACGCCATTGAGATTATTTGCATCGGGAATGGTACTGCTTCCCGGGAGACAGAAGTATTGGTAGCAGAGGTGATCGATGCCTGTGACCGAGACCTGCATTACCTGATTGTAAATGAAGCCGGGGCCTCCGTATACTCTGCCTCAGACCTGGCCCGGGAAGAATTCCCCGAGCTAGATGTATCTATGCGCGGGGCTATATCCATCGGGCGCCGTCTGCAGGATCCCTTGGCTGAATTGGTCAAGATCGACCCAGGCTCCATCGGTGTGGGACAATATCAGCATGATGTCAATCAAAGACGTCTGGGGGAGAGTTTACAGGCAGTAGTCGAGTCCTGTGTTAACTATGTCGGAGTAGAACTGAATACCGCCAGCCCTGCACTCCTGCGATATGTAGCAGGGATCTCCGGTACTTTATCTCGGCGGATAGTCGAGTACCGACTAGCAGAAGGTCCCTTCCATGATCGGCGACAACTTCTGGAGATCCGGGGTTTGGGTGAAAAGACTTTTATCCAATGTGCCGGGTTCTTAAGGATCAGAGATGCCACTAACCCACTAGACAATACACCAGTACATCCCGAGTCCTATGATCTGGCAGAGGCAATCCTGGAGCAAGCGCACCTTGAGGCCCTTACAGAAAAGAACCGTCTTTCCGAGCTACGGGCAGGTCTAGCTAATCTTAAGGCAGAAGCAGTGGCCAGAAAGCTTGATGCCGGCCTTCCCACAGTCAGAGATATCATTGCCGCTTTATTGCAGCCGGGAAGGGATCCCCGGGAAGAACTGCCTAAGCCGCTCTTTAGGAAGGATGTAATGACCCTGGATGATTTGAAGGAGGGTATGCTGCTATCTGGAACGGTCACCAATGTGGTAGATTTTGGTGCCTTCATAGATATCGGTGTAGGCCGAGATGGGTTGGTCCATATTTCCCAAATGAGCCATAGCTATGTATCCCATCCCTTGGAAATAGTGTCAGTGGGAGATATAGTGCAGGTACGGGTACTGGATGTTGACCAGCAAAGGGAAAGGATCTCTTTGAGTTTGCTCACATAGGGATGTGAAAGCTTGAGCCAGCCGGTACAACCGATTCAGAGGCGAAGAGAACGTAAATTAATCGGCCTTGAGTATGCTTTGATCTTCATGGCCAGTGGAGCCATGTTCCCTTTCTTCAATCTCTATTTGACGAAGCACCTTGGTTGGTCCGGAACCCGCATTGGGTCAGTGGCGGCTTGTGGCAGCTTATTGGTCATGCTGAGCCAACCCCTGTGGGGTAGAGTCTCTGATGCATCAGATAAGAGCAAGGTCCTGGCCCTTGCCTTGGGGATGAGCTCCTTTCTAGCCTTGCTGCAACCTCTGGCCGCCGGCAGTTTCGCCATCTTCGTGTCCGTGCGTCTTAGTCACGCTGTTTTTTCCGGCTCTATCTCTTCTATGTTTGATGGTATTGCCTTGGATATTCTGGGAGACGATAGACACACCTATGGTCAGTATCGCCTTTGGGGTTCCCTGGGATTTGCTCTGGCGGCTCTGGTTTTTGGTAAGATCTATGAGAGTTTAGGTTTTACCATTATGTTTTTTCTCTATTCGGCAGCAATCGCCGGGGCCGCTTGCGTAGCTCTCAGGTTTGACACAACTCCTGACAGCGGTGAATCTGAGAAAAAGTCAATACAGTTGGGGCCGGTATTAGCTAATCCGGCCCTGCTCGTGTTATTGGGCGGTATCTTCCTGGTGATGACTGCCAATTCAGCGGGGGAGAATTTCCTCTCTATATACTTAGATGCCATAGGAGGTTCTACCGGGCTCACCGGCTATGCCTTTGCGACAATGGCACTGGTAGAGGTGCCCATGTTTCTTTTGGCACCACGGGTGATCGATAGATTCGGCTATAAG
>JAAZLW010000265.1 GCA_012799135.1 Bacillota bacterium | reverse complement strand
GCATCATCTTCATCACTATTGAGTACTTGAATTCCTCACTATATCTAGCCATGGTTGTCCCCCTCCGAGTTCTTGAGCTAACTATACTTCACTCGGAGCCCCCTGACAACTATGCTAACACATAGGGTTTAGGGAGCTGGGTGGACTCCACTGGTAATCGGGTACAAGCGGTCGTTCTTGTGACCAGACAGCATAGATTAGGTGTACTATGCGTATAGCGATTGCGCCCCATTATTACCATGTGATGCTTTTTCAGCCCGCTTGGCATTGTTGTAGGCTGCCAACTATCTCAAAACTGCCAGGGACTTCGTGGGAGCTCAGCTCCTTAAGTGTGAGCTCGATTCCTCTCCACACTGCCCTTTCCATTGCCTTTACTAGGGTTACATATCTCTGTTTGGAACTGGTAGTGCCACTGAGAAGTTAGAAATTCCAATTAAGACCCGGTCTGTTACCGATAGGGTTTTTGCTACAATAGGGGATACTTTTGTCAAACCGCAATCCTAGATCGTCAAGGAGTATAGAGAAGACACAGTTCAATAACAGTCAAGATCAAGGAGGGGAAATTCATGCGTCGTTACAATCTTATTGAGCCTCAGCAGCTTGTTAAAGAAGAGGTAGCATCCCCCGAGCCGGGACCCGGCGAAGTTGTCATTGCCGTTAAGAGTGTAGGTATCTGCGGCTCAGATATTCACGCTTATTATGGGCAGCATCCTTATGTTCCCTGCCCTATTGTTCTCGGTCACGAATTCTCCGGACAAGTGACCCAAGTAGGCGCCGATATCAGCAAGGCTTGGGTAGGGCAGCGGGTAACCGCTTTACCATCTCTGATCTGTGGTCAATGTCACAACTGCCGAGCAGGGAGATTCAACATTTGCCAGAATCTGAAAGTCATCGGATGTCAAACCGATGGTGCCATGGCCGAATTCGTTAAAGCTCCCGCAGATAGACTTTTTCACTTACCCGACGACATGTCATGGGAAGAAGGAGCCCTAGTAGAGCCACTTGCAGTAGCTGTCCATGCTGTGCACATGGTAGGAAATATCGTGGGTCAAAGGATAGTCGTCTACGGTGGCGGCACCATTGGTCTATGCGTCTTGCAGGCAGCAAAGGCCCTCGGAGCTAAAGAAGCTATTTTGTCCGAACCTGATGCCTTCCGCCGGAACCTTGCCCATGAGCTTGGAGCAGACTATGTCATAGACCCCAATGCCGTGAAGCCAGCAGAGTGGCTAAAGAATACCTTTGGACCCGAAGGTATCGATCTCGCCTTTGAGTGTGTCGGGATAGAATCCACGATCGGGCAGGCAATTCTATCCAATCGCAAAGGAACAGCCATCGTCGTTGTCGGCGTTTTTAGTAGACCAGTCACAGTAGACCTGGGGCTAGTCCAAGATCGAGAGCTGCAAATCCTGGGGACTCTCATGTATACCAAGACAGACTTTTCAGAGGCCTTGCAGTTGCTTAGCGAAGGCAAGGTTCAAGGCCTACCGATGATCACCCACCGTCTAGAACTTGACGATGCTGTTAGAGCCTTTGACGTAATTCAAGATGAAAGAGATAAATGTGTTAAGCTCATGCTCACGGCTAACAGGTAGCGACTCTGTTTCGTTGAGTAGAGCAACTACACGAGCCGCTTGGATAGAATGTTCATACTTCATTATCAAGTATTCTTGCACATGCACTGACCGATAGAGGGAAAAAGCAAATGACTAGCGATCCGTCGGAAGACTCGCAACTGGTAAATGCCCGGTTTCCAAGGGTGGAATGTGGGATGCAGAACAACAAGACGAATGTGAAAACGGGGAGGGAGGAGTTCACTGACAGACGACTGAGAGTGTGCTAAACAGAAGTGAGTATCGATTATGCCATTCCAGAATAAGGCTAACCAGTCAGTCAATAGATAAGACGGTAGGGGGTGGGTGATTCAGATCATTATACAAGTGTGGGTATGAGCGGAGAAGGTTTTTCGGCTGAGCAGTTATCTCGAGTACGAGCGTCAAGAAATTTGTTTTCGAACAATAAGAGGAGGGCATGTTAAATGAAGGGTCACAAAACGGGTTGGATAGCGGTAATTATTACCGTTGCAATCTTCTTGGCGTCAACCATCGGATTTGCATCTAGCTCAATTGCTGGTACCAAGATAGTTGTTGCACTCCGTTCGCTTCCAGAGACAGACTATATCATGGAGCGGGTTAGTGAGTTTAAAGAAAGCACTGGTGTGGAGGTTCAGTTCGTGATCTTCCCAGAGCTGGAGCTCAGGCAAAAGCAAATACTTGATGCGACAACCGGTGCAGGAGCCTACGACGTACTAGCTTTAGACGGTGGCTATGTACCTGAATTTGCTGCCGCTGACTGGATTGTACCGCTCAATGATTATGTGGACCCAAAATGGGATGTAAAAGACATATTGCCAAAATACAGGGATTTTCTATCGGTTGGTGACAAACTATATGGCTTGCCCGTGTATGGCGAAGTCACCCACCTGATGTATCGCAAGGATGTTTTTGATGCTCAGGGATTGAACCCGCCGGAAACCATCGATGAAATGGTGGAAATTGCCAAGAAGTTGACGAATCCGCCATCTATGTATGGTATTGCGATGCGGGGTAAGCGTGGCGACGGTATGAATATCTACACTTGGACTCAGTTTCTCAGATCGTATGGTGGAGATTTCTGGACCGATGATGGTAAGTGTGTCTTCAACTCTCAGGCTGGCATTGAAGCAACTGAAGTCTATGCTGATATTCTCCGGGAGTACGGGCCTCCGGGATGTGCATCATACACGTGGGACGATGTCCAGACATCGTTCATGACTGGAAAAGTGGCGATGATCATTGATGCGTCCAATTTCTTCACCCGTATAGAAGATACAAGCAAGTCTGCTATCGCTGGCAATATCGGATATGCGATGGTTCCTGCTGGTCCTGCAGGCAGATATCCCGGTATATACGCCATGGGCTTTTCCATTTCCTCCATAGGTGCAAAGACAGAAAAGGAGCGGAAAGCCGCAGCTGAGTTCATACAATGGGCTACAAGCAAGGGAATGGAAAAGAGGAAGGCTCTCGATGGCATAATCAGTGTGACCCGCGAATCGGTATTTAATGACGCCGATTTTCAGGCCAGATATGGGGCTTATAACGGTTGGCTAGAGTCAACCAATCAGTCTATCAAGGAAGCAATGGCCGAGTATAGACCAAGAATTCCTGAATGGCGTGAAATTGGCAACTTAATCGGTATAGCTGTTGAAGAGGCAATTGCAGGCATCAAAGCTCCAGAGGCTGCTTTGAATGAAGCGGCAAAGGCTGGCGATGAAGTCTTTAGTGCCACTCGCCGTAGATAGTACCTACTAGTTTAGTGGCAATAATACACATGTGTACTCGGTAGGTGTAAGCTCCGGCTACATCTACCGAGCGTAACATGTAGGTGTCTGGGGAAGCGACTTCATTAAGAGGGAGTTGTCTTTGTGCAAGAACGAAGCTCGGACAAGAGCATAGCTATTCAGTTTGTTGCGCCATCGGTGGTATTGCTTGCCCTGATAACGATGTTTCCGTTCGTATATACGATCTACTTGAGTGTAATGAATATTGAGCTCACGCGTCCCTACATACCAAGGGCCTTCGTTGGGCTGAGAAACTATATCAGGCTATTGTCTGATCCTAGGGGATTGCACTCTTTCAAGACCACATTCTTATATGTGTTGCTGGCAGTTGGCATGGAGGCAGTCTTTGGGCTTCTTATTGCGAACTTCCTACACAACCATTTTCGAGATAGCCAAGTAGTTTTAGCGTTGTTAACAGTTCCGATGCTCATACCGAAGGTAGTAGTGGCACTATTGTGGAGGGTCATGTATCAGCCTCTTATAGGGATAATCAACTACTTGCTGTCCTGTATAGGAATCATGGGACCAGCGTGGCTATCCGATCCCAGTCTTGCTCTAATCTCCATAGTAATTGCTGATGTGTGGGAATGGACTCCATTTATGGTATTAATAGTGGTAACGGCGTTAAATAGTCTACCACCTGATCCTTTTGAGGCGGCGGCCTTGGACGGGGCCGGTCCATGGACTATGTTTCGCTATGTTACTCTACCTATGGTAGCACCTCTACTAAGTGTGGCAGTGGCCTTCAGACTAATTGATGCTTTACGCAGTTTTGACCTGGTATTTGTGCTTACCGGTGGAGGGCCTGGCACAAGCACTGAAACAGTAGATATTTTTGCATACTTCATTGGCATAGCCGAATCTGGAAAGATATCGTATGCAGCGGCGGTGTCTATTATCATGCTTTATGCCACAATATTTTTGACTGGCCGACTTACCAGGAGTATAGAGCACTGGAGAAATGAACCACTATAAGTGGCACAGATACGGAAATAGACAACAGGGAGTTGTTAAGGTATGAACTCGCGCAAGAAGGTAGGCCATCGCTCTTGGAACGAGGTATGGCCGTGGATTGTGCTTGGTATCCTTATGGTAATTACGTATTTTCCACTTTACTGGCTGGCTAGCATGTCTTTTAAGACCAGGATAGATATTATCACTTTGCCTCCGAAGTGGACGTTTAAACCCACTGCATCGAACTATAAGTGGGTGCTTGGGCAATCATCAATTAAGCCCGCAATACAAAATAGCTTAATGGTAGCGATACTCACTACTGCCCTTGCCTGCCTTTTCGGTGTTCCAACAGCTTACGGCTTATCTCGGTTTAGCTTCAAGAGCAGGGAGAAAATTGAATCATGGATATTGACTATTCGAATGTTACCCCCTGTAGCTGTAATAATCCCGTTTTATATGATCTGGACATCGGTTAAGCTATATGATAGCTACATGTCGCTTGTGGTTACATATCTTGTGATCAATTTGCCCTTGTTTATATGGTTGATGAAAGGGTTCTTTCAGGACCTTCCTAAAGAGGTGGAAGAGGCGGCTCAGCTTGATGGATGCTCCCACTGGGGGGCTCTATTACAGGTTGCTCTTCCGGCATGTCTATCGGGCTTCTCGGTGGCGGCTATGCTCACCTTCTTGTTTACCTGGAATGAGTTTTTCTTTGCTTTTGTTTTGACTTCGACAAAAGCTACTCTCCCTGTCGCAGTAGCATCCTTTATGACTCACGGATTGGAGACTAAGTATGGTGAAATGGCTGCAGCGGGAGTGATTGCATCCATACCAGCATTGCTTTTCCTGATTTTCTGCGGGAGACTGTTGGGGCGTGGGTTGTCCGGCTTGATCAAGATGAAGTAGTAGTTGTTTATTCCAATATGATGAAAATGGGTGGTGTCGTGAATGAGGGCTGCGATTATTGAAGCTATTGGTAATCTAAAGGTAAGAGACATTCCAGTACCAAAGGTGGGGAAAGGCGAAGTCTTGGTTAGAGTTCGGGCATCGGGCTTGTGTGGAACGGATGTTCATATTTTGCATGGTAGTTTCATTGCACAGTATCCCGTGGTACCCGGGCATGAGTTTGCAGGAGAAGTTGTGGAGGCAGGTTCTGATGTCGATCTATTTGCGCCTGGTGATCGTGTGGTAGTGGATCCTAACATTTATTGTGGTATGTGCCCGGCCTGCAAGTCTAACCAGCAGAACCAATGTTATGACTTGACAGCTTACGGAGTCACGGAGCCAGGAGGGTTCGAGGAGTATGCTGTCATTAAACAGCAGAACCTAGTCAAGCTGTCGGACAATCTTAGTTTTGAAGAGGCGGCTTTTGCTGAACCTCTCTCTTGCGTAATTCATGGTGTTAACCGCACCGATTTGAGCGTGGGTGACAGGGCTGTCATATTCGGGGCTGGGCCCATAGGATTGCTGATGGCACAGGTTTTCAGGGTTGCAGGTGCATCGTTGGTCGCTGTCGTTGACATTTCCAGGAGAAGACTAGAGATTGCAGAGCAGTTGGGCGTGGATTATCCGGTGCTAGGCGGGGACGGTTTACAAAGACGGCTATCGGGTATAGCTCCTAATGGATTTGAAGTTGCAGTTGACTGCACGGGAGTCTCCGATGTTGTAGCGAGTCTTTTTGATTATACGGGTCGTGGCGGAAAGGTATTACTGTTTGGGGTATGCCCGCCTGATGCCCGTATCCCTATCAGTCCCTACCAAATCTACTTGCGAGACATCAAGGTGATTGGGTCGTTTTCGCTCTGCAATACCCTCTTGACTGCTGTGAGGCTAATGGAAACTGGAAGCGTAAAGGTTGTACCGTTGCTTTCTCACAGACTTAGCATTGAGGAAATGGACGGGGCTTTAGACCTTATTGGTAAAGACAATACCATGAAAATACAGGTTCAGTTCTAGCTTCAACTAGATTATGCTTGAAGCCATAGCTCTAGCAGCGATGGTATCAAAGTGGACCAGTTGTCAAGGGGCTCCGAGTGAAGTATAGTCAGTTCGGCATTCGGAGGAGGACAACCGTGGCAAGATATAGGGAAGAGTTCAAGTACTCCATAGTAATTAACAGGACGCTATCTGTGGGATGACGATGTCTACGTGATTCCTCAATACTCTTCTGGCGTTTCGGTGACCGACAGTGAGGTCACGCTGTCTTCTGAGCACGCCGAGGGTCGGTGGCTCAGCTACAGAACAGCTCAGTGCATCGTCCAGGACTCCTATCCGTGCCATAAATAGATGGCGGGTCCCCTCCAGACAGGCTTGCTCCAAGGTTTTGTTATTCCGCAGGGGATCCGGCGGGCACACTCAACTCGAGGGCGATGTGGATGCCATCGCTCTTCATGAGACCTCGCTCCTTTCCATTTGATTGCGAGGTCTCTTGTATACTCATGCACTATTCTCCTGTCCATGCCTACTAAAACCCACATTCCACACCCTTGGGATACAGGGAAATCTAGTGAAGTAATTCCTATGAGGTAGCACAAAACAACTGGGAAGCCGCGAACTCTTTCGTACAGCCACTTTTCGGAGGGATGCGTGACAAACACCTAGATTAGGATGCATTTTGAGGTAGGAGCCGAAAGACGCTCTTTCCCGGAGAATGATCGCTGTTTCCGTAGGGATTCTTCATGACCAAAAATGAATATTGTCAAATGGCCATTGACGTCCAACTCTAACGATGAGGCCTTAGGGCGGGCACTAGATCGAATTGAAGACGGTAAGCTGCTTTTCAAAACCGTTACCTGCCAAGCGTGGATGACACAGAAGTTCGAAAGTGCATTTCGATACGACGTCCATTTCTCTGTACGGAGAGTTCGTTCCCAACGAACGGGATCTAGAGTTCGAGAAGACTACCGGTAGCACACTACTTAACATCACTCATGGTCATAGCAAGCAGCACCGGCCAGAAACGATCGTACTCCACCCCATCTGGCGAAAAACGAATGATGGCTTTTTGTGCGTTAGTTCGGTAAAGGAGACTACGTATCCTAGCAAGAATTATCGACATAGAACCATTGTATGGAAGTAGACCTTGGAGAAGATGAAAAAGGTGCGCTTTGGCCTGATTGGGCTCGGAAATATCGGGATCCATCACTATAGTTACTTCTCCAAGGTTCTATTCGGCCAGTCCCGAGGTAGTGGAAGTGTCGGTAGCAAGGAAAGAGCACGGGCACAAGTTCATCACTCAGAACGTGATCAATACCATTCTGAGTAAGGAAGAACTCATTGCCCCTGGAACAGAAGGAGTCTAGTCAGTGTAGCTAGCCAATGCTATGCTGCTTTCCAGGATCAGGGGCAAGACTGCAGAGGTTCCAATCTGTGAAGATGAGTTTAAGGAATTGCTGGAAGAGCTTCGGGCCCATGAGCGCCAGTATTCTCCGGATAAAGCCTTCGACTGAGAAGTGTACCTGAGTGCCTTTCAAGGCCTGTAGTAGGGAAGAGCTAGCTTTGTCAGAGGAGGGTGAGAGGACAGCATGCCGAAGAATGTTCTGTTGGGAATAGATATTGGCACATCTAGCTGCAAAGTAGGGGTCTTCACCCTGGAGGGGGAAGCACTGGGCATGGCCACCCACCCCTATGAGATCCTGCGCAATACTGCCTATGAGGCTGAGCAAGATGCCGAAGAATGGTGGCAGGCGACCTGTTTGTGTATCCAGAGTCTATTGAGTGCTAATGCCTTCGCTCCGCATGAAGTGGCTGCCATCGGGGTGGTTGGGCATAGCTGGGCTACCTTGCCTGTGGATGAAAAAGGCAATCCCTTAAGGAATGCTATGCTATGGCTAGATCGACGATCACTTCAGGAATGTCGGTATCTAGAGGAAGTAGTAGGAGAGCAACATATCCTTGAGCTCAGTGGAAATCGGATAGATCCAGCCTACTGTGTACCCAAGATGCTTTGGATTAGAAATAACGAACCTGAGATATATGCCAAGGCCTATAGGTTCTTGCAGTCTAACAGTTTCATAGTACACAAGCTTACCGATGTATTCACCCAGGATGCTTCGCAAGGCTATGGTTACTATGTTTTCGATACAGAGCGGCGCAGTTGGTCTTGGGAAGCGTGTGAAGTTATGGGGATCGAACGCCAGCTTCTTCCCGAGGTGTACGAATCTGTGGCTGTGGTGGGGGAGGTTACTTCCCAGGCGGCTGCCATGACTGGCCTTATGGCAGGTACACCGGTGGTGGCTGGAGGGGTCGATTGTGCGGGTGCCTGCCTAGGTGCCGGTCTGATTGAGCATGGTGCAACTCAAGAACAAGCCGGTCAGGCGGGAGGGATGACCATTGTCACCCAGCGTCCCTATAAAGACTCCCGCTTGATCAGTGGCTGTCACGTCATTGACCACCGCTGGCACCTGTCGGGGGGAACGGTCAGTGGCGGAGTTCTCAACTGGTTTTATGGGAATATCTTAGCTGCGAATGGTGGTATTGCTTCGCTTGGGGATGGGAGACCGAATCCCTTTGAACTGCTAAGTCTGGAGGCAGAGACATCACCCGTCGGTGCCGATGGCTTGTTATTTCTCCCGTATATGGCAGGAGAGAGAACTCCCATCTGGGATCCTCAAGCTCGGGGGGTTCTTCTGGGGCTTTCCTATGAGAAGAGTCGGGCAGATTTAGTACGTGCTCTTATGGAAGGTGCAGCCTTGGCTTTGCGGCATAATCTGGAAGTGGCTGGGCAGGTGGGTATTCGGCCAACCCGCCTAATCAGTGTGGGTGGCGGTGCCAAGAGCAAGGTATGGTGCCAGATTAAGGCTGATGTCACTCAGTTGCCTTTAGGTATTCCCAGCATGGATGATGGCACAGTGTTTGGTGCTGCCTTTCTGGGGGGCATCGGGGTGAATGCCTATGCTAATTGGCAAGAATCTCTTCGGAGGATGGCGGAGATCAGGCAGTGGTATGAACCGAGAGAGGCAAGTACAGGTCTGTATGATGAGTTGTACCAGATCTATCTAGCTAGTTATGTTGCCCTCCGAAGTCAGCTTCACCGGCTGGCCCAACTAGGTTAGTATCAGCAAAGTTGGCATTGGTAGCCGGGTTGCAAAGCGGAGTCTTGCACATCACTATCTCAAGGAAATGGGGGTGGGGCGCATCGCTGTCTGGTGGTTAGGACGGCTTGCTGGCGCCCAAACAAGATGAGAGTTGCGGCAATTCACGGTCCCGGGGATATTCGCATTGATACTGTTGTGGTACCCAAACCTGGACCTTGTGAGGCGGTGGTCAGGATTGAGGCCTGTGGGATCTGTGGTTCCGACCTTCCCCGGGCCTTTGGAGGTGGTGCCCATTTTTACCCGGTGGTTGTTGGTCATGAAGCTGCCGGAGAAATCGTAGCTCAGGGCAGTGAGGTCAAGGGACTGCAAGTTGGAGATAGAGTAGCGATCGCACCCTTGTTTCCCTGTATGGCTTGTCAGTCTTGCCAGCAGGGTAAGTACTCGCTTTGTCAATCATATAGTTTTATCGGTTCTCGCCAACAGGGATGTATGGCAGAATATGTATGTGTTCCGAGTAAGTGCCTTTTGAAGCTGCCCTTCGGAGTCTCTTATGAGGAGGCGGCTATGATAGAGCCGGCCACCGTTTCTTTGCATGGCCTGCTGCGGGTGGAGGTGGCTGGCTCTCGGGTGGTAGTCCTGGGTGTTGGGACCATCGGTCTTTTGGCGGTACAGTGGGCGAGATTTCTCGGAGCGTCACAAGTAGTTGCAGTGGATATTGATGATTTTAAGCTAGGGATAGCCGGTAAGATAGGTGCTGATGTGGTGATCAATAGTGGTAAAGAGACTGACCAAGGCCTGGCTAAGCTGAGAGAAGCTACTGATGGACATTTAGCTGATATCGTGGCCGAGACGGCAGGTAACCCCGCAACCCAGGTGCAGTCAATCGAGGTTGCCGCTAGCAATGGTAATGTACTCTATATCGGTACCGCAGAGAAGGATGTGCATTTTCCCGCTCGCACCTTTGAGCAGATCCTTCGCAAGGAGCTGAACATATTGGGATCATGGATGTCCTATTCACCACCTTTTCCTGGGAAGGAATGGAATATGGCTATTCAAGCTCTGGCTCAGGGCAGAATCAAGGTAGGGGATCTAATCACCCATCGATTTCAGCTTCATGAGGCGGCGATAGCACTGGAGACAATGCGTAGTGCGATGAATACCGTCAAAGTAATGCTGCAGTGTTCAAGGTAGAATTTGAAAATGTAGACTACTCATAGAAAAACTAGCCCTAGAGGTGGTGCAAAGTGATTAAGAAAGCTGATCTTGGTCTGGTTGGTTTGGGAGTGATGGGTCAGAGCCTGTCCTTGAATCTGGCCAGTCGTGGGTACCGGGTGGCGGTATATAATCGAGGCGGAGACAGAGTTGATCAGTTTATCCAGGGACCAGCCCAGGGTAAGGAGATCATAGGCACCTATTCTTGGCACGATCTGGCTGCCGCGTTAGAACGGCCGAGAAGGGTCCTATTAATGATCAAAGCAGGTTCGCCTGTCGATGATGTGATCGAGGAGCTGCTGGGTGTTCTCAGTCCCGGAGATGTGATCATGGATGGTGGCAATTCCCATTTCAAGGACACGATGCGACGGCATGATCTGC
>JAAZLW010000264.1 GCA_012799135.1 Bacillota bacterium | reverse complement strand
TGCTATGCTTCACCTGAAGCGAGTCAGGCATGATCTGCATTAGCTCTATGTCATTTCCGTCCGGGTCCTTGACCCAGTACTGCCAGTTACCATCTTCCCCCATCCTGGGCTCACCAGGGCACTCTAGGCCTTGCTCGCGAAGTCTATCCAGGGTCGTGAAGATGTCATCTACATGGAAACAAAGATGCACGAACCCTATGGAGTCTGCAGATATCTGTACCCGTTCCTTACCCTCAGGGAAGAGCTCTATAAATGTGTTGGCATTAACCCGCAAGTATACTAGCCATGGTTGCCCATTACGGTGGAGTCGAAAGGCTTCCTTTAGCCCGAGAATCCTCGTGTAGAACTCGATAGACTCGTTCAGATCTTGAACTCGAAAAGCAGTATGGGCGATGCCTGTAATCATTTTCTCCAGTACCTCCTATTGAAATATTAGTTGCATTAATGGAACTGATAGATATTTCGCTCTTTGGACGCAAAGACCTTGTTGCAGGCAAGCAACACTAATCGGTGACTCCAAAGGACATAGGCCAATAGGGGAGAACAGTCTATATGACGTCATGTAATGGGAATCCGCAGGCATTAAGAAGGGAGAGGTGAGATGAGAACCGACTGTGATGTCGTTGTCGTTGGTGGAGGACCTGGTGGGATCGCTTCAGCAGTAGCTGCTGCCAGGAGAGGTGCTGAAAGAGGGAGGAAGCCATGCTCTACAGGCCTATAGGAAAAACCGGCATGTCGGCGAGTATCATTGGACTTGGTACGGAACATCTGGACAATAGACCATATGAGCTCTGTGAAGAAGTGATTGATGCTGCTCTAGATGCAGGCATTAACATCTTGGATGTTTTCATGCCCGGAACACCGGTGAGGGAGAACATCGGTAAGGCACTCAAGGGTAGACGGGATAAAGTGATGATCCAAGGGCATATCGGTTCTGTGGATATCCGGCAGCAATATGATCGAACCCGAGATGTGATACTCTGTCGGCAGTATTTCGAAAACCTACTTAGGTGTTTCAAGACTGACTATATCGACTTTGGGATGATGTTCTTTATTGATACCGAGGAAGACTACCAAGGAGTTTTCGAGACAGACTATATTGACTATGTACTAAAGCTAAAGGAAGAAGGTAAGATCCGGGCCATCGGGGCCAGCTCCCATAACCCTAAGATGGCTGCAAGGGTAGTCAATACAGGGATCATAGAGATTCTAATGTTTGCGACCAACCCCGCCTATGATATGCTTTCCCACGATGCAGACATAGGGGATGCAATGGAGGGGAGAATAGACCGTTCAGAGTACGACGGCATCGACTTGGATCGTGCTCACCTGTATAGGCTTTGTGAAAGCAAAGGTATAGCCATAACGACAATGAAGACCCTTGGGGCGGGTAAATTGCTTTCACCGGACTTTTCGCCTTTCGAAAAGCCCCTGACTGTAGCCCAGTGCATTCACTATGCCCTAACTCGTCCAGCAGTGGTCAGCACTATGCTGGGCTGTAGTGCACGGGAACAGGTACTGGAGGCAGTCAATTACCTCAACCTATCTGATGAAGAACGGGATTACAGTGAGGCAATCAAGACACCGAAAGGCTCATTAAGCGGGCACTGCATGTACTGCAACCATTGTCTGCCTTGTCCCGCAGACATTGACATTGCCGCTACCATCAGGATGCTGGACATTGCCTCTCTGGATACCCATAATATACCTTTACGAATCCTTGAAGAATACAGCACCAGATCCTATAAAGCATCAGACTGTATAGAGTGTGGCAGTTGTGAGAGAAAATGTCCCTTTAGTGTAAAGGTAATCGAACATATGCAAAGAGCCGCCCAGGTTTTTGAATAAGAGCCTCCACCTGGGCAAGGGCTCTCTCTTACGCTCAACACGGTCTAGTAATGCCCCAGCAACCCCCGGTCCCTAGCGACATGCTCACACCGGGCGAAGATGGCAAGACCGATCGCCAGATAGGCTGCGCCAACGGCTGTAGCAATAGAAAGGCTCTGCCAGGGAAGCTCCCACAACCGACAGCCGTCTACCATCACGTCGTAGAGCAAGCTGTTTCCCATGGTCAGTGGCAGGAATTTTGCCCAGGGCACCCTAATTGGTACCAGGAGAAAGGCCAGAAAGACGAACTGGACAATTTGAAAGAGGGCCTGAATCCGCTTAAAAACTAAAGCTAGTCCTCCTAGAGCGAAACCAAATCCATAGGCACCGAGCACGGTAATGGCCAGTAACGGCATCAGGCTGATCAAATCAATATTGAGCCAGCGCCCGGTGGTGGCCATCATGGCCAAGAGGAATACCATATGGGGAACGAGATTCAGGAGAAAAGTTGATATGACGGTACAAGCGCATACCCACTTAAATCCCATGGGGGCCAGATATAATTGCTCTAATGTACCGGCCTGTGCTTCACTAATCAGGTTCCATGATAGATCCGAATAGGCGAAGATAGTAAAGGTCCAGACAAAAAAGCCAATAATGGTTCCTTCTAGGCTACCACTTAGGGCGTCTCCGGCCATGTGACTTGACAGGTTTTGCAGTCCCAAGAAGATCAGAACAAAAAAGAGGTAGATTGATGCCAAGCTGGAGACGGTATTGATTACATATCTCGTCATCATAGTCAGCTCTCGGCGAAAGATCGTCTTAAAGAGAGTACCCAGATACATAACCATTTCGCTCCCTTCTAACGATCTCCAAGAAGACCCTTTCCAGATCAACCTCTTCATGGGAGATCTCATTGATGATGGCTCCAGTATTGCGGAGAATGTCCATTAGCAGGTAAATGTCATCCCGTTCAGCAAGATCAACTTTGAGTTCCACATCGGTATCATGTGGTGTGATTACTACACCGGTGAAGTGGGGGGTTAAGGCTTCCTCCAGTCCCGGAGGCAAAGGTGCGTCAAGGACGATGCGGTAAGCTCTTGTTCCGAAAAGCTGCATTAGGTGGTTCACCTGATCATTGACTATGACCCTACCGCTAGAGAGGATGACCACACGCTGGCAAATGTCCTGGATCACATCCATATCATGACTGCTAACTACGATAGTGCGGTTCTCCTCTTGGGCCAGTTGTCTGAGTACATGGCGTAGTTCCAGAGAAGTCTCCACATCCAGCCCCAGTGTCGGTTCATCTAGGAAAATGAGGGGTGTACGCCGGGCCAGAGCACAGATTACACTGGTTTTTTGCTTCATGCCTTGAGAGAGTTTCCTTACTTGCACATCTCGCTTATCTTGCAGGGAGAACAGCTGAATAAGGTACTCAAAGTACTCGCGATTTTCCCGAGGGGAGATCCCATTTAAGCCTGAGAAAAAGAGAATATTTTCCCATACGGTTAGCCGCCAATAAAGGTTGCGGCTACCCTCTAGAACGGCACTCATCTTCTCTAGCACTCGGGGGTAATGTGCCTGTACATCTTGCCCAAAAACTGATATCTCCCCGGAGTCTGGTCGCATGATTCCAAGGATGCACTTGATAATGGTGGTCTTACCCGCACCATTAGGTCCCAAAAGCCCCACTACTTCGTTTGGCGCTACACTAAAACTGACATCATCTACGGCTCTAACTCCTGGCTTGCCCCGCTCCCAATAGGTCTTACTAACAGATCTCACATCCAGCGCAGTGGTTTCGTTCACAGTCTTTCCCCCTAGGGCAGATCTCTTGTTAGCCTGCCGGCCTTTGCACATGCGGATATGCGTTACATTCGTGGTCGGGGAGGAAAATCCTGGTGGGTGCCGGAATGCTGGTTTCCGATTTCTTGAAAGGAAAACAGACATACGTGCAGAATAAGTATCCCGTAGGTTGAGCCAGACCCAGTAACATTTCTAGATGGGCAAGGTTGGCACTTCGGCCTTGAGGCACAACAGAATATCACCACCTACCAGAACGCAAGGGAAACCGGTGAAAATCCGGTACAGCCCCTGCTACGGTAACCAGCGACAAAGCCGGCACTAGGCCATTGGGTAACTGAGAAGGCGTCGGTGGAGGAAGACCTGGAAGTCCGGAGACCTGGTCTGGCACGGCAACACCGTCTTCAGTGGGAAGAGAGGTGGGTGTTAGGCTCTGCATACCCCATCCTGTCGCGGTGGGGTTCTTCTTTTTGGAGAGAGGTTAGGGGGATTAATGTGATAGAGCAGATTAGAAAAAGGGATGGCAGAATCGTACCCTTTGAACAAGAGCGTATTGCCACCGCCATTTATAAGGCGGGACGGGCTGTTGGTAATCCGGATAAGGAGCTGGCAGACAACCTAGCTGCCCAGGTTGTGGCCAAACTGTCACCGGCGGAAATGCCGACGGTGGAGGGTGTGCAGGATCTGGTGGAACAGGTCTTGATCGAAAATGGGCAAGCAGCTATGGCAAAGGCCTATATCCTCTACAGAGAGCAAAGAAGTAAACTGCGGAGCTTCAAGAGCACGCTGGTGGATGCCGAGCAGATGATCAAAGAATATGTAGGCCGGGCTGACTGGCGTGTAAACGAAAACAGCAATATGAACTATTCCTTGCAGGGGTTAAATAATCACATTATCTCTGCGGTTTCATCCAAGTACTGGCTGGAGGAGGTCTACCCAAAGGAGATCAGAGAAGCCCATACGAGAGGGGACTTTCACCTTCATGATTTGGGATTGCTTGCTCCCTACTGCTGTGGCTGGAATCTAGAGGATCTTCTACTTAAGGGTTTTGGTGGAGTAAGCGAAAAAGTGGAAAGTACGCCGGCCAAACACTTTCGCACAGCTCTAGGCCAGGTCGCTAACTTCTTCTATACGCTCCAGGGCGAAGCGGCAGGGGCCCAGGCTTTTGCCAATTTCGATACTTATTTGGCACCGTTTATTGCCCATGATGGTCTAAACTATGCCCAGACCAAGCAAGCCCTTCAGGAGTTTATTTTCAACCTCAATGTACCCACCCGAGTTGGTTTTCAGACTCCGTTTGTCAATGTGACTATGGATCTCACGCCTTCAGGCGCTTTGGCCAATAGCCCAGTGATTATCGGGGGAGAGTACCAAGAATCCTGCTATGGTGACTACCAAGAGGAAATGGATATGCTGAACATGGCCTTTTGTAAAGTCATGATGGAGGGGGACGCCAAAGGCAGAACCTTCAGCTTCCCGATTCCTACCTACAATATCACCGATGATCTGGACTGGGAATCCCCAGTGTTTGAGCAAGTCCTGGCCATGACAGCCAGATACGGTATCCCCTATTTTGCCAACTTCGTAAACTCAGATCTTTCACCTGATGATGTCCGGAGCATGTGTTGCAGGCTTCGCCTAGATGCACGGGAACTACGCAAACGTGGTGGCGGGTTATTTGGGGCTAACCCCCTCACCGGTTCGATCGGAGTTGTCACCATCAACTTGCCTAGAATCGGATATCTTAGCAAAGGCAAAGGAGAATTCTTCAAGCGCCTAAGTGCCTTAATGGAGTTGGCAAAAGAGAGCCTACTCCTCAAGAGACGGGTATTGGAGGTGCTCATGGTCAAGGGACTTTTCCCGTATTCCCGTTTCTATCTGAGTGATGTTTACCAAAGGTTCGGCAGATACTGGGACAACCATTTTAATACCATTGGCCTGATTGGCATGGATGAAGCACTACGGAATTTCATGGGCTGCGGGCTAGCCTCGGAATCGGGACAGGCTTTCGCCAAGGAAGTACTGAACTATATGAGGGCACGGTTGGTAGATTTTCAAACTGAAACAGGCCAGCTTTTCAATCTCGAAGCAACCCCAGCCGAAGGCACGTCTTATCGGTTGGCCCAGCTAGACAAGAAAGCTTATCCTATGATAATCACAGCCGGAAATGCTAAGGCACCGTACTACACGAATTCTACCCAGTTGCCGGTAGGCTATACGGATGATCTTTTTGAAGCCCTGAATCTCCAGGAACCTCTGCAAATTCTCTATACAGGTGGTACTGTATTCCATGCTTTCTTGGGCGAGCAAGTAGATGACCTGGTGGCACTAAGGAAGCTACTGCAGATAGTATTTTCCAGGTATCGGATTCCGTATTTCACCATTACGCCCACCTTTAGCATCTGTCCCGATCATGGATATCTGCGGGGCGAGCAGGCAGCGTGTCCCACTTGTGGCGAGCCTACAGAGATCTGGAGCCGGGTAGTTGGTTTCTATCGGCCCGTGAAGAACTGGAATCTGGGTAAGCAAGCTGAGTTTGGGGAGCGTCGCACCTTCAATCCCGTAGGGGCAGCCCAATGAGGATCAGTGGTTATGTCCCCTTAAGTCTCGTGGACTACCCTCAAAGGCCGGCGATCACCATTTTTACAAGGGGCTGCAACCTGCGTTGCCCCTTCTGCCATAATGGTGAGTTGGTGACGGGTGATGGTCAAGACCTTACAGCGGCGGCCTTAGGGATTCTACAGCAAAGACGTGGTAGGCTAGATGCCGTATGCATCAGTGGGGGAGAGCCTACTATACATGCAGACCTGAATGACTCGATCAGGGTAATCCGGTCTTTAGGATATCGTGTCAAACTGGATACCAATGGCTCTAAGCCCGAGGTTCTACGGAAGCTCTTGGCAGAGGATCTTTTAGACTATGTGGCGATAGACATCAAGTCTTCACCATATCGGTACCATCTGGCTACAGGGGGTATGCTGGGGTTTGATATAGTGGCTAACACTGTGGCAATGGTGCGAGAGAGTGGAATTACCTACGAGCTCCGAACCACGGCGGTACCTGGTATTGTAGATCTGGAGGACCTAGAGGTCATTGCCAAGATACTGGGGCCTATGAAGCGTTATGCTCTGCAGCAGTTTCGGCCTAGGCAGACACTTGATCCGGCGTTTGAGAGGGTGAAACCCTATTCGAGGGCCTGGTTCCAAGAGGCAAAGGATATCTTCCAAGGTCAGGCTGAGGAGGTGATCGTCCGGGGGCTCTAGGACCCGTCCGGTCGACAGTACGCTCCTGTGGAATATGACAAGAAAGCCCTCCTGTGATGATCACGGAGGGCCCTATTTGTTCATGACTACCGAACGCCGCTATCGCTATAGGGCTACCGGAGCGATTGCCAATGGACTCTGTCGATCTCGTCAGGCTGGATACCATATAGCTTAGCGATGTCAATCACCTGATCCATAATAGCTGGATCCCCCAAAAGCACGATAGCAAAGTTGCTGGGATCAAAGTGTGTGGCTATTGCAGTCTCGATATCGGCTCTTGCCAATCGTTCTACTATCAGAGGATACTCTTCCACCTCTTCCAGGGAGCGGAAACGCAGACCGTTGATAATCGCTGATGCTGTACCCCCTAAGGTTTCAAAGCGAAGCGGGTAGCTGCCAATCCGGTTGGCTTTGGCATACTTAAGCTCCTCTTCGGTGATCCCATGGGTAGCGAATTTCTCCAGCTCAGCTCTGATAACAGACATGGTCCGATAGAGCTTTTCGTTACTGGTGAACGTGCCAAGGATGAAGATACCGCTTTGTTTTGCGGCCCGGTACCCAGTGCTAATCCCATAGGTCTCACCTAGTTCGGAGCGGATCACCTGCATCAATCTGCAAGAGAACCCGCCTTCACCTAGGATATAGTTGTATAACTCTACCGCTATCCAATCAGGCGTGGTGCGCGTGGGGCCAAGCTGTACCATGCGGATCTGTACTTGGGTCTGACCCGGCTTTTCAATAAAGAGCAACCGTGGCTGGCTGGAAGGCTTGGGTACGCCTTGTCTCGGGATACCGCCGCTCGCTAGACTCCCCGTCCACCTACCAAATCTAGTCTCTAGCAAGCCGCGGAGCCAAGAGACCTCGAAGTCCCCGACCGCGACCAACATGGCTCCATTGGGACTGTAGTGCTCCCGGGCAAAAGCAATCATGTCCTCTGCCTGGATATTTTGAATGGAATCTATGGTAGCTGATCTACCCAGCGGATGATCGCTGCCATAGAAGAAGGTCAGTGCTTGTTCACTGGCCAGGGATGAGGCATTATCCCTCCGGCGGTAAAGGCTCCCCAAGAATTGCTGACGAAGAGTCTCCACTTCTTGTACGGGAAATACTGGGCCGATCGTTATATCAGCCATCAGATCCAGAGCCAGAGGCAGGTCCTTGCTCATTACCTGACTCATTATAGTCGTGGTCTCATCATCAGCCCATGCCCCTAGCGAACCGCCCACCGCATCGATCATACTGGAGATCTCCTCCGCGGTGTGGGATTGCGTTCCTTGTCTAAGCATGGCTGCAGTAAAGTTGGCCAGGCCTGCCTTTGCTTCCGGATCCGAATAGCTACCCACTGGCAGTACCAGATATAGAGCAGCTATAGGTTGCTCGGGGCGCTGTACCAGACAAACTTCAAGGCCATTACTTAGGCGAAAATTGGTGATGGGAGGTAGGGATACCCTCTGAGCGTGGGGATGTGATAATCCTACTTCATCAGCCAAGTCCTGCAGTATGACCCTGTCTATGGTTATTTCCATATCCTGTGGCTCTTCACCCCTGACGGGTTGGGCACCTATGCTCTCCTCGGCGATAGATCCAGGCCTTACCTTTAACACCGTGAGATTCTCCGGTCGCAGGTATTTACGTGCAGCATCCCGGATATCCTGGGAGGTAGTCTGTAGGTAAATGTCCAGACCTTTTTCAAATTCCTCAATCCCCCGGCCCAGCACCACCGCAGAACCTATGGCATTGGCGATGCCGTCCAGAGAATCCAGGGAGAAGGCATAGCTAGCCGCTACTTGATTGCGGACTTTCTCCATCTCTGTTTCGGTAGGTGGGTTGATCGCCAAGCCCTCAATCTCTGTTCTCATGGTCTCGATCACTGCCTGGGGATCTTTGTTATCCAGGTGGAAAGCTAGATTGAGAAATAACCCCCCATCTCGAAAGGGTGAAGCATAGCCTGCAGCGCCAACAGCCAGACCTGTTTCCCGTACGAGCCGTTGGTGGAGACGAGAGCTTTGACCGGCAGACAAGATCAGGCTGGCCATCTGCAGTGCTGTATTATCTTGACTCGCAGTTCCGGGAATTACGTAGCCGCCTAAAATGGCGGGCAACTGCAGAGGCATGGTGATCTCGGCATAGACGGGCTGTTCATTTTGGGGTAGCATGACTTCGCTTCTATGTGGAGTCTCGCCTGGAGGAATGGCCCCAAATGCAGTTTGCGCCAGGTGAGTAGCTGTATGGATGTCAGTATCTCCGGCAATGACTAGAACCGCGTTGTTCGGTATATAGTAATCGGCATAAAACCTCTGCAGATCCTCGGCGGTAATGGCATCGATACTATCCAGAGCACCGGCCGGGGTCCAGGCATAGGGGGTTCCCTGCAGGCTGGTAGCCAACAACTTATCTAAGGCGGTACCGATAGCATCATTCTGAATTCCTATACGGAATTCTTCTTTCACGACTTCCTTTTCAATCTCGACCTTAGCCGGCGTAATCCAGAGATTGGCCATTCTCTCCGCTTCCAATTGGAGGGCTGCCCCTAACTGATCACTAGGTATCTTATTCCAATAGACAGTTACGTCACTGGCGGTAAAGGCATTTACCGATCCTCCTACAGCATCAATCAACTGAGCATGGCCATTCTTGGGAATACGCTCAGAACCGTTGAACATCATGTGTTCCAAGAGATGCGCCATACCGTATAGCCCTGGTGGTTCGTCACGGGAGCCTACTTTATACCAAAGGTTGATCGATACTGCAGGGGTTGAATGGTCTTCGTATACGTAGATCTCCAGACCATTCGCAAGGACCTGGTGGTCCACCACTATATCTTGTGTAGAGAATAACGCCGTGTCGCTGCTTGCTATTGCTGTCGGGGAAAGAATCACTACGCGACATAGGATGGCAAACAAAAATAAGACTGTCAAGAGGTTACAATTCAATCTGGATGATGCCCTTGCGGAGCGGTTTTTTTCATGGCGATACTTGCCCATGGACTGTACTCCTTCCCAAGCTGGTTAGGCCTCTTTTGATGGTGTTTCCCGAGATAGGCTGACATATCAAGCTGAGGTTACGTCCAAATAAAACATATCATCTGGATTCTCCGCATTTTCAGATAATCCTTTGCTCTGGTTCACCCTTTTTTCCAGTAGCAGTTGATGAAGGAATGACAGTGCTGTGAAGGGAAGTTGTGAAGATCAGATTGGTTAGTCTATACAGCATCTCATAACGAGGCTATATACTGATTTAAGAACTCATAGTACTCAACCGTAGGGAGTTTGGCCCTAACTTGCCGAATCCGGCTTTCAGTAGCAGGGTGGGTACGACTATAGCCGCGGCGCCCACCGCTGAGGCGGTATTCCAGCTCCTTTAGTTTGGTCAATAAAGACAGCATAGCTTCCGGATCATATCCAGCTCGGGCGATGTAGCGTAAGCCGGTAGCATCAGCGTCATACTCTTGGTCCTTGCTATACCCTTCCGTGATTATGTTCCCTATCGCCTGGACAAAATCATAGGTATCCACATCGCCTGTAGCCACCGCCAAGAAAACACCGGCTACCGCAAGCGCGACTTGCCGCTCATAACCTTTTACAGCATGTATATGGGTAATATGTGCTGATTCATGGGCCAGAACTGCCGCTAGCTCGGCATCTGAGTCCATCATTTCCAGCAAAGGGCGGGTGATGAATATATAGCCTCCGGGCAGTGCATAGGCATTGTATTCAGCGGCCTCCAGTATGCCAAAAGTAAATCGCAAGTTCGGGCGGTCCGAAACAGCGATAACCGGCGAGGCCACTCGCTTGATCCGCTGAATATCCGGCCCGCTATAGGTGATCTCATATATTCGCTCCATATATGCTGTCACTTCTCGGGCAAGTTTAGCTTCAGTACCTTCCGGTTGTCTGCCAACAGACAGCCCATCGCCTTGTAGAAAATCTCTCAGGAGGCCACTAATCTGTTTGACACCCCTGCCGCCATTGAATGGCAGATTGCTGATCTTGCATGATTGGGCACTAAAAACCTGTAGATGATCCTTTAGATCCTTGTTAATCCAGACCAAATGCCTGGTCTTGAGGATCTCACACAGTGTTTGCATAGCTGTAGGGCTTAGGTATTCCACTGCTTCGGCGAGGTTCAGTATACCTGCATGTATACGGGCAGCTTCTCTCACATCATCTCCAGTTAGATAAGTAAAAGGCGAGGTCGTAGTGATATCAGTATTTCTGATGGAATCAAGTAGGAGTATGTAATCAACTGTATCGCCGGTGCGTCTTGTCGGTTTTCCCGGTTTCGCCGTGAGAGTAACTGTCTGTGCATCCTGGCTCAGGTTAAGGGGGATGATTTGAGGGTTATACCCATTTACCAGGACAAACACTTGGTTTTCTCCCGCCAACGCTGTGATACTGAATTGACCGGCAGCGTTGGTCTTTGTCACGTTACTGTCGATCAGCAGCCCGGCATTGGGAATCGGGTTGCCTTTGTCATCGAGTATGGTTCCAGCCACCTTTGTAACCTTAGGGGTCTGAGTACAGCCAGTTACCAAGAGTGTCAGCAGGACCAAAAGGGCTACCCAGCGTTTGCGTATATGCATGTATAACACCTCACAATACCTGGAAAGACATGAGCGATCTGACCAATAGAGCAACATGGTTGTAAGGATCTACATTCAACCTTTTCTCTCCAGCAGTGTTATTTCCTGCAGGAGCCTATTTGTCAACAGCTGTCAAACCACTCGATTCGGCCATGCATTACTTTTCACATTGGCCCTTGGTATGGATCTAGATGGCGGCCCCGAACTGAATCGGAGACCGCCATCTGCCTGGAGTCCGAGCATTGCTTCAGTCTAGATCAAATAGATCAAGGGGAGAGCCGGTTTACTCTCAATCGCCCCGGTAGACCCGGCCGATAGCGTCAGCGGCTAAGATAGCGTCTCGAACCATCTGTGGTGTCACAGGGAAGGGCATGTTATGTATAGTTTCTCCTTCTTGCGTGGCTGCTTCGGCCACCTCCATAATTCGGTTGGGATCCACGTGCGTTACCCCCAGTTGGGCTAAAGTAACCGGTAAATCCACAGCCAAGCAAAAGCCAATTATTTCCTCAATATCGTCAGTGGAGCGCCCCTCCAGGATCAGTTGCACAAGGGTAGAAAAGGCGACTTTCTCACCATGAAAAGCTTTATGGGTTTCCTCCAGAACTGTTAGCCCATTATGTATGGCATGGGCTGCCGCCAATCCACCACTTTCGAAACCGAGCCCAGATAGCAACGTATTGGCCTCCACCACATACTCCAAGGCAGGAGTGACTACTTGGCGCTGTGCTGCCCACAAAGCCTGCTCTCCATATTCTAGGAGAGTATCATAGCAGAGTCGGGCCAGGTTACGGGCCGCCAGGGTCATGTTGCCTCCGGCCATACTCTGGGCCGCTGATTGAGCACACGCCTCAGCTTCAAAATAGGTAGCTAGTGCGTCTCCCATTCCGCTAGCCAAGAAGCGCGGGGGGGCTGAAGCAATTACCGCCGTGTCCAAGACCACCAGATCAGGATTTCGAGGTAGAAACAGGTACTCTTCAAATACCCCAGCCTCTGAGTATATCACTGACAGGGCACTAGTAGGAGCATCGGTGGCCGCGATAGTAGGTACAATCGCTACAGGTACCTTAAGATAGTATGCTACCGCTTTGGCAGTATCCAAGGTCTTGCCGCCACCAATCCCGACGACTGTATCGGCCTTTTCGCCTGCTCGCTTCTGTAAACGTGTGATCTCGGCCCTGGAGCACTCCCCTCCAAAGGGCTCTAGCAAGGGGTTCAGATTATCTGCCAGCAATGCCGCGAGCCGATCACCTAAAAGCTCCATCACGGTTCTGTCCACAATCACTAAGGGGGCAGTACCCAATTGCACCACATGTTCCCCTAATCTCTCTAGAGCACCAGGTCCCTGTACATATTTGCCGGGAGCAACCAACACCCTATTCACAAGTAACTCCTCCTCTTGGTGTTAATAAAAGCCTTGTTTAATAGCTTCCCAAGTTTTCTGACAGTTAATCACACACGGCAAGGCTTTTGCCGGTCAGGCTAATGCTAGCATTCTGGAAGCGAAAATTGACGCTACTTTCTCAAGTCTATGATAAAAAGCGATAAAGTATTTACTTCGTCATGCTTTCGCGGTATGCTGAAGGCACTATGGGAAACGAGGTAGTCAGTCTCCCTTTGCCGATGTGTAACCCCGTAACAGGGAGGTGATGAACTAAAAACCTCTGCAACTTGGTCTTAGCATATAAGCAGCAAGGGCAAGGATATCGGGGGGGGTTAAAAAATGATCAGATTTCAGAATAGGGGAGTTTTTCGGTTATCACTGCTAATCATACTCATCACATGCTTGGCTAGAGTGAGTATTGGAACTGCAGCTGAAGTAGAGAAGACTTACATAGAGTTCGTGTTTGATGCATCGTTTAGTATGAACGAAGAAGCGGAAAAAGGTAAATCTCGTATGGATGTGGCCAAAGAGGTCATGATCGACCTAATTCAAAACCTGGAGGATCGACCTGGTTTGCAGGTGGGTCTGAGGGTATACGGATCTAGGAATACCAAGTGTGATGATTCCGTGTTAGTACAGGACTTCGGGCCGGTAGATGCAGTGAGAGATAACATACTTAAGACTGTTCGAGCACTCAAACCTAGAGGCAAAACACCTATAGCGTATTCTCTGGAGCAAGCGGCCCAGGATTTTCCGAGCAGCGACAGTCGCAATATCATTGTATTGATCACTGACGGCCAGGAAAGCTGTGGTGGCGATCCCTGTGCCGTTTCCTATTATTTGCAGTCCCAGGGCATCATTTATAAGCCCTATGTGGTAGGGTTTGCGATGTCGGCTGCCGACGAAGCTAAGGTCAGCTGCATCGGTACTTACTATAGTGCCAAAGACAGAAAGAGTCTCAGTGAGGCATTAGGGTCCATCATGCGCAAGGTAGTGCAGCCTTCCACCTTGGAGATTGAGGCCTGGGCGGGGGGGCAGAACGTTACATCCCAGACGGTGTTTGAGATTACCGATGCTTTGGGCGATACAGTTGGCAGTGGATTGAGGCCCAAGGGTGACTCTTTGACAAGGAGCCTGGCAGAAGGTGTCTATACCGTCAAAG
>JAAZLW010000263.1 GCA_012799135.1 Bacillota bacterium | reverse complement strand
CCACCTCACGATGGACACCCTTGCGCTTGACTAATGGTTGGCAACTGCCAGCCCCCATAGCGGACTTTCACCGCCAAGTTACGCGCCATGCGTGGCGCACATATAGCAAAGTAGCTCCATCCGTATGGATGAAGCTACTTTTGTGGTACCCCCAAGGGGATTTGAACCCCTGTCACCGCCGTGAGAGGGCGGTGTCCTAGGCCGCTAGACGATGGGGGCACAAAATTAAAAAATGGCTGGGGGACCAGGATTCGAACCTGGACCCGGTGATCCAGAGTCACCTCGCCTACCGTTAGCAGATCCCCCAATGGCCTTTGTTAGTATACCACACACCGAGAGCGTTGACAAGAACATTTTCGAATTCATCTCCCGCTGCGAGTTTTAGTATATCAAGAGAAGCGGTACCGGTCAAGAGTGATTTTGCGCCAACCTACACTTACTAAGGTTTTCACGTAAGGAGCACCAAACAGGCAGGATTTGACTAGGCTATTCTCGAATGTACTCCTTCAGATTGATAGCGGAGGCAGCCCTTATTCGCTGGCAAACGCATGGAGGGATCTATCTCCGGTTACCTTAGATCTTGACATCATCGCTTCGCAGCAAGAGGAGTTGGCAAAATGAGTAAGGTAAATGTCAGAACTCGCTTTGCTCCCAGCCCTACTGGTTACTTACACGTGGGTGGAGCTAGAACAGCCCTATTCAACTGGCTTTATGCCCGACATCATAGGGGTACCTTTGTGTTACGCATTGAAGATACCGACCTGGAGCGTTCTACAGAAGAATCAGTAACCGGCATTCTTGAGGGATTAGATTGGTTAGGCCTTACCTGGGATGAAGGGCCGTTACGCGGAGGAGACTTTGGTTCTTACTTCCAGTCAGAGCGACTGGATATCTATCGGCAATATGTCCAGCGACTTCTCGAGGAGGATAAGGCCTATTACTGCTACTGCACTCCTGAAGAGCTAAAGGCTAGACGTCAGGATGCCTTTACTCAGGGCAAGGATCCGAAATACGACCGACGCTGTGCTAACCTTACAACGACTGAGAGACAGGCCCTTAAGGCTGAAGGGCGTGAGCCGGTGGTTCGCTTCCGCTCCAGTGACTCTGGTAATACTGAGGTTGATGACCTGATCCGAGGCAAGATTGTCTTTGACAATCAGATGTTGGATGATTTCGTTATCCTCAAATCTGATGGCATGCCCACCTATAACTTCGCTGTAGTCATCGACGATCACCTGATGCAAATCACGCACGTAATTCGGGGTGATGACCACATATCCAATACGCCCCGTCAGATTCAGGTATACGAGGCTCTGGGATTTCCTGTTCCGGAGTTTGCTCATCTGCCCATGATTCTGGGAAGTGACAAGACTCGGCTGAGCAAACGACATGGCGCCACCTCAGTAACCGAGTACCGGGATGCGGGCTTCTTGCCCGAGGCGTTAGTGAATTATCTAGCCCTCCTAGGGTGGTCCTATAGCGCCACTGATACACTCTTTACCACAGAAGAGCTGATCGAGAAGTTTTCTCTGGATCGAGTCTCCCGCAACCCTGCAGTATTTGACATGAAGAAGCTGGAGTGGATGAATGGAGTATACCTCCGGGAGTTGGACCCAGAACGTTTGACAGATTTGGTTATCCCCGAGCTGCAAAAGGAAGGATTGCTGCCAGAGACGATTGATGGACCTACCCGAGAGCGGGTCAAGAAGATCGCACTATCTCTGCAATCCCGTATTCGCACTTTGGCGGAATTTGTTCCATCCAGTCGCTACTTCTTCGTAGATGAGATCGAATACGATGCCGCTGCTGTAGAGAAATTCCTTTACCGAGACTATGTACCTGATATGTTTGGACTTCTACTAGACAGACTGATGAAGACTGAACCCTTTACTGAGGCTAATATCGAGAAAGCTTTTTTGGAGGTCCAAGAACAGGTTAATCGCAAATTGGGAGATGTAATCCAACCGGTGCGAGTGGCCATCACGGGTACCAGGGTAAGTCCAGGTATGTACGAGGTGCTGGCTGCCTTGGGACGGGCCCGCACTTGCCATCGACTAAAAACAGCTGCAGAAATGGCCAAAGTAAAGATATCACAGTAAGGTAGCAGAGTAATACAAGGCCACTTTATCTCTTCCAACTTTGGATGTGAAAAAGTGGCCATTTCTACTTAACTAGGTTAGTACCGCCAAACATACGGTGAACCCCATATCTGCGCATACATCAGTCACATCGGATTTACCGGCAGGAGACCAAGTCGGCGGGCACTCTGGTCAATATGATAGCGTACCTTGTCCTCATCGATAGTAAGCAACTCTCCGTCTTCGTAGACAATGTGACCATCGACCATAACCAGTTCTACATCAGTCCGCTGACCGGAGTAGACAACTGATGCCTGTCGGTCACTAGGAGGATACCAGTGCAACCCTTCTGTATCAACCAAGATCAGATCGGCTGCCCAACCTGGCTGCAATCTGCCCACTTTCTCTAGGTGCAGTACCATTGCCCCATAATAGGTGGCCATCTGTAAAGCCGTACTGGCAGGCACCACCGTTGCATCCTGTGTTCGGGCCTTGTGGACCAGACTAGCGAGGCGCATCTCCCCCCATAGATCTAGCTTATTGTTGCTGGCAGCGCTATCTGTTCCCAAGCCAATGGTCAATCCTGCCGCCAACATTTCCGGTAAAGGTGCGATGCCACTACCTAGTTTCATGTTACTACCCGGACAGTGGACAATGCGCACACCCTTATCTTGAGCGAGCTCTAGATCCTCTGCTTGCATGTGCACACAATGGGCTGCTGTGACCGGCACTTCCAGCACACCGTTGGCCGCCAGCATCCCTAAGGGGGTCGTACCATACTCATTTGCTATTTGAGCGACTTCAGCCATTGTTTCAGCTACATGGATATGAAGCGGTACCCCCAGACGATTTGCCCAATCCACCACCTTGTGGAGAAAATCCGGTGGACAAGTAAAAGGGGCATGAGGCCCCAACATTGTGGTGATGCGCCCATTAGCCGCTGCCTGCCATTCCTGGCAGAACCGTACACCATCCACCAGGCCGCGTAGGCCGCTGCCACCTATTCCCTGTATACCTCGACTAAGGCAAGCCCTGATTCCTGCTTCTGTCACTGCTTTGGCCGTTGCCTCCATATGGAAATACATGTCCCCACAAGTGGTTACTCCACCCCGGAGCATCTCTCCTATGGCCAAAAGTGAAGCCCAGTAAACATCCTCGGGGGTCAGTTGATCCTCCAAAGGCCACATTTTCTCTTGAAGCCAAACCATTAAGGGCAGATCGTCCCCATACCCCCTGAGTAACGTCATACCAAGGTGTGTATGGGCATTAACGAGCCCGGGAAGAGCCAATCGCCCCCGTCCCTCAATGATTCGATCCCAGGGGTCCTCTTCAGATCCCAGTCCAGAGCTTGCCGATAAATGTTCCCGAATCAGACTGATTTTTCCGTTCTCAATCCCGAGATCTACCGTTTTTACTGAGTCTACAGGCGCTTCTACTAAGCTTACATTAGTGAGCAAAATCCGCATGATCTACCACCTTGTTTCGACGACTAGTTCAAGTGCTCAAATCCCAGCTGCTTCCTTGGCCTTCTCCAAGGTGGCGGATGATTAGTCCCAACCGGCTAGATATCGCTCCTGCTCCGCGGATAAGGCGTCGATTTCAATCCCCTCTGCCGCCAACTTCAACCGAGCCACTCGCTCATCCACTTCATCAGGCACCTCGATCACCTGACGAGGAAGCCCTTGCGCTGAGTGCACCAGATACTCTAGGGACAGAGCCTGTATGCCAAAGGATAAGTCCATAATCTCCGCCGGGTGACCATCACCACAGGCCAAGTTCACTAGTCGGCCTTCGCCTAACAGATAGAGCTTGCGCCCATCCTTAAGTTGAAACTCTTCGATGTTTTCCCGTACTATCCGGCTGGAGGCGGCGAGGGCCTTGAGGTCGGGTTTGCTAATTTCTACATCAAAATGGCCGGCATTGGCTAAAATCGCTCCATCCCGCATCTTGGCAAAGTGTTCCCCATGGATCACATCTTTACAGCCTGTAAGGGTAATGAAAATCTGCCCAAGCCGGGCAGCCTCTGCCATGGGCAAGACTTGAAATCCATCCATCATAGCTTCCAGAGCCCGAATAGGGTTGATCTCAGTGACGATTACCTGCGCTCCGAGCCCCTTGGCTCTCATTGCCACACCCCGTCCACACCAGCCATAGCCGGCCACCACTACAGTCTTGCCGGCTACTACCAAGTTGGTAGTCCGCATAATTCCATCCCAAGTCGATTGACCTGTACCGTAGCGGTTATCAAAGAGATACTTACAGTAAGCATCATTGACCGCAATCATAGGGAATTCCAGCTGGCCTCGGGCAGCCATACCCCGTAGCCGGTGTAAACCCGTAGTGGTCTCTTCACAACCACCCTTGATCTGGGGCAAGTGCTCCCTTAGCCCAGTATGTAGCAAGTGGACCAGATCTCCCCCATCGTCGATGACTAGATCGGGACCAATAGCAGCTGTGTGTCTGAGGAGGTGAGCATACTCAGCTTCAGTGCAGCCGTGCCAGGCAAATACCTCTATACCACTCGCTGCCAATGCAGCTGCCACATCATCTTGAGTAGACAAGGGATTACTGCCGGAAATCGCCACCCTGGCCCCCGCTTCATGCAACACCTGAGCCAAATAAGCGGTCTTTGCCTCCAAGTGCAAGCAGATGGCGATTTTCATCCCGGCTAAGGGCTGCCCGTTAGAGAACTCCTCTCGAATCCGATTTAGGATCGGCATGTGATTCTTAACCCAATCTATTTTCAATTGACCTCCGGGAGCTAGATTCGGGTTCCTAATCATCGAAATGGTCTTGTCCATAAGAAAGCCCCTCCCTGCTCATCTTTGGCGCATATGTTGCATTTCTCCCATCCGATATCCACGCTTAGCCTTTTGCAACAGCAGTGCTAACAGGAAAGATAACCTAACTCGTTCGAAATACCTTGGCTAGATTGGCAGCAAAGGGCGCACGGATAATTCCCGCCTCAGTGATGATCCCACTGATCAGCTCGGCCGGTGTCACATCAAAAGCAGGATTGTAAACACCAATGCCGGCTGGGGCGATCCGCTGCCCGCAAAGATGGGTCACTTCCTCTGGGGAGCGTTCCTCGATGGGAATCTGCTTTCCACTCTCCAAGGACAGATCCACTGTAGATAGGGGTGCCGCCACATAGAAGGGCACCTGATGATGATGGGCGAGTACCGCAAAGGTATAGGTGCCGATCTTGTTGGCAGTATCTCCATTGCCGGCAATCCGGTCAGCTCCGACAATCACTACCTGTACTCGTCCCTGTTGCATTAGCCAACCCGCCATATTATCTGTAATCAAGGTAGCCGGGATACCTTCTTGGACTAGTTCCCAGGCGGTGAGCCGTGCACCCTGCAGGAAAGGCCTAGTCTCCGCAGTATATACATGAAAGTCTTTACCTACATCATTGGCTGCCCTGACGACCCCCAAAGCCGTACCGTAATCGACTGTAGCCAGGGCCCCTGCATTGCAGATAGTTAAGACCCCGTCGCCATCAGCGATCAATAATGCACCTGCTGCTCCGATTTGCTTGCAGGTCTCTATATCCTCGGTGGCAATAGCTTCCGCCTCTTGGATTAAGGCGTCGACAATACTAGGGACTGGTTCTGTCTGTTTGGACTCAACTACCTTCTCCATTCGCTCCAGTGCCCAGAAGAGATTCACGGCGGTTGGCCTAGTTGCCGCCAGCTCTTTGGAAATGATTTGCATTGCTGATACGAACTCTTCCCGGGTGGCATGGCGATGCTCTAGTGCCCCTAGGGCAACACCAAAAGCTGCAGTTGCACCAATCGCCGGCGCCCCTCTCACTTTCATAGTCCGAATAGCATCCGCCACCTCTTTATATGTCCTACACTCCACCACCTCGAGGTGCGAGGGTAGCTTCCTCTGATCAATAAGCTTTAGGCAGCCATCTGCCCATGTCATTGACCGAACCTTGCCCGCCATATGATCACCCCTTAGTGCGAAGATACGTCACTGCAACAGCAAGTATCCTCTGGATCAAGCCTTCCTAGTACAGTCATCACCAGCCTGCGTATCCTATCACTATTGGCTTGCATAACTTCTACTACCTCCGTATGAGTCAGTGATGTGGGTGAAATGCCGGCTGCGAAATTGGTCACCATCGCGATAACTGCATAACATAGACCGGCCTCCCTTGCCAAGACTACCTCCGGCACATTGGTCATACCCACCACATCACCCCCCAATCGACGATAGGCTAGAATCTCCGCCGGAGTCTCATAGCGGGGCCCTTCTACGCATACGTAGCAACCCTTCGAGTGCAGTGGCAGACCTAGCTCCGTAGCTGCCTGCTCTATGATGCCTCGCATAGTGCCACAATACGGTTCGGTGAAGTCCGTATGAACCACCTGACCGCCTTCACCATCGTAAAAAGT
>JAAZLW010000027.1 GCA_012799135.1 Bacillota bacterium | reverse complement strand
GGAAGAGCTTGATTATGGGCCCAATGCCTTAGCAAGGGGACTGGCCACCCAGGAAAGCTATACAATTGGTGTCATAATCCCAGATGTTGCCAATCCATACTTTGCTGAAGTTGTCCGAGGTGTCGAGGATACTTCGGCAGAGGCCAATTACCACATCTTTCTCTGCAATACCGATGAAGAACCTAAGCGAGAGATCCGGTCAATTCAATTACTTAGGCAAAGGCAAGTAGACGGTCTTATCCTCGTCTCACCTCGTTTTAGTGACGCTGTGGCTACCAAGCTTTTTGCCAATGACCGAAGAGTTGTTGCGGTCAATCGAGCCTGGAGCAACCTGGGCATTACATCGGTGATAGTAGACAACTACAGAAAGGGCCGGGAAGCAGCGGATATCCTAGCAGCAACCAAACCTGACTGTCTGGCATATCTCTCAGGCCCCATGGATTCCGAGAGTAATGAGCTACGTTGGGCAGGGTTTAGTGAAAGGGCCTCTGAGCTGCAGTTGAAAACGATGAAGATCGATTCCTCCATGTACCGCATCCCAGCCATCGATAGAGGTCATGAGGCTATGGATCAGCTCCTATCCACCACACCTGGAGTTGTCGGTGTGTTTTGCTTCAATGACTTGATGGCTATAGGAGCGCTGGATGCCGTCAGAGAGCACGGTCTTTCGGTACCTCGAGATGTGCGATTAGTCGGTTTTGATGATATAGAAATGGCAGCACGAGTCTATCCACCTCTAACTACTTTTCATACTCCAAAACTCGAGATCGGTAGTATTGCCATGAACTGCTTGCTTGAAATTCTCAAGCAAGATGATGATGTAATATCAAAGGAGGTGATTATATCGCCAAAAGCCGCAATTAGGGATTCCACTCGATGTGAAACACGCTCAGTCCCATCAGCAGTCCTGCCCACTGGGCACAGCACAAGGAGGTAATCTAATGAAGAACTCAGCCAAACATAAAAGGCTTATCCTAACTTTGCTGGTGCTATGCTTGGCAATCGGCATTTCTGGTACTACTCTGGCAGCAGAGGCGACGAGAATCAGTGTTTGGTTACGCGGAAATCCTCAGTATCTTGAAGCCTATCAGGCGCTCGCTGATATGTTTATGAAGGACAATCCAGATATCGAGGTCTCTTTGAGTCTCTATGCTGACCTAGAGGACAAACTATTGACCTCGGCCATGGGTGGCGCTGCTCCTGATGCTTGGATCATAGATACGGTCACCACAGGCAGATGGGTTAGGTATGGCATCGTTGCAGAAATTGATAGGAACAGCTTTCCCGATAGTGACAAAATGCTAGATGTGGCCTGGGCTACAAACAGGGGGCCCGATGGCAAGTACTATGGAGTGCCATGGTCAGTACAAGGCCAGGCCATGTATTACCGCAAAGACTGGTTAGATAAATTCGGTCAACCCATTCCCACCAACTGGGATGAAATGATCGAGTTTGCCAAGTATGTCACCTTCAATGACCCTGATGGGAATGGCCTGAATGACACCTACGGTATTTCAGTATATGGATCTACCAATAGGGGTTATGCTTACTGGACATTTCAGGATTGGGTTTGGCAGGCCGGTGGCAGTGTTCTAAAAGAAGTCGATGATGGCAAATGGGTATCTAATCTCAATACTCCTGAGGTCAAAGCTGCTCTGGAGTTTGAGCGGGATATGGCCCACAAGCATAAGATTTTCCAGCCAGGCTTTGCCACAGCTGACTCCGCAGCCGTTTACGGCACCTTCCAAGACGGGGCAGCCGGAATGGTCTTCCACGCAGGCTATCGCATTCTTGAATACAAGGCACGACTGGAAGAGAGGCTCGCCACAGCACTCATGCCCGCTGGACCAGCAGGCGGCTATGTCCTAGGTGAAGGCGAGAATCTGTATATGAGCAAGACTACTAAGCACCCAGAAGCAGTATACCGATGGATGAAGTTCATGACATCACCAGAGGCTCAGATCTTTGGTATTACCAATAAGATCTCTAATGTATGCCGAGTCTCCATCAGAAGTGATATCGATACTGCCGCGGTTTCTGGAGAGCCTTTGATGGAACCCTTTGTGGATGTCTTTAGGAAAAATCTCGTCAGATTCCCAGAGCCTATTGTAGATTACTATCCAGTCAAACTACTGGCGTCTGAAGTAGTGCAAGAAGTACTCCTAGATCCCAAGACCGATATCGATGCCTTGGTTGTTAAGTATGACAAAAAGATCAATGAAGAGCTGAAAAAGCAAGATATGTATGGCGGCAAGTAATACCTAAAGATAGAAAGTCAACCGTAGGCCCCGGTGTTGCTCGATTGCCCTAACATCAAGACCCGGGGCTTGCGGGTGACCACATGTCCTGGAAGGGGGTAGCAGCTATGAGTCATTCCAGAAGCAGACTTCTTAAGGGTCTGTCTCGTCACAAGACTGCCTACATGTTTTGCCTGCCTGCCATAGTGTTTTTTGCCCTATTTAAAATATATCCCATCCTTCAGTCCTTTGCCTTGAGTTTCAGACAATACCAGTTTGGCCCTGGCCCCTTTGTTGGATTTGACAACTACGTGCGTGTTCTAGAAGACAGTGTGTTCTGGCAAGCCCTAAGTAATACAACTATCGTGGTTATCTTAGTGACCGTCATCGGAACCGTTGCCGGGTACGTGCTTGCCCTGATGCTGTCAGAAGAATTTCGGGGCTGCACGCTCTACAGAACAATGATCTTTTTGCCCGTTGTCACATCGGTTACAGTGATAAGCCTCGTCTGGAAAATCCTCTACAATCCAGCACCCTTTGGTTTCTTTAACTCCATCCTAGGGTATTTTGGGATCCCGCCCCAGGGTTGGCTATCCGACCCCAAGCAGGCATTATACTCTCTAGCGATTCCACT
>JAAZLW010000262.1 GCA_012799135.1 Bacillota bacterium | reverse complement strand
TCCATCCGTCCATTGGTACAGGATCCGATCACCACTTGGTCTAGGCGAATATCAACTGCTTCACTGATCCGGCGGCTGTTCTCCGGTGAATGGGGAAAAGCTACCCGGAGCTCGACCTTGCTGACATCAATCTCTACTACTGACTTATAGGACGCTTCCGGGTCACTGGCATAGAATAGGTAGCTGCGCTGGGCACGTTTCGCCACATAGTCTTCTGTTATCGTATCTGGTATGAAGATCCCGTTCTTGGCTCCCGCCTCAATGGCCATGTTGGCCATGGTAAAGCGGGAATCCTGAGAAAGGTTCGGTATAGCCTCACCGACAAATTCCATAGCTGCATAGCGGGCCCCATCTACTCCGATCAAGCCAATGGTATAGAGGATCAGGTCTTTACCGGTTACCCATGGCCTGAGTCTACCGAAATACACAAACCGGATAGTCTCTGGCACTCTAAACCACGCCTCACCGGTCGCCATGGCTGCAGCCATATCGGTACTGCCTACTCCGGTAGCAAAGGCCCCCAATGCCCCATAGGTACAAGTATGGGAGTCAGCACCAATGACCACATCGCCTGGCAGCACCAAGCCGGCCTCTGGCAGTAGGCAATGCTCAATACCCGTTCGCCCTATTTCAAAATAATGCTTAATCCCATGACGGTAGGCAAACTCTCGCATCAGCTTAACCTGCTCCGCGGACTTGATATCTTTATTGGGGGTGAAATGATCCGGCACAAGCGCGATTTTCTCTGGGTCAAATACAGTCTTCACCCCAATACGTTCAAATTCTTTGATCGCTATGGGTGTAGTCACATCATTCCCCAGAACCAGATCGACCGGTATATTAATCAGCTCACCGGCAACTATATGCTCTCTCCCGGCATGGGCTGCCAGGATTTTCTCAGTAATGGTCATCCCCATGCTCTAGACCCCCTCCCTGGCTTGCTTGCCTTGCTCCCAAGCTTGCTTCCCTTGCCCGAGATCTC
Organism: Bacillota bacterium; assembly: GCA_012799135.1. Classification (GTDB taxonomy): domain Bacteria; phylum Bacillota; class Limnochordia; order DTU087; family DTU087; genus JAAZLW01. The sequence continues at coordinate 16,709 of JAAZLW010000262.1, read as the reverse complement.
GGCCTCGATCGTCGACCAGCTTGTTGAGGGCATGGACATAGGCCTTGGCACTTGCTTCAATGATATCGGTACTCACTCCCCGCCCGATATAGCCGGACCCATTGGCGGCAATGCGTACCGTTACTTCACCGAGGGCATCTTTGCCTCCGGTTACAGCTTGCAGGCTATAGCTTTCCAACTGTACCATTAGGCCACTGGCCCGATCTATAGCCCGATATACAGCATCTAGGGGGCCACTGCCACAGGCTGCTTCCTCCAGATGCTTTTCACCCCAGACCAACCGCACGGTAGCAGTAGGGACTGTGCGATTGCCACTGGACACATGCAGATAGTCCAGAGTGAAGCTTTCCGGTATGGTGATCAGTTCTTCTTTGAGCAAAGCCTCCAAATCCCGGTCAGACACTTCTTTTTTCTTGTCGGCTAAGTCAATAAACCTCTGAAAGGCCTTTTCCAGATCTTGATCAGTGAGTATATAGCCCAACTCCCGCAGCCGTTCCCGAAAAGCATGGCGGCCTGAGTGTTTACCCAAAACCAGGCGGCTTTGCGGGAGTCCAACGGATTGGGGAGTCATGATCTCATAGGTGGATCTAGCCTTGAGAAAACCATCCTGATGGATCCCCGCTTCATGAGCAAAGGCATTTTCCCCGATGATGGCCTTATTGGGCTGTACCGGGACACCGGTAAGTGAACTGACCAGGCGGCTGGTGCGGTAGATCTGTTCAGTCCTGATGCTTGTCTGCAGCCCATAGATATCCTGGCGGGTGGCCAGAGCCATCACAATCTCCTCTAAAGAGGCATTACCGGCCCTTTCGCCGAGCCCATTGATAGTGCATTCCACCTGATTAGCACCGGCCTCTAGAGCTGCCAGAGAATTGGCGACCGCCATCCCCAAATCATTATGACAATGCACACTTACACGGCTGTGCTCAATACCCCTCACTTTTTCCTTCAAGTAGCCAATCAGCTTCCGATACTCTCCCGGTGTTGCATACCCCACAGTATCCGGAACATTGATGCGGGTGGCCCCTGCCTCGATCGCTGCAGATAATACTTCGGCGAGGAAGGCCCAGTCGCTTCGGGTTGCATCTTCGGCCGAAAACTCCACATCCGGAGCGAATCCCCGCGCACATCGCACCGCCTCTTCGGCCATTTTCAAGACTTCCTCGGGCTTTTTTCGGAGCTTGTATTCCATATGAATGGGAGAGGTGGCGATGAATGTATGAATGAGGGGTTTGGGTGCCTGCTGCAAAGCGGCAGCAGCCTGCTCAATATCTCTTGCCGTTGCCCGGGCCAGAGCAGCGATCACCGGCCCTTTAATCTCGGCAGCTATGGCCTTTGTAGCCGCAAAATCACCGGGTGATGCTACGGGAAAACCTGCCTCGATCACATCTACCTGCAACCTCGCTAGCTGCCGCGCAATCTCCAGCTTCTCCTCCACGTTCAGACTAACCCCTGGGGTCTGCTCCCCATCCCGCAGTGTCGTATCAAAGATGTATACCCGTGACATATTCAGCCCTCCTTTACACCCTTTGCCATCTCTTGGCTACTCCGCTATCCAGATAACCTCACCTACTCGTCTGTCTTGATCCAGGGCATCATCGCTCTCAATCTCTTGCCTACGACCTCGATGGCATGTCGTGCCTGGTGGGTCCTCATGGCATTGAACACCGGTCTCTTAGCCTGGTTTTCCAGGATCCATTCCTTGGCAAACTGGCCAGTTTGGATCTCCTTTAATACCTGCCGCATCTCTGCCCTAGTCTCTTTGGTGATGATCCGGGGACCAACCATCACATCACCATATTCGGCGGTATCACTGATGGAATAACGCATCCCGGCGATCCCGCCCTCATACATCAGATCAACGATCAACTTCAGTTCATGTAGACACTCAAAGTAGGCAATCTCCGGTTGGTAGCCAGCCTCTACGAGGGTATCAAAACCTGCCCGTACCAACTCGGTGACACCACCACATAAGACTACCTGCTCGCCAAACAGATCTGTCTCGGTCTCCTCGGCAAAGGTAGTCTCTATGACCCCCGCTCTGGTACAACCAATCCCTCGGGCATAACCCAACCCCCGCTGCCTGGCCTGCCCGGTGTAATCCTGATGCACAGCCAAGAGAGCCGGGACACCCTTGCCATCTACATACATGCGCCGTAGCAGATGGCCAGGGCTTTTGGGAGCCACCATGAAGACATCCACATGCGATGGGGGCACGATCTGGCCATAGTGGATATTAAACCCATGGGAAAAGACCAGCGCCTTTCCCTCACTCATATGGGGAGCGATCTCTTCTTGGTATACTCTGGCAGCCACCTCATCGGGGACCAACATCTGGATCATGTCTGCCTTGGCTGCCGCCTCCCCGGCACTTACGGGCTGAAATCCATGGGCTATTGCCTTTTCGTAATTGGCGCTATCTGGCCGATCAGCCACCACCACATCCAGACCCGCTTCTCGTAGATTTTGGGCCTGGGCATGGCCCTGGCTGCCATAGCCTACGATGGCGATCTTCTTACCTTGAAGAATCTGCAAATCCGCATCTTTGTCATAGTAAATCCGTGCCATGTGACTTTGCCTCCTTATGATTTTGATCTGTCTTCACCGGAGCTTCTCATTCCCCGCACCATGGCAATCCGCCCAGTGCGAACTAGCTCCTTGATTCCAAAAGAATGCAAGAGCTGAATCAAAGCATCTACCTTTTCTGTATCACCCGTGATCTCGATGACTAGGGATTTTTCCGCCACATCCACAATCTTGGCCCGGAAGATATCCACAATCTGCAGAATATCTCCTCGGTTCTGACCATCAGCTTGCACCTTGATTAAGGCCAGTTCCCGCTCCACTCGGGGCTCCTTGGTGATGTCACTGATCTTAAGAACATCAATGAGCTTATGCAGCTGTTTGGTGATCTGCTCTAGGCCCTCCTCATCGGCTTCCACCATGATCACCATCCGCGACACGGCGGCATCCTCAGTCGGTCCTACTGCGATACTATCGATACTATAGCCCCGGCGGCTAAATAGCCCGGCCACCCTGGATAGCACTCCTGAGCGGTTCTCCACCAGAACGGACAGTACATGCTGCATGCTCATTCCCCCCTTAGTCCCAGCATCTGATCGAGCCCCTTGCCTGAGGGCACCATGGGATATACATTTGCCTCCCTGCATACCCAACAGTCCACCACCACCGGTCCCGGATGTGCCAGGGCCGCCTTTAGTACAGGCAACATGTCACCTGTCTTGCTGATCCGCAGGCCTTTAATCCCATAGGATTCAGCAACCCTGACGAAATCTGGGCTGTGGGTCAAGGCTGTGTGAGAATAACGTTTCTCATAGAAGAGCTCCTGCCATTGTCTCACCATCCCCAGAAACCCGTTATTCAGAATAAACACCTTGATCGGTAGATCCTCCTGGACAATAGTGGCCAGCTCTTGGATATTCATCTGAATGCTGCCATCTCCAGCTATGCAAATTACTAGCTTCCCGGGACATCCCACCTGAGCTCCCATGGCCGCTGGCAAACCAAATCCCATTGTGCCTAAGCCACCGGAGGTAATCAACTGGCGGGCTTTGGCGAAACGAAAGTATTGTGCTGTCCACATCTGATGCTGCCCTACATCGGTGGTGACTATGGCTTGCCCCTGGGTAAGGTTGTAGAGAGCGCTAATAATGGCTTGGGGAGGTACCCGCCCCTCACCTTCAGCTGTGGATTGGCGCCGCTCGTTGGGCTGTACCTGATCCTCAAACTGCAGAGGGTATTCCCTTTTCCAGTCACTAATTTGGTTTACCCAATCTTCACGTTTGTTTGGAGATACTCGCTGCAAAAGCTCCCGTAACACATTACAGGCATCGCCTACAATAGGGATATCAACGCGCACGTTCTTGCCGATTTCCGCTGGATCGATATCAATATGAATCACCCGGGCCTTGGCTGCAAATCGTTCAATCGCCCCGGTGACTCGGTCATCAAACCGAGCACCTACGGCGATCAGCAAGTCACAGTGACTTACTGCGAAATTGGCATAGGCAGTGCCATGCATACCCAACATGCCCAAAGACAGGGGATGCTCTCCCGGAAAAGCCCCTAGACCCATCAAGGTCATGGCCACGGGGATATCGGCTTTTTCCGCCAACTCCAAGAGCTCAGCTTGGGCCCCACCGGCCACGGTACCTCCTCCTACATATAGGAGCGGACGTTGAGCCTTATCCATGGCAGCTACGGCGGACATGATCTGCTTGATATGCCCGATATAAGTAGGACGATAGCTGCGCAAATTCACCTGTTTGGGATAGCTGTAAGAAAACTGAGCGGTCGTTACATCCCGGGGGATGTCGACTAATACCGGCCCTGGTCGTCCGGTGGTCGCGATATGAAAGGCTTCTTTGATGATCCGAGGAAGCTCGCTAGCTGCCTTGACCAGGTAATTATGTTTGGTTATCGGCATGGTGATGCCAGTGATATCGGCTTCCTGAAAAGCATCCTTGCCGATCAGAAATGTAGCCACTTGTCCTGTAATGGCCACCAAGGACACTGAATCCATATAGGCTGTAGCGATACCGGTAACCAGGTTAGTGGCTCCTGGGCCACTGGTGGCGATGCATACCCCTGGCTTGCCGGTAGCCCGGGCATAGGCATCAGCCGCATGGGCGGCCCCTTGCTCATGCCGAGTAAGAATGTGGCGCAAGGATGATTGATACAGCTCATCATAAATAGGTAATACGGCTCCTCCCGGATAACCGAATACAACCTCTACGCCCTCTGCCTCCAGGCATCGAATCAATGCCTGGGCTCCAGTCACCATACTCTCACTGCCCACGACAGTCTCCCCACCTCTCAGAGAAACGTCTTGCTGCATGGCTTCGATGGCTGGCACAGTCCGCTCATCTCCTTTCTCCAGGTTTGTCTAGGTAGCAAGAAACCTTCCGCCCTCAAAGGGACGAAAGGTTTCGTCTTCGTGGTACCACCCTTTTTCGCTATCCAGTCCAGATCCAAATCGCGGTCACACCGGATCCAGATGCCGATAGCCTCCGTTCGCCCAGGAGAGACACCCTATCCCCCAGGTTTCCACATAGTAACGGGTGTGGCTCCGGTCAAGCCTACTCTAGGATTTCAGCTCACAGCTTCGGGGTGAGATTCGGTACGCTAACGGACCGGCTTTCACCCCCCGCCGGCTCTCTTAACCGTCCTCTATACCTACTGTTCCCCTGCATCGCCTCTTATGTATTTGGGTAATTTCTTTATAATATAAGGTATAGAAGCATGTTCTGTCAACCCTATTTTCTGCGAAATCTGCGAAAACCCCCTACTTAGTGAGAAATGGGCCCAATCCCCTGAGTAATCGAAGCAGCCCGGTCGGATTTCTGGATATTCTTGACAACCCTCCGTCTCGGCCTAGAATGGAAATAGCTATATTAACTATGTTGACCATTATCTTAGCTAATCCGGAGGTGCCTGCAGTGATAGTAAACTCGACTGAGGTACAGAACAACTTCGGCAAGTATCTTAGGCTATCAGCCGATGAAGACATTATCATTACCCGCAATGGTCTACCGGTAGCCAGACTGTCAGCGACCAGGGATGAGAAGTATCGGCCTAACGCTGCCGGTATGACTGTCAAGGAAGGAACCCCCAGCCATGACCGACAGAAAGCCACCTATGAGGAGTTTGTGGAGCTAACCAAAGACATCGAGGGGCGGTATGAGTATATCAATGGGGAGATTTATCAACTGGTCTCGCCCACAACACCACACCAAGCTGCTCTTATTGAGCTGATCGTGCAATTCTATATTTGGTCAGAGGCCAAACAATGCCGGCCCTTTGTTGCCCCCTTTGATATTACTCTGCAAAGGCCTAATGGCCAAATCAATATGGTGCAACCGGATATCATGATCATCTGTGACCTAGAGGAACACTCAGGCGACGATGGTTATTACAAAGGGGTGCCGACCCTCATAGCTGAGATCTTATCTGAGAGCACCGCCAGGATTGACCTAGTAAAGAAATACGACCTATACATGTCCTGTGGTATAGCGGAATACTGGGTGGTCGATCCCGAGGAGCAATTGGTCTTCGTGCACAGCTTCAAGGACGGAGTCGCCGAGCGGCCCATGCTCTATAAGCCACCGGCAAAAGCTCAATCACGGGTATTTCCCGATCTTGCCATCGATCTGGCTCTGGTTTTTCGCTAACTCCAATGCAGCTTCTATGCACTTTTTGATTCAGTCGGCCTCCTCCTGCATGTGAGACAAGATCTCACTAGCCTCCTTAGCATCCCCTGCCCTCACCATTAGCTTGATTCCGCCAAAGGCGTAGGTCGCACCAGGATAGATCTGGGCAATACCTCTATCGATCAGCACTGCTCGAATCCCGAAGGACTCCAGGCTGGCCTTCGCCAAATCGGCAGCAATCACGCTATCATATTGACCTACTTCGACCAGGTCTTCCATCAAAGGGCACCACCTCTCATCACCTAGACCCTAGACTTCCAGTACAGCCCCGGTAGCTGCCGAAGTGACCAGTCTCGCATAGCGCCTGAGATAACCCTCCACTTCCCGAACAACTGGTTCCCAAGTCGCCCTGCGCTTGTTGAGTTCAGCCTCAGATACTAATAGCTCGATCTTGTGACCCGGGATGTCAAACTCGATTAAATCCCCTTCCCTGATCAGCGCAATAGGGCCTCCTTCTGCCGCCTCCGGCGAAATATGCCCGATCGCAGCACCCCGGGTAGCTCCGGAGAACCGTCCATCGGTAAGCAAGGCCACCGAATCATCTAGCCCCATACCCACTACTGCTGAAGTAGGTGTCAGCATTTCCCGCATCCCCGGCCCACCCTTGGGGCCTTCATAGCGGATCACAATAATATCTCCGGGATTAATCCGATGATGCAAGATGGCATCCACAGCTGCTTCTTCGCCATCAAAAACTCGAGCCGGACCGGTATGAATGAGCATCTCCCGCCTGACTGCCGCTTGTTTGACCACTGCACCCCGAGGAGCGAGATTCCCCCACAAGACAGCTAGACCGCCTTTTGCAGCATAGGGTTCTTGCACGGAGCGAATCACGTCTGGCCCGCGCTTTCCGGCTCCCCGAATATTATCTCCCAACGTGTTGAGCGTAACCGTAGGGACCTCCAGATCCAACAGCCCTGCCCTTGCCAACTCTTGCATAACAGCCAAGATGCCGCCAGCCTCGTCGAGATCCTGTACATGATGCTTACCACTAGGGCGCAGATGACAAAGCTGAGGAGTGATCTCACTGATCTCATTGACCAACTGTAAAGATAGCTCCAATCCAGTCTCATAAGCGATCGCAGGCAAATGTAATACTGTATTGGTAGAGCAGCCTAGGGCCATATCCACGGTAAGAGCATTGCGAAATGCAGCCGGAGTCAGTATCTGGCAAGGTCTGAGCCTTGCTTCCACTAACCGTACTATCTGCATGCCGGCGGCTTTGGCTAAGCGGATGCGGGCCCCACTCACCGCGGGGATAGTACCATTGCCCGGAAGCGCAAGACCCAAGACCTCAGCTATGCAGTTCATAGAGTTGGCGGTAAACATCCCGGCACAGCTGCCACATCCCGGACAGGCGGCCTCTTCTATCTCCCTTAACTCGGTCCGAGATATCTTCCCGGCTTGGACAGCACCAACACCTTCAAAGACAGTGTTTAGGTCGATGGGCTCACCACGGTGCCGACCGGCTTGCATCGGGCCTCCGCTAACTACAATAGAAGGGATATTCACCCGGGCAGCTGCCATCAGCATACCCGGCACGACCTTGTCACAATTGGGGATCAAGACCAACCCATCTAGAGCATGGGCCTCAGCCATTACCTCCACCGAATCGGCAATGAGTTCACGGCTGGCCAAGGAGTATCGCATGCCGGCATGGCCCATGGCTATCCCATCACACACTCCAATGGTACCAAAAGTGACCGGAGTGCCTCCAGCCATCCGAATACCGGCTTCCACTGCGGCTCCGATCTTGTCGAGATGGATATGACCGGGGACAATAGTGTTTGAGGCATTAGCAATACCGATGATGGGGCGGCTTAGCTCATCATCTGTATATCCCATGGCCCTGAACAAGGATCGGTGCGGTGCTCGTTCTAATCCGTGCTTAACCAGATCACTTTTCACCAAAAGGCCCTGCCGATCATGGCGACAGGGCTCCCCCCCTCCCATGCGATCCTCCGAGTCTTGAGTTTTTCAGGAATTGGTATCCTCAATCTCGCTTAACCTTTGGCCCAGAAGATGAGCATAGCACCCTCACCGCCCGGTCAATCTGAGCAACCGCTGGCCAAACTTCTCAATATCCTGTTGGCCCTGGAGGGCGGCGAAGTCTTCCACCATCGCCCCCTGCTTTTCTAACAGGGCCATAACTGCTTTCAAGGATTTGCCGGCTCCGAATAACTTAGCACTGACAAAGGCTGCCGCCTTCTTACCTTCCAAACGGGTTAGCCGGGCCGATGTTGTCACTAGGTCTTCTGCGATCTTACCACCAAAAAAACCCAAGGTAGGACTTCCTAAAATCACTAGATCATATGGTGCTCCCGAGATCGGATTACTGGCCTGGGGCTCGGCTTCCATCAGCTGTACTTGACAATTGCCCCTCTTCAACACACTGGAAAGCCCTTTGGCCAATTCCCCTAAGCGTCCCTCTTTACTGTACAAAATCAATGCTCGCATATTTCCAATACCCCCACAACAGGTTGGGCTGATACTAGCCGCCCATTGTTAAGAGCATTCTGTAGAAACCTGGTAAGATCCTGCTAACAGCGGCGGCTTACATAGCTGCCTCAATCCGACGCCGAATAACTCTCGCCAAACGAGCGATACCTTCTTCGATCTCAGCTTCTGAAGCTTCACTATAAGCCAACCTGATGGTACTACTACCAGAACCATCGACATGGAACCCTTTGCCACTGACATAGGCGACCTTTTCCTCCGCTACAGCAAAGGGGAGCATAGCCTTAGTGTCAATATACGAAGGCAGGCGTAACCAGATGAAGAACCCACCCTCGGGCCTGGTCCAATGGACTCCCGGTGGCATATAGCTAGAGAGGGCATGTAGCATCGCATCCCGCCGTCGCCGATAGAGGATGCGAAGGGAAGCTATGTGAGATTCCAGCTCACCACTGAGAATGCTTTCCAACACGAGCTTCATCCCTAGAGAGCTGGAGCAAAGGTCTGTGCCTTGCTTGGCAATAGTCAGCTGGCGAATGAACGATTCGCTAGCCGTGATCCACCCTACCCTTACCCCAGGAGTCAGGATCTTGGAGAAGGAACCGAGGTAGATTACCCGACCTTCATCATCCAGAGTCTTAATGTGGGGTACTGCCTCTTGGCCAAAGGAAATCAGCCCATAGGGATTATCCTCTAGGATTAGAAAATCATACTCCCGCGCCAGTTGCAGCAGGGCCTGCCGCCGGGCGGCAGAAAGTGTCACTCCTGTGGGATTCTGGAAGTTGGCCACAGTGTATATGAATTTGGGGTGTTGCCCTTTACTGGACATCTCCTTTAGCCGATTGGCCATCATATCAACTCGCAGCCCATCCTCATCCATCGGGATACCCACCCGGCAACCTTGGTAGTTGCCGATAGCATTCAGTCCACCAACATATGCCGGCTGTTCCACCAGGACATAGTCACCGGGATCGAGCAGAACCTTGCAGATCAGGTCCAGAGCCTGCTGTGAACCATTGGTAATGAGAATATTGGCAGCGGTACAGGGCACATTATCTCTTTCCATCTGTAGCGCAACTTGCCGTCTCAGTTCCTCAAGTCCCTCTGTGGGACCGTACTGTAACCCAGAGTAATCATCCTGGAACATCCCTTGTAAGAGTTTCTCAATCAACGATATGGGAAAAGATTCCGGTGCGGGGAACCCCCCGGCAAAGGAGATGATCCCTGGCTCCTCCGTTAGTTTGAAGGCATCCCGAATATCGGATCCTCGCATTTCCGTTACTCGCTCAGCATAATAGCGCTCCATCTGCAACATCTTTTTCACAGCTCCCTCTCACTTGCTTACACACCAACGAGACAAACCTTACCTATTTTTAGGTGCAAAAAAGCCCGCCCCCTTATAGAGACGGACTACCGCGGTACCACTCTTGTTGCCGGCAGACAGCCGGCCCCTCAGCCCCTGGCCCTTCCATTCCAACTGGCCAGAGTACCCCGCTAACGGTGGGCAACCGGTCTGTTTTCAGCTTCAGCTTTGACAGACAGCTCCGAGGCGGCCCAACTTCCCAGCCTAGAACCTTTCCACCAACCGGTTCCTCTCTATAAGGCCTGAGGAGGTCTTCATCCCCATCATCGCAGCTTATGGATTTTGCCAGATATAAAAAACCCCCGTCCCTATGGGACGGAGGTCCGTGTTACCACCCATTTTCGCCAATACCTTACGATATTGACCTCAAGATGCCCTATGGCATCGTTGCTAACGGAGTTGCATCTCCGGTAATCCCTTACCAATCCCCTGGGATTGCTCGGGCACAGCTCAGGGGTGGCTTTCAGCTTCATCGGATACCGCTTCCCACTCTGTGCGGCTCTCTTCGATCCAAGGTCAGCTTACTCTTCCCATCATCGCCTTTGGTGATTTACGTACATTATACTTAAGGCTTAGGCTACTGTCAAGCACCAGCGGCAAGAAAATCAGCCAACTAGTTCCGCCGCATAGGAGGCAGATGAGATAGTATCACCCATTCCCACAGTGCTGACCGGGTTGGATACTATATGGGCCGGTGTAACCACCAGATAATGGTCAGCAAACTCCAGGTAGCCTTTACTGAGCAGATCACTTGCCTGAGGATGCTCCGCCCTAAGCTCTTCCGCCATACCTACCAGCTGCTCAAAACCTATCTCGGATAAGGGCAGCCGGGCTGCCTCCGCCAACTGCTCCCGCTCCACATAGCCACCGTACTTGGCTTTCATGGCATTCACTGCTGAAGCAAATAGGCAGGATTGGCGTACTTCAACCATGGACACCGGATAGGGTTTACGCAGTATCAGCACATAGTACCCTAGGTTATGAACATGGATACGATCCAGCTGCATGTGCTGGAACAGTTTGAGGGCACCTTTATATAACGAATAGGCCCGCTCGTGCTGCTCGATCGCTTCCATCTCCTGCTCAAAGCCATATTCCCGCAGCACTCGCTTGATCTCGTTTTCATTGATGCCGAAACTCTTGATCTCCTGGCAGATGGTCTGCAGCATCTTCGGTTCCAGTTCTGGTCTTTTCATCGGTACATACTCGAAATGGGCCACTAAATCATCGTTTTGTTCCTTAAGCGCGTGCAGGTGATTAACCGAATCGGTCATGAACTGATCAAAGGTGCGACCATCGACATTGATCGGCTCAGCATAGTGATAGCCCGCCATGAAGGCCACATCGATGCTCTTCCCCAACTCACTCAGACAGCCCGCCAGCGTCTGATCAAAGGACATCACAGAACCCCGGGGACGGGTAGCGAGAATCACTCGATTAGCCCGGGGCGTAGTCACGACCTCCTGACCGAAACGCACGATCTCGCCTTTGGCATACTCAAAGATCCAGTTGATCTTGGTTTCATCATCAGACCGCACGGCCTCCGGCACGGGCCGAATCTCTACTCGGTTACCTGTCACTACCGGAGTAGTCACCCCTTCGACAAACAACCGGCCCTGCTTCGGAGAAAGCAATGGCGTATAGACCATGGACTGTGCTCCTAGACTAGCCATCTGATTGGCAATAATCCCCGCCTGACCACCCATATTGGCCTGGGCCCCGGTGAAATGCTGATCCAACCAGTCCAAGATGGACAGGTTTTCCAAAACTATGTGAAAAGACTTCCCACCACTAAGGCAATCCTTAAGGACTAGCAAGAGGTCCTCTTTGCTTGTGATGGACCGAATATCCTCAGCATCGCCATGAGCCACCTTGTCCCACGCAATGCTCTTATCTTTAGTACTGATACTATCCATAAGTTCGCCGGTTACGTGTATTACAGCATCTATGTTCGTATTAAAGGCAGCAAGTACCCGAGCTCGGATCTGCCGCTGGCATGCTTGTTGCAGGTATTCATGCCATAGGGTCTTCTCCTTCAAAACATTTCCCTCCACCTACAATAATCTGGAAACCTAAAGAAGAACCGCGGTTTCCCTGGTTCTTCTTTCGACAATATTATAGTTTCCCCTGCAAGAATCAAGAAGCCTGGATTTGGGTATCTATAGCTCATCCACCCTTTCCCTGATTAGGATTTTTCTGCCTAAGCCTCTGTAATCAAGGGTAGTGTTGTCCCGCAATCAGGGCACCGGCCATAGCTAGCATAGATGCGAGGAGCCTCAAAACGGCTGCGCTCAATAACCAGGGTATGGCAAACAGGGCAATAGGTGTGGGCAGCACCATTGACCTCAACATTGCCTAGGTATACATAATCTAGCCACTCACTGGCTATATTACGGGCCTTCTTCATAGTGGCAATGGGTGTTGCGGGAATGTCCAGCCGATAATTGGGGAAATATCGGGAAAAGTGAACGGGAGTTGCCGCCCCTAGTCGTTCTCTTACCCAGCGAGCGAAGCCTTCGAGACTGGTATCATCATCATTGTGGCCGGGGATGACCAGATAGGTCAGCTCTACATGACAGTACTCCCTGGCGGTCTGGACATTATCCAATACTGGCTGCAGACTACCCCCACATAACTTGTGGTAGAACTCTTCACTCCAACCCTTTACATCGATGTTCACAGCATCAATCCGGGGCAATAGCTCCCGCCAGGGCTCAGGCGATATGTAACCATTGGTAACTAACACGGTCTTAAGGTCAGCGGCCTGTAGGAGAAGAGCAGTATCAAGTACAAATTCATACCAGATCGTCGGTTCATTGTAGGTAAAGGCCACACCGACACAACTGACATGTTGATACTTATTTGCCAATTCGACTACTGCCTCGGGTGTGAGAATGTCTGCTGCTTGGATCTTCTGGGAGATCTGCCAATTCTGGCAGAACCGGCAGCGTAGGTTGCAGCCAAAAGACCCCAAGGAGAGAACCGTGGTCCCGGGATAGAAATGATATAGGGGCTTTTTTTCCATAGGATCCAAGGCTATGGCACTGGCATTGCCATAGCTCTTGCTAACCAAGCCCTGATCCTCCTGGTAGGCCCGCACGCCACAGCGACCTTCCTTGCCTGGAAGTATGAGACACTGATGGGGGCAAAGCTCACAGTGGGCACCACCCTCATCTAAATGAAAGTATGCTGCAACCTTTGTGGGTGTTAGTTCGGGCAAACCTATCCCTCCCCCATGACTCATTTCCCGGAACGACACAGCTATTGATAGCGCTGAACTGAAAACCGGTACAGCTGCACCGCTTCCCGAGGGCTGATCCCGGCCTTGCGCCGGGCAATACGGATCTGAGCTTCGACACTGTCTATGCCTTCCAGATCCGGCAAGAGTAAGCCTCGCCGATTACCGGCCTTTACCACAACACCGAACCGCTTCGGATCGAGCTCTGCTTCACTCTCGACTGGCTCCGGCTCTCCTAGTACATCGACCGAATAGGTCAGCTCGCCTAGCTCCTCTGCCCTTACGGGTGAGAAGCGTGGATCAGCAAAGGCTGCCTGCCTGGCATTGGTAATCACTTCCTCAGCCAAACTCCGATAAGTAGGAGTAATAGTGCCTATACAACCCCTAAGTTCGCCCCGGCTTTTTAGCGTCACAAATACCCCGGCCTGGACAGGTAGATCCTCGGGCAGGTCCACACCTGTCGCCATAGGCTGTCCTCCCCCTTGAGCCAGTGCTTCTACCGTCATGCGGGCCAACTGCACCAAAGGATGTCCATGCAGCATCTTCTCCTGCTGCTGTCCACAGCCGGATTCTACTGCCCGCTGCACTAGACAGACGCCATATCCCACACCGAAGGGACCTTCATAGGAAAGTGGAGCAGTTGTCACCTCTTCCCCCTCCCAACACCCCAGCATCATGACGAGAGCTCGATACCCACACTCCCCAGCGGCATGGAGCAGCTCCGGATCCATATCCAGGATCCCTTGGATATCCCCGCGACTAAGCAATTGCCAAAGGGTCTCGTCAAATTGCCGACCTCTCTTTGAATACCCGGCCGGGGCATCTCTTGTCAAGCGATGAGACAAATCTCCACTGGCAATTACTACTGCCCGTCGGTTTGTTTCCCGAATCGCGTGCTTAAGAATAACCCCGAACGCGTACAATTCCGGATTAGGCAGAAACCCCATACCCATTGCTAAGATCGGGACATGCACACCGGCTTTCTCCAGATAATATAAAGGCACCAAAGTAGCATAGTCCAGTTTTGGAGACCAATGATAGGTTCGGACTACCGCCTCATCTACCTTTCTGAGCTTGTAGTTAAGTACCTGTCCCTCCTCCAGTACAGCATCTAACAGCTCTTGATCATTTTCAAAAGTTAGAGCGACATGCCGAGCTCCAAATTGGCCAAAATCCCCCTGCAGGGTATCAGTAGCCCAAATCCCGATACCATCCGGTAATACCGGTCCATGGGGGCTAATTACCACTATGACGTCAGGTTCTGCCTCGCGCACTGCCTGACCCAAACTCTCCATGGCACGACGGGTAGACTCCACTAGGGATAGCTGTCCCCGACCCACTTCTGGGATCAAAAGGGGTGGATGGGGCGAAAGCGCACCCAATAGTACCTGCCCCTCTGCTCTGTTTTCCAAGGCTGCACCTCCCACATGATCCTTTTGCTATTCACTTATTCCTTGATTATCTTTCCCACATACGGGGAAGTCATAGCTGCTAATAACCCGCCATAGTCTAAACGAAACTCCAGTTCGCTTCCGACCACAATCCGATCTTCTGCTTGATCTACCGCTAGAATCGTATGATCGCTGGTCATCCCTATCACCTCTATGCCTGGATCCACGGGCATGATCCGACCAGCACCCAGATCCTGCCTGCCCAAGGCTAATACTGCCCGCCAGTGTGTCCCCCGATCCAGAGGCTCGATGTGTTCATCAAAGGCATTACACCCAGTAGAGCCCCCGGGCAAACTGGGCTTCTTTGCTATCTCGATAACTTCAGCATAGAACCGAAAAGCAGCTTGGCTTGTCCCCGGTATAGCTTGCTTGGTAATTACATCCCAACCTAGCAGAATACTTTCCCCAATCCGCAAGTGAGCCGGAAGAGAGAGCAAAGGCCACTCATCGTGATATACGAGTGCCAGGGCACTACTGTTTCCGGCAGACAGGACGAACTCAGAGGCACAGCCAGGCCCTAGATCATGAGCCATCTTTTCCAGATTAGTGATCTTGGCCGGAGTCGGCAACGTCCCTGCCAAGCAGGCTAAATTGGCCCCCAAGCCCCGGATCCGGATCCCGGGCAATTTGCCCCCCGCTGTCACCAGATCTCTAACGTGTTCGGGCATGATCCCCTCTCGCCGATCGCCCATTTCCACCATAGGAATGATCGCAATCTCACGGCGCTGTTGGACGGCTGCCTGAGAAAGTGCTTGGATGGTAGCTAGGGTTGAACAAAGAATAATATCGGCAACGGCTACCGCCCGTTGAATCTCATCTCTGGTTGGGCTTCTCAGGAGCATCAGCGGAGCACTTATCCCGCTTTTCTGCAGCCGCTCCAGATTGGCCAGGCGGGAGTCAGCTATCCCGACAACACCTCCAGCCAACATCGCCCGGGCCACAGCCGGTAGGCCTCCGGCTCCTTTGGTTACACCGAATATATCAAGACCTGCTTTCCGGCAGACTGCAACTATAGCCATGGTGTTATGGTAGATTATCCGCATATCTGCCGATAGCCTCGGTGAGCTCACTGGACACTCCCCCTTTCCCGGACCACAGTCTGGCAACAGCTGTGTGATTAGCCTCCGAGTATTTGGTGTACAACTGTCTTTGAACATTTGTCGATCTGTAGTAGCGAACGATCCCCCAGTAAATGGCTTCTGCCACCTTCTTTTGGTAGCCGGGATCAGCCAAAAGGCGCGCTTCCCTGGGGTTAGACAAAAACCCCACCTCCACAACTACCGCGGGCATATGAGTCTCCTTTAGCACCCGGTAATCCCCGGCATTAGCCTGACGACGGTTGGGCCCTAATCGCCTTACCAGCTCAGATTGGATGGCAATTGCCAGCTTCTTACTCTCCTCTTGACCAGGATAGAAGAATGTCTGGGCACCAGACCAGATGGACTGGGGGAAACTATTGCAGTGGATACTGATAAACAGATCGGCTCTGGCTCGGTTGGCCATATCTGCCCGCTCGATCAGGTCCTGCCGTTTACGGCTCAGAAAATTCCTGCCGGGGGTCAGTGATAGCGAGTCATCTCCTTCCCGAGTGAGAATTGTGTAGACTGCGGCCTGATTCAATAGGCTCTGGAGGTACTTAGCGATGTTGAGCACGATATCTTTTTCCAGAGTTCCATCAGCCGCTACAGCGCCCGGATCATGACCACCATGACCTGGGTCAATTACTACCAGACGTCCAGAGACCTTGTCTCCCCAATACCCGGTCACCGCTTGTAGCATGAATTGTCGCCCCACACTCGCCAGACACAATCCTAAGATCACCAAAGAGCAGACAGTCCAAATCAGCATCCTATGGGTAACCGAGATGATTATTATCCGCCGCACCACTCACATCAGCTCCCAGTCTGTATGAACTACCCTAGGTAGTGAATCTCACCTACAGACTTATGCAAGAGCTGCCAGGATATTAGTGG
>JAAZLW010000261.1 GCA_012799135.1 Bacillota bacterium | reverse complement strand
TGCTAAAGAGCCTTGGTTAAGATCCAAGGCCTTTCACAGTGCTGATAGTATATTGCCGCAAGTTTATAAATGTAGTCCTCTAACCTGAGCCTGATGCTCGAGATCTACATACTCGATAAACTTCTTCTTGTATTCGATTCCTCACCCTATCTAGCCATATCGCCTTATAGCGTCATACAAGGCTATTACGTTTCCCAGAGGAACATCTGGTTGTAGTGTATGACTAGGTGCAATAATAAAGCCACCCTCATCCCCTAAAACTTCGATTCTAGTTTTGACTTCTTGTTCAATTTCCGAAATCGTCCCCATCGGCAGTGTATATTGTGTATCCACAGAGCCATGCATACAGATTCTACCTCTACACTTCTCTTTTACCCGCTCAGGCTCCATATCTTTTGCCCGAGTCTGAATAGGATCTAGAATATCAACGCCGCAATCAACCAACTCATCGATAAACTGTAGTATCGAGCCACACGAGTGAAACATAACTTTTACACCGTGAGAGTGCGCCATTTCCGTCAAGCGCCTAATCCTTGGACTCATGAACTCTTGAAATAGCTCGAGACTTATTAGAGGGCCATCTTGCATCCCCAGATCATCTGCAATCCGCAATATGTCAATTTGACCCTTGGTTTGGCTAAACATGGTATCAAAATATTCCACGTAGAAATCCGTAAACCGGTCGAAAAGATAATTAGCTATTTCAGGGGCTACCAGCATGTCTGCCAACAGATTATCCATTTTCCGCACCAAGGTAGGGTGTTGGAAGACGCTCGCACCCGAAGCAACGATACCATATGACTTATACTTTGACAGTTCTCTACTCATATGAGAAAAATCAAACCAGCCTACCTGTGGCCATCTGAAATCAACTTCAACTAATTGCTCTAAGCTATTCACATTGGCAAATATGTATCCACAATGCTCTTCTACCGGTCCGTAGGCGGTCTTCACCACCTTAGTTTGCCAACCGAGATAGTTTTGCATTACACCGTTGGAGAGACGAATTGTCTTTGGAATAGGGCCCTTCCAGATCGGATCCACTATTCCACGAATATCGATCATGTCTACGCCTAAAACGTCCATCAGATCTCGATAATCAGCCAAAGCGTAATGCTGGAAAAGCCGATCACAGACTACCTTAGTGCCGTGAAAATTGCATGGAGTTCTGTCTGGTTTTTCTCTACTGACAGCTACCATTACGCGCTCTTTACTATTCATTGCCGTCATCTCCCCTAGTCTCTGGTATGTGTTTACATATAGAGTAGCCACTTAGGTGCAATCTGTCAACTTCCGGCAATCTGCAGGGAGATGCCCGCCGTGAATCAACTCCATGAGGGTTTTCACTCCTCGGACACTTTGTGTTCTGGCACTAAGATGTAAGCATCGCAATGCCTGATTCCTTGATGCAGTTCTCGGCTTTTCCAGGAGTTCCTGGTGAATCAGTAGAGTAGGTACTTAGCCCGCACTATCCCAAACTCCTCCAATTCTCCGTGCCAGCGCTCCTCAATCTTCTCAGCCGACTCCCCGCTAACAATGGCCTCTCTGATCCAGCTATTACCCGCTAGGCGATCAAACACGTCTTCTCGAAATTCCAGATCTCCGGGATACAATCTCTTGATGGCAACCAGAACCTCTATTCCAGTACGAACGGGTCGGAAGATATCTCGATTCAAGACATGAATCTGAACCCCATGTACCTTCTCATTTACATGCTTTCGGTAAAACGGGATGAAGCTAACCGATCGAAAGACTACGCCAGGAAGCTGCCTTTGATTCAGATACCTAGCCAACCCCATACCATCGATGAAGGGCGCACCAATCATCTCAAAGGGCCGAGTCGTACCTCTCCCTTCGGAGATATTCGTTCCCTCCAAAAGGCACGTGCCAGGATAGACTGTCGCGGTATCTAGTGTCGGAAGGTTTGGTGAAGGTAATACCCAGTTCTCAAGGCCGGTATCATCATACCAGGCTTCCCGTTTCCAGCCCTGCATGGTGATCACATGTAGATTGGCACCAATAGCAAACTCATCATTGAAATAACGGGCTAG
>JAAZLW010000260.1 GCA_012799135.1 Bacillota bacterium | reverse complement strand
TCAGTAATGGGACCTTGTACCACCGGATTGACTAAGACCTCCCCGTCTAGGACATGGGGAATAGCTTGTCCCTGGTAAACTGTTGTCAATTGAGCAAATTTCTTGGCCCCATCTTTGCTAAACTCCACTGCAACCGAAGGCCGGCCAAACTGATCCCGAGACAGTCTAGCATCGATTAGGTCGGCTCCGGTCAGAACTGTCTCACCCAGCGGATTCTTGATTTCCAACTGGGCCGTCTTGCCGATTGTATCGATAGCCACCTGTTGATCATAGATCCCCGGCAGCTGAATAATGACCCGCCGAGCGCCCTGACGCTGAATAATCGGCTCTGATACCCCCATGCTATTGACTCGGCGCTCGATCACACTCATGACCCTCTGCATGGTCTCCTCTGTGACTTTTACATCCGGTACTTCTTGTGCCTGCATTACCACATGGACACCGCCCCGCAGGTCGAGGCCTAGATTCATAGGCACTCTATACAAAACCACCCCTGCCACGGCGACGATGACCACGAGGAGCAGCATTCGTATACTGTCTCCACGTCGCATTCCCCGTTATCCCCCTTTGTTATGGTCCGCCAAGCGCACAGAAACATTATAGATCCAGCTTTAAGGGGTTGTCAATTGAAGCAAACCACTACCCCTGTCTTCTCCGATGCATGCAAAAACCCCACAGGCACTCAGTAAGCCCAGGGGTCAGATAGCAGGATCACGCGGTCCTAAGGGCAAAGCCGCCGGCGGCCTCGTTGGACTTCTCGTCGAACCACCACAGGCTGCTTCCCCATTGACTGCGGATGGGCTTAAATAAAGGTCAGGATCAAGGACATCAGCATGAAAGCAATAGCCAGATACTTCGTAATCTGCTCCAGGGTGCGATCGAGTCCTTTGACATTACCGAAAAACAGCTGTGCACCTCCACCAATGGATCCCAAGCCTTCTCCTTTACTTTCTTGCAACACCACTACTACAATGAGGCCTATGGATATTAATAGCTGAATGACCATCAAAGCTGTTACCATGCACTCCACCCCCTCCACCACTTTACCGCAATCATTGATCCTATCTTAACATACCTAAGGGGAAGCTGACAACCACTAAGAGTCCCGCTTCCCCCCATGCTTCCTCCATAAGGACTTCTAGTTATTTACCGTTTCAGGTTATAGAAGGTAGCCTGGCCTCGATAAATAGCTAGGTCGCTCAAACCTTCTTCGATGCGCAGCAGCTGATTGTACTTGGCGACTCGGTCAGTTCGGGAGGGAGCTCCGGTCTTGATCTGACCGGCATTGGTAGCTACCGCTATATCAGCTATGGTCGTATCCTCCGTCTCGCCGGAGCGATGGGAAACCACCGCGGTATAGCCAGCTCGCTTAGCCATTTCGATGGCATCCAGGGTTTCAGTCAAAGTCCCGATTTGATTGACCTTAATCAAAATGGAGTTGCCTACCCCTAAGGATATGCCTTTAGCCAATCGCTCAGTATTGGTGACAAATAGGTCATCACCGACCAGCTGTACCCGGTTGCCCAGCCGGTTAGTCAGTTCCTTCCAGCCATCCCATTCCTCTTCACTCAAGCCATCTTCAATGGAGAAAATCGGATACTTGTCCAGAAGAGATTCGTAGAAATCGATCATCTCTGCGGTATTGCGCTCCACACCCTCACCGGCAAACACATATTTCCCGTTCTTGAACATCTCAGTGGCCGCCACGTCCAGAGCGATGCCGACATCATCCCCGGGACGATATCCGGCCTTTTCAATGGCCTCCAAAATTACCGCGATCGCCTGTTCATTGGAGTCGAGGTTAGGAGCAAAACCGCCCTCATCGCCCACAGCCGTATTCATGCCCTGGCCTTTGAGAACTGATCTAAGACTATGAAAGACCTCGGCACCCATCTGCAGAGCCTCGGCAAAGGATTTGGCTCCTACCGGCATAACCATGAACTCTTGTATGTCTACATTGTTATCGGCATGTTCGCCGCCATTGAGAATATTCATCATTGGCACGGGTAGTTCTTTGGAGTTGATTCCACCGATATACTGATATAACGGCAGACCAAGAGCTACAGCGGCTGCCTTGGCTACCGCCAAAGATACGCCTAAAATAGCGTTGGCTCCTAGTTTACCCTTATTGTGGGTACCATCTAGGTCGATCATCAGTTGATCGATGGCCACCTGATCAATGGCATCCATACCGACAACTTCCGGTGCGATGATATCATTGACATTGGCTACAGCTTTTTGCACACCTTTGCCTAGATAGCGCTTTTTGTCTCCATCCCGCATCTCGATAGCTTCAAAGGCTCCTGTAGAAGCTCCCGAGGGCACCGCTGCCCTACCCACCGAACCATCGGCCAAGAATACTTCTACTTCCACCGTTGGATTACCCCGTGAATCCAGGATTTCTCGTGCTAGGACATCTTCGATAAAGGTCAATGTGATTACCTCCTGTTTAATCGTATTGGTGACCGATAAAACTCCTGCTACTACTCATCCCTAAAAGAACGTAAGGCCGACTTCAAGCTTTACCCGCCAGATTCCCTTTGGCCGCAGTGCCCAGACCTTCCCCCTGTGCCTGGATCAAAGACGTTCCAGTCATCTCCTGGGGCTGTGGCAACTCCAAAAGCTCCAGTACTGTGGGAGCCAGGTCAGCCAAAATACCGTCTCGCAGTACCACATCCTGCCAGTGTGTAACAAGAATCACCGGCACCGGGTTCAATGTATGGGCAGTATGAGGCTCTCCGGTCTCGTAATCAATCATTTGCTCCGCGTTCCCGTGATCCGCGGTCACAACTATATGCCCACCCTGGGCCTGCATAGCAGTGACTACTTGGTGGACACAGGCGTCAATGGTCCCCACTGCCTTGATGGCCGCGGGCAACACACCGGTATGGCCCACCATGTCGCAATTAGCAAAATTGAGTACGATCAAATCATATTCATTGCTCTCGATAGCCTTTACAGCTTGAGCTGCCACTTCAAAGGCACTCATCTCCGGCTTCAGATCATAAGTAGCCACCTTCGGTGATGGTATTAGCTTCCGATCCTCACCGGGAAAAGTCTGTTCATCACCACCGCTGAAGAAAAATGTCACATGGGCGTATTTCTCTGTCTCAGCGATCCGCAGCTGACGCCACCCGGCTTTGCCCACCACCTCACCCAAAGTGTTCTTCAGATCCTGAGGCTGAAAAGCATAGGGGGCAACAATGGTTTCATCATATCTGGTCATACCAACGAACATAACCCGGGGATACCGCACACGATGGAACCCAGAAAACTCCATATCGGTGAAAGCGCGGGTAATTTGCCGGGCCCGGTCAGCTCGGAAGTTAAAAAAGATTACCGAATCATCATCCTTGATCGTCGCCACCGGCTTGCCTGCCGCATCTACTATGACAGTCGGGACAACGAACTCATCGGTTTCGCCACCACTATATGCCACCCGGACTGCTTCGATGCCGCTTTTCGCTTGGCGCCCCTGTCCCATCACCAAAGTATTGTAAGCTTTTTCCGTAAGATCCCAACGCTTATCTCTATCCATGGCATAGTACCGTCCCGATACTGTGGCCACCCGGCCCACCCCGACTTGCTCTAGCTTGCTTTCCAGTTCCACCATATACTCGTGGGCACTGGCCGGGGGCACATCTCGTCCGTCCAGAAAAGCGTGGACATATACCTCCTTGAGACCAAAGGAAGCCGCCATCTCCAACAGTGCATAGAGATGAGCACTATGACTATGCACTCCACCCGGTGATAGAAGACCCATAAGGTGCAAAGCTGTTCCCTTGTCCCGGCAAGTCGTCATCGCCCTTACCAGCCATTGGTTATCATGAAAAGTACGTTCCCGCACTGCTTTACTGATGCGGGCTACATCCTGATAGACTATCCGACCAGCCCCGATATTTAAGTGTCCCACATTGGAATCACCCATCTGGCCTTCCATGAGGCCTACCGCTTCCCCCGACGCAGCCAGACGGGCATGGGGATACCGAACCCATAGTTGATCGAGATGAGGAGTTTCGGCTAGATGAATCGCATTACCCTCTTGTTTCTCATTGATCCCAAAACCATCCAGAATTAGAAGACAGACCGGGTGTTTCGCCTTTGCCACAATACATCCTCCTTCGCACCGGATGCCTTAACTTCAATCATCATACCTTACGATCCGGGCAAATGATTCTGCATCAAGGCTGGCCCCTCCTACCAAGGCACCATCGATCTCCGGTTCCTGCATCAATTCTGCCATATTCCCTGGTTTGACACTACCCCCATACTGAATACGGATAGCTTGCGCAACAGAGTCGCCATAAATCTCCCCAAGAGTACCGCGGATCATACCGATCACCCGATTCGCTTCCCGGGAAGTGGCTGTCTTGCCGGTGCCAATGGCCCAGATAGGCTCATAGGCCACAACCACCTGTTTAGCCTCATCTGCGGCAATGTCATGAAAGGCTTTATCTACTTGACTCTTGACCAGGGTTTCGGTCACACCCGCTTCTCTTTGAGCTAGAGTCTCTCCTACACAGATGATCGGCTTTAGATCATGTTGGAGTGCTGCTTTCACCTTACGGTTAACCATCTCATCAGTCTCTCCGAAGTACTGCCGTCTTTCAGAATGGCCGATAATCACATATTTCACACCCAATGCCTGTAGCATCAGAGGCGAAATCTCACCCGTATAGGCCCCACTGTCCTCATAGAAAACATTCTGGGCGCCCAAAACTACTTTGGTTCCCCGAATGGCCTCACTGACAGTGGCCAGTGCCGTAAAAGGAGGGCAAAGGACTACCTCTCGATCATCTAGCACATCGAGGTGAGTAAGCAAAGCACGGCAAAGAGCAGCCGCCTCCTCTGGTGTCTTGTTCATTTTCCAGTTGCCTGCTATCACAGGGACTCTCACAACCATCGCCTCCGCTAGTTATCTATCATTTAGAGCTTCCACACCCGGCAAGGCCTTGCCTTCCAGGAATTCCAAAGATGCGCCTCCACCGGTAGATACGTGGGTCATTTTATCTGCCAAACCGGCTTGTTCAACAGCAGCTGCTGAATCGCCACCCCCGATGATGGTAACAGCACTGCTCTCTGCCATAACCTGGGCGATAGCCTTGGTCCCTTCAGCAAAGGCCGGCATCTCAAAGACTCCCATAGGGCCATTCCAGACTACAGTTCGGGCTGACTTGATCTCCTGGCTGAAGAGCTCCACTGTGCGAGGACCGATATCCAAACCCATCCAGCCTGCCTTCATTTGATCGGCATCTACCACTTCATGGGCTGCATCAGCGGCAAAACGGTCAGCAATCACAACATCCACCGGTAGCAGGAATTTAACCCCCCGTTGCTTGGCTTCCTCCATCAGCTGTTTGGCCAAAAGCAAGCTTTCTTGGTCCAACAGGGAATTGCCAATCTCATAACCCTGGGCTTTAAAGAAAGTGTACGCCATAGCACCACCGATAATGAGAGTATCTACCTTCTGCAGCAAATTGCTGATCACGCCAATCTTATCGGCGACTTTTGCACCACCTAAAATAGCGACAAAGGGCCGCTCAGGATCCTCCAAAGCTTTACCCATAGTCTCTATCTCTTTTTGCAGTAGAAAACCTGCGACAGCCGGCAAGTAGTCGGCAACACCGGCAGTTGAAGCATGGGCCCGGTGGGCGGCCCCGAAAGCATCATTGACGTATATTTCTGCCAGAGCCGCTAAAGCTTTAGCAAAGTCTGGATCATTCTTCTTTTCCCCCGGGTAAAAACGGACATTTTCCAGTAAAAGCACTTCTCCATCTTTTAGGGCAGCCACTGCTTCCTCTACTTCGGCCCCTATACAATCATCCGCCTTGGTAACTTCCTGGTCCAAGAGATCCGCCAGCCTTTGTGCCACCGGATCCATACGGTATCTATCCTCAGGCTGATCTTTAGGGCGGCCCAGATGAGATGCAAGAATTACCCTGGCACCCTGATCTACCAAGTATTGAATCGTAGGTAGAGCCGCCCTAATCCGCTTATCATCGGTAATATTTTGTTCGTCATCCATGGGGACATTGAAATCTACCCGCACAAATACTCGTTTTCCTCTGACACCCACATCCTTGACGGTGCGTTTATTCATAGTAATCCCCCCAGCTAGTGGCCTCTCAATGCCTTTGCTCAGAAAGTTCCCCGGTCAGCAGCTAGGCCGACCGGGGTAATGTCTGTCAATATTAGGCTCGTGAAGCCATGTATCTGACCAAATCTACGATCCTCATGGAGTAACCCCACTCGTTGTCATACCAAGCTACAACTTTGGCGAAATTACCTTCCATTACATTGGTCAAACCTGCATCGACAATGGATGAACGATTGTCTCCGGTAAAGTCCACCGAGACTAAGGGCAGCTCACTATAGCCCAAGATACCCTTCAGCTCACCCTCAGCCGCTGCCTTCAAGGCCGCATTCAGGTCCTCGGCCGTAGTATTCTTCTCCAATTCACATACGAGGTCAACTATACTCACATCAGGTGTGGGCACTCTCAGGGCAAAACCATCGAGCTTGCCCTTAAGCTGTGGCAGCACCAAACCCACGGCTACAGCGGCTCCAGTAGTAGTAGGAATGATGCTCATACATGCTGCCCGGGCCCGCCTGAGATCTCTGTGGGGCAGATCGAGAATCCGCTGGTCCGTGGTATAGGAATGAATTGTGGTCATCAGCCCTCGCTTGATGCCAAACTGCTCATCTATGACCTTGGCCACCGGAGCCAGACAGTTGGTGGTGCAAGAAGCATTGGATACGACATGGTGATTGGCAGGGTCGTAATCCTTATGGTTAACACCCATGACAATGGTGATATCCTCGTTCTTGGCCGGAGCTGTGATTACCACCTTCTTGGCACCGGCTTGTACATGCAGCATTGCCTTGTCCTTGGAGCGGAAAACACCGGTGGCTTCCACCACATACTCTACTCCAAGATCACCCCAAGGCAGTTTGGCCGGATCTTTTTCGGCGAATACCTTGAGCCGCCGGTTACCGACGATCAGCTCATCACCTTCGGAACGAACATCTTCAGGTACAATGCCATGGATAGAATCATACTTGAACAGATGGGCAAGGGTCTCGGCATCAGTTAGATCATTAACGGCCACAACCTGCAAATTGGGATCCTTAAGACATCCCCTCAGGACTAAACGTCCAATTCGACCAAAACCATTAATTCCTACTTTGACTGCCATTCTTCTCATCCTCCTCTGGACTGTGAGATACACTTGTTTATTTCAACGGGTCTTGGGAACCGGTGGACATGATGGGATACCCACCAACTCCGGATCAGAAGGCCCTTTACACCCTCTAGTAGTCATTACTGGTGGCATCACTCCCTCCGAGGCTAGCATACATCAGTCGAGCTGCACCTTCATCGGTAATGCAGACATGCTGATAGCGATTGGACATAACGGCCAAGGCCGCCTCTGCCTTGGTGTGACCTCCACCAACAGCCACTACTTTGTCAATCTTGGCCAGGTCTTCCATGCGCAAACCTACACTGGTGGTGGTATATACGATGTGTCCCTTACGATCGAAGTAGTAACCGAAAGCCTCTCCCACTGCCTTCCTGTCCCGCAATAGCTCGAGATCCGCTTCGCCTAAACGTCGACGCTTAGCCATTTCCTCTGCTGTACCGATCCCATGGAGAACCATGTCCGTTTCCTTGATCAGATCTAGCATTTCCCTAATCTTAGGGTCTCCACATAGAGAGGCTATTACATCTTCTCCCACATCATCGGGAACATGGAGTAATCGATAGGTACCCCCTAAGCGCTGGGCAATGTTAGCCGCTACTGTATTGGCCTGTTTTTCGACTTCTTCGCCGAGACCTCCCCGGGCGGGAACCACCATTATGTCCCGTTTATCAGCAGAGGCTGGAAAGCTCCTGGCCACCTCCGCCAAGGTCGTCCCACCGGTCACAGCCAGCACATCCCCGTCCTGGAGCCCAGCCTTAAGATACTTAGCAGTGGCTTTAGCCATTTCCTTCTTGACAGTCTCATCCTCGTCAGAGTCTCCTGGCACGATAATTACCTGCTGGAGACCTAGAAGCTGAGCTAAGCGACGCTCCAAACCAGATAATCCCCTAAGCTCCCGTACGTATTCCTTCAAATCACCGAGGATCCGTTCACCGGCATCAGTCACCTGCATACCTGCCGGGTTGGAGACCAACAGTCCTTGCTCTCGCAAAAGCTCGATTTCGTTGCGTACGGTACGTTCCGGCAAGCGCAGGCGAGCTGCTAATGCCCGTCGACCCACTGGCTGAACAAAGTAGATGTTCCTCAATATGGTATAACGCTTTTCCACCAGTTCTGCGATCTCCGGAGCTATCTTTCTGATGACAGCCAAGTTGTCCATATAGATTGCGGATAGTGTCCGCAGCCCTCCTGTACTTTGTAGTCAACCTACCAAGAAGCTCTGGTCTCTTTGCCCCTATACACTAATCCTATTTGCAGCCCCTCTATATTGTTGGTCATCTTTGCAGCTTAATCCCCCAGCCCGGGGGCCCTCTACTGTCCCGCCACAGCAGATTCTGTCCCGCTAGTGGCAAAAAAAGAGGGGTCTTGCTCACTACACTATATTCGAGCCCTCACTTGAAAGTCCTCCATATTCGGAGAAAATTACCTCCTCCAAAAGACCATCACCCACGTCAGTAGGCAAGACCTTTTCCGTGATCCTCCTCTTTAGCCGGTAGAGTCACTGCTTGGCTTTGCTCCTCCGTCCCGTAGCTCTTCAGCAATCCCCTCCAACTTACGGAAGCGATGGTTGACTCCGGATTTACTCAGGGGCGGATCCAAAGCCTGTCCCAGTTCTCTGAGGCTGGCATAGGGATGCTCGAGCCGAAGCGTTGCCACCTCCTGCAGGTCCAAAGACAGAGATTCCAGGCCCACCTGCTCTTGGATCAACCTGATGTTTTCCACCTGTCTCAATGCAGCTTCTAAGGTCTTATCCATGTTGGCAGTTTCACAATTAACCAACCGGTTGACTTGATTGCGCATCCCTTTGACCACTCGAACACTCTCCAAACGCAATAGTGCTGTATGACCACCTAGGAGGTTGAGAAACTGAGAGATCTGACTCCCGTCTTTGAGGTATAAGGTGACATGGTTCTTCCGCTGAACCACACCAGGATTCAAGCTAAAGGTCTCTATACAGCTTTGCACAACCGCTGCCTGCTGGAAGCTATCAAATACGATTTCAAGATGGTAAGTCTTGCGGGGATTGGTCAATGAACCCCTGCCTAGGTAGACTCCTCTGAGAAATGCCCGGCGACAACAGGCTCTGCCCCATCGACCCAGGACATAGCGCCGCTGTACACCCTTTAGACTGTTGCAAATTGTCTCCAGCTGGGGCTGATGGGGTATCCGGATCATGTAAAGATTGTGTTTGTTGAACCGAGCTCGATGCCGTACCTTGATTTCCATGTATGGCTGATAGAGCTCCTTGAACAATAGATAGACCGTTCTGGCGGCAGCAGCCTGCCCTACAACCACATCGTAGCCCTCTGGGGTTATGTTCCCATCGACATAGGCCAGTCCGGCCAATTCAGCCAACCGGCAACAGCGACGCTCAGGTATGATCCGAGCTAATTCATCTCTGGTGGCACGAGAAAATCCCATAAGGCGTGGGGAAAAACACCCCACTCCCCCCTCTCCAAATGAGCTCTAACTATGACCCCATCGCTGTTTGGATTGCCCTTCGCCACAGTCAGTGTCAATTCCTCTTTCCCAAGCCCTAGTGTGAAAGTAACCCAAGGTGTATCCTCCTGCCCCATCTGTATCATATTATTGATATGGAAACACTTTCACCCAATCGCAATACGAAAGGAATGGGAATGCAGCGCATCTACGCCGATTATCATACTCATACTCGTCATAGCCATGGCCAGGGAACGGTAGAGGATAACGTCAGGGCGGCCATAGACGCAGGACTGCATACAGTTGCGATCAGTGATCATGGGCCGGCCAATCTATTTGGTGTAGGGGTCCGGAATCTCGGGGTATTTCAGGCCATTCGCCAAGAGATCGAGAGCTGTCAGAGCAAGTTTCCCCAGATCAAGCTTCTTTTAGGCGTTGAAGCCAATATCATTGGAATCGATGGGACACTCGATATCCCCCCCGAAGCTCTTGGCCAATTTGATCTCATCTTGGCGGGTCTGCATCCCCTAGTATATCCAGCTGACCTGATTTCGGGTCTGGCCATGGTCGGCAACTTAATGGGGCGCCATTGGCAATATCTGAGCAATAGGCTCCGGCCATGGAACACCAAAGCAGTTATTTCTGCCCTCACCCGCTACCCTATAGACATTCTTACCCACCCCGGACTGCATATGAACATTGATACAGAGAAAGTGGCGAGTGTCTGTGCTCAGGTAGGCACATACATGGAAATCAACACCAGTCATGATCATATTTCCGCCGATTATCTGCAGATCGCTTTTCGAGCTGGGACCCGCTTCGTGATCAGCAGTGATGCCCACACTCCTAGTCGAGTAGGGGATGCTGCCAAGGGACTGAAGTTAGCGAGGCTTGCCAAGATCCCCTGCTTTGCTATCCGCAACACTGCCTCCCGGCAGGAAACGTGGCCAAGGATGGAGAAACGGTATGAAAACGACTAGGCCGGGAAAGGATGCCATTAACTTGAACAATCTGAAGTTCGTGCTGATCACCGGCCTGTCCGGTGCCGGCAAGACAGAGACGGTTCGCATGCTGGAGGATATGGGCTATTTTTGTGTGGATAACCTCCCACCTGCTCTCATTCCGAAGTTCGCTGAACTCTGCATCCAGTCAGAGGGCAAGATCAACCATATTGCCCTCGTCTGTGATATCCGGGGCCGCGGTTTTTTTGATCACCTGATTGAGGTGCTCG
The DNA here is from genome assembly GCA_012799135.1 of Bacillota bacterium. Taxonomy (GTDB): domain Bacteria; phylum Bacillota; class Limnochordia; order DTU087; family DTU087; genus JAAZLW01. The sequence goes on along the minus strand of JAAZLW010000260.1, from coordinate 20,453 downwards.
AAGCCCTGGAAGAATCAGGTTTCTCCTATGAGATCCTCTTTCTTGAAGCCTCAGACGAGGCCCTCATCCGCCGGTTCAAAGAGAGTCGTCGCCGCCATCCCCTCCTACCGGAGGGCAGCGTACTGGACGGTATTCAACTAGAACGCCAGCGTCTACAGGAACTAAAGGGTAGAGCACATCGGGTGATTGATACTAGCTCCCTCAGCCCCAGAGAGCTTCGGCAAGAGATCGAACGCTGGTTCGGTGAGGCCGGTACTCATAGATCCATGGCGGTATCGGTCATTTCCTTTGGATATAAACACGGCATTCCCCTAGATGCCGATTTGGTCATTGATGTACGGTTCTTGCCTAACCCGCACTATGTTGAGTCCCTGGCTCCCTTTACCGGTAATGATGAACCAGTTAGGGATTATGTACTGAAATGGTCTGTCACCCAAAGGTTTATGCTCAAGCTGATCGATCTGGTAGAGTTTCTGCTGCCGCAATATGTAAAAGAAGGCAAGCAGGAGCTAGTTATCGCCATTGGTTGCACAGGAGGTCGCCACCGTTCAGTGGCTATTGCCAACTATATAGCCGGGTTTATTCGGCAGCAGGGGTTTGTAGTCAATGTCGAACACAGGGGATTACAACAACGCATCTGAGAGTATCTGGAAACGGGCCCTCAAGTGGCTTTACCCCGGGATGAGGGTTAAGCGCTGGATCTTGCTCATGATCCTCGGGGCAGCCATGGCTGCCAGTGGTATCGCCATACTTCTGGGACCCGATTTCTTGGTTGCCTTCGGGCGAAGCCTAACTCACTACTTGAGAGTTCTGGGACAACCAGGCAAGACACCACTAGTCAAGGAAGCCAGCATCGGCTTGGCGGTAGTAGGCTTGATTGCTGCCTGCTTAGGGTTTCGCCAAGTGATTAGGTCTCTGATTCTTGATCTCTTGCCTACTGATCCCCGCGATTTGGCCGGGATCATCTTCCACAAGCGAGGGTTGGATAAAGAGCCGGCCATGGTCGTTATTGGGGGCGGTACGGGGCTTTCAACTCTGCTTAGGGGGCTCAAACATCATACAGAGCGAATTACCGCCATTGTGACCGTAGCCGATGATGGGGGTAGTTCTGGTCGCATCCGCTCTGAACTGGGCATTCCTCCCCCGGGCGATATTCGCAATACCTTGGTGGCCTTGGCCAACACCGAACCTTTGATGGAACAGCTCTTTCAGTATCGCTTCGACTGGGGTGAAGGACTGGCAGGCCATAGTTTCGGTAACCTATTTATTGCCGCTATGACCGACATAACCGGGGATTTCGAAGAAGCCATTCGCACCTCCAGCCAGGTTTTGGCAGTGCGAGGGCAAGTACTGCCCTCTACCTTGACCTCAGTTACATTACGGGCCGAATATGTCGACGGATCAACTGCGCTGGGTGAAAGCTTGATCCCCCGATCCGGCAAGCCAATCCACCGCCTATCTTTGGAGCCGCAGGATTGCCAGCCGGTGGAAGAAGCCATTGCAGCCATCGACAACGCCGATGCCATCATCCTTGGACCAGGGAGTCTGTACACCAGTGTGCTTCCGAACCTTCTGGTCCGGGAGATACGCGAGGCCATACTCAACTCATCAGCACCTAAGGTCTATGTCTGCAATGTAATGACTCAGGCAGGTGAAACTGATGGCTATAAAGCTTCCGATCATGTTCGGGCCTTAATCGACCATTGCGGACAGGGTCTGATCGATTATGTAATTGTAAATACCGGTCCCATCCCTGAGACACTCCTGGAACGCTATAAACAAGAAGGGGCCGTGCCGGTGGAGCCCGACATAGCAGCGATTAAAGCCCTAGGAATAACCCCCATCACTGCTTCGGTAATCAGTATGACTGATCTCGTCCGGCACGACCCAGAAAAGCTAGCAGAGGTGATCTCCCGCCTTTTGTGGGATGACTCCGGACAATGGAAGCCCCCCCCTTGGGCCAACCTCTAGAGCCTTACAGCCAGTAGTCAGTCAGCTAGCAGCGGCTATGAGTCAATTTGGCTGCCGCTTTTCGATCCAAAATCAATGTACAGTCAGGGTGAAGTTGGAGAACTGATGCCGGCAGCTCTTCGGTCACCGGTCCCTCGACAGCTGCAGCTATGGCATTAGCCTTGCTTTCCCCATTAGCCAGAAGGATGATGCCCCGGCAATTCATGATACTTCTAATACCCATGGATAGGGCTTGCTGGGGAACATCATCCTTCCTTTCGAAAAACCGGGAATTGGCTTCGATCGTAGCTGGAGCCAAATTCACTAGGCTGGTGGTACTGCCAAAGGGTGTACCGGGCTCATTGAACCCAATATGCCCATTGATTCCGATGCCCAAAATCTGTAGATCTATCCCTCCTGCCGCGGCGATCTTTGCCTCATAGCTACGGCATTCTTCTGCCGGATCGGAGGTAGCTCCATCGGGAATATTGGTATGGTCACTCGGTATATTGAGGTATTGAAAAAGATGCTCATGCATGTAATGGTGATAGCTAGCCGGGTGTTCATGATCTAGATTATAGTACTCATCCAGATTGAAGGTCGTCACCTGGGAAAAATCGTGGCCGGCCCGATGTCTTCGAACCAGTTCTTCGTATAGACCAAGGGGCGTGCTGCCTGTGGCCAATCCTAAAACGGCAGTCGGCTTCTTGTTCAGAAGATCAATGATCAGATCTGCTGCCAGTTTACTCATCTCGGCATAATCTTTGGCAATCTTGATCCGCAAACTCATCACCAAACCTTTCTAACCTTTCTAGTGCAAAGGCTAAGTACTCTGCACACTCCACATATACTGGTAAACCAAGCCGCTAGGCTTTTCGGTAGACGACCCGCCCACCCACAATCGTAGCCAAGGTGTCCAGTTCCTGATCAAAGATGGCTACATCGCCGTCTTTACCTACTGTCAGACTGCCTTTTCGATCAGCCATCCCGACCGTCCGGGCGGGATTATAGGATGCCATCTGAACAGCCCGGGGCAAAGAGACCCCCAGCATCTGCATGGCATTTCTCACTGCCATGGCCATGGATAGAGTACTTCCAGCGAGCTCTCCCGTAGTCAGTCTGGCTGCCCCTTGGGAGACGTCGATTTCCAGCCCTCCTAGTTGGTACCGGCCCTCGGGCAGCCCCATAGCCCGCATGGTATCGGTAACCAAAACGATCTTGTCCGCGCCTTTGGCACGCAGAAGGATATCCATAGCGACAGGGTGGACATGGACCCCATCACAGATCAATTCTGCGGAAAAACCATCACAGGTCAGAGCAGCCCCCACTACACCGGGTTCCCGATGATGCAACCCCCGCATCCCATTAAAGGTATGGCAGATGTGGTTAGCTCCCCACAGGTGAGCTGTCATCACCTGATCATAGGAAGCATCGGAATGGCCAATAGCTACAGTCACACCCCAGGATCGCAGCTGCCGGATAACCTGCAGCGCCCCTTCGCTTTCCGGTGCCAATGTAACCAACTTGAGTAAAGGCCCACTCTTTTGCCAAATCTCCTCAAGCTCTTGCATAGATGGTGGCCTAATGTGTGCAGGATTTTGGGCACCTTTCCTGCTGTCGCTGATATAGGGTCCCTCTAAATGTACACCCATGACCTCGGCACCACCGGTTCCTTTTGCAGCTGCCTCCTTTACAGCATCAACAGCCTTCAATAAGTCCTGGTGGGCGGCAGTCACTGTAGCCGGCAAGAACGCGGTAGTCCCATAGCGGGCAAACGTCCGGGCCATCTGCTCCAAAGCCGCCACGGTACCATCCATGGCGTCCCCGCCACCTCCACCATGGACATGAATATCGATAAGGCCTGGTGTTACGTATGCTCCCTTAACATCCAAGACCGGCTCAATGCCCCGCGGAGCATTGGCATCATCCCCAGCGTAAGTTATAATCCCTTCCTCGATCACTAAAGTACCCCGTCTCACTTGGAAAGGAGTAACCAGCTGGCCATTGGTAATCGTCATGCTCAACTTCGACACTGTTTACACCCCCTCACTCTCACCTCGCTTCGCCAGTTTAGTGGTTATTTCCTCCTGTAGATCGGCGTGCCTTGCCTATTTTGTCCTTACATAGCAGACCCCATGCTCCAGACTAGGCGCATAAATGCCATGCTGACGACAAATACTTAAGTAAGTATTTGCACCCGCCGGTTGTCGGAGGGGCAGGAGGTGTCATTATTGAGGGAACTAGCCATGGAGGGACAATCTCCTCAAGAGAAGAACACTACCGAAACACCTGTAGCAGGCATGGAGACAACCAGCCCTCCCATAACTGATGTTTGGGTTGACTATCCCCGACACGATACCCTTCCCACACCAGCATACCCGGTACCCTCTGGGGAACTGCCCGTCACCTATGGCCATGACTATATTGTGCTTCTGGCCCGGGATCCGATTTGGATTTTTGCGTATTGGGAGATCACACCCCAGGGCTGGTCCAATGCCAGAGGAATTCTCACTGACCATCAGTGTCAAACTATCTTAAGGGTATATGATCTGGATCCGGTCAGCCAAGAGCCCCAAGGTCATTTTGATGTTACGATCCAGCCATTCAGCCAAGGATGGCACATTCATACCGGTAAACTGGGGGGCTCTTTCCAGGTAGCCATTGGCATCCGTACACCGGAGGGTGCCTTTCGGGAGATCGCCCGTTCAAACACCATCATTACTCCTCGAGGGACTATCAGTCCGGTTGTCGACGAACAATGGTTGACCGTGGAGGAGTTCTATTGGCTCTCCTATCCCCCACAACCCGGCCATAGCCCTATGGAGTGGCAAAACCATCGGGAAGGACAGATCACTGCCCTAGGGGCCTACCCTACCAGCCCGGGGATCTTTAGTCCCATGGGTGTTAGTTTTGGGGAAGCGATACCCGAGGCACAGGCCGGGGCAAGACTTCCGTTTTTCTTGGAAATACATACTGAACTAGTTCTTCATGGCCGTACCACTCCCGGTGCCTTTGTGAGTATCGCCGGTGAACCTATTACCCTAAACCCTGATGGTACCTTTACCTTAAGATGTGAACTGCCGGATGGCACCTTCTATCTACCAGTGAAAGCCATTTCCCCTGATAACCAGGAACGGTCCATCACTCCTTTGATCACCCGGCAAACCGAGAAATCCGACAAACCGCATTGAAAGGAGCATGACCTTGTACCAACCTGCTGGTTTTGTATCGATCATTCTCCATGCCCATCTTCCTTATGTTCGGCATCCAAAAGCCCCGGAATGCCTAGAAGAGCTGTGGTTAATGGAGGCCATAACCGAGACATATATCCCGTTAATCGAGGTAATGCAAGGGTTACTGCGCGATGGTGTGCCCTTTCGCGTGACGATGTCCATCACACCAACTTTGGCTGAGATGCTGGCTGATGAGTTTCTGCAGAAACGTTATCTAGAGCATAACGCGAAACTCTGCCAACTGGCTGAAAAGGAAGTACAGCGCACCCGCTGGCAGCCCCGATTGCAGACTATGGCGCGTAGGTATCTATCACAGTTTCAAAGAGCCCGGCAGGTTATGGAAGGCTGTCACTGTCGCCTACTGGACCTCTTCATTGATCTGGAAAGGACCGGAGCATTGGAGATTATGGCTTCGGCGGCTACCCATGGTTACCTACCACTTCTATCAGTCAACCCGAAGGCCGTTGAGGCACAAATAGCCCTCGGGATAGAGACTCATCGCCATATCTTTGATAAGGACCCCGCAGGCTTCTGGCTTCCTGAGTGTGGCTTTGTGCCGAGTATCGATCAGATGCTAGATGCATATGGTATTCGGTATGTGATCACGGATTCTCATGGCATCTTGCATGCTGAGCCCCGCCCCCGGTATTCTGTCTATGCACCGGTTTATACACCGGCGATGGTGGCGGCTTTCGCTAGGGATTGGGAATCATCTAAGCAAGTCTGGAGTGCATCAGAGGGCTACCCGGGGGATTTTTGGTACCGGGACTTCTATCGAGATATCGGTTTTGATCTGGATTATGAATATCTAAAGCCCTATCTGGTGGCTGGAATTAGAGGATTTACCGGTATGAAGTATCATCGGATTACCGGCAAAGGCGCTCATAAAGAGATCTATGACCCTGAGATTGCCCAACGCCGTGCGGCAGAGCACGCCGGCAATTTCATGTTCAATCGAGAATTGCAGATTCAGTATCTTGCCCCCAGGATGGATCGACCTCCGATGATTATCGCGCCCTATGATGCAGAGCTTTTTGGGCACTGGTGGTATGAAGGGCCCCAATGGTTGGATTATTTGTTCAGAAAAACAGCCTATGATCAAAGCGTATTCACTATGACTACACCCAGTGAATACTTAAGGAGATACCCGTCGAATCAAGTGAGTATGCCTTCAGAATCAAGTTGGGGCAATGGGGGCTATCATGAAGTGTGGTTAGATGGCAGCAATGATTGGATCTATCGGCACCTGCACAAAGCAGCAGAGAGAATGGTTCACTTGGCCAACCGTTATGGAGCAGCCCAGGGAAGTCTTAAGCGGGCTCTGGACCAATCCGCCCGCGAGCTGCTTTTAGCCCAGGCCAGCGATTGGGCTTTTATCATGAAAACCGGCACCATGGTGGAATATGCCCGTCGCCGTACCCAGGAGCATATCGGTAGCTTTACAGAGCTTTATTATCAGATCACCGAAAACCGCATAGATGATCAATGGCTGAGCAGCCTAGAACAAGACCATAACATCTTCTCGTGGATGGATTATACTATCTACGCAGGTGATGTAAGAAAGGCTTCAATCCCTCACCTGGCAGTAGGCCTAGAATAAGAAAGATCCCGAATTGGGGATCCTGATTGAGGTATTGCATGTTTCTCCCTCTACGTCAACTGAGCATTGCCCATATCGCTAATCTCACTGATCCGACCCATATACAGCTGAGCCAGAGCATCGGCTTCATCCTCAGTGGAAGCCTCAGTATATACCTGTACCAAGGGATCTTCGCCATCGGGCAATACCAAGGCCCATCCCTGTTCATGGAAAACCTTGATCCCATCGATCAAGTCTCGCCGCTGGTCTTTTGTGCTTTCCAGCAGAGAGTGCATGACCTTACCCTTATCTTGCCACGCACAGGGCACCTCTACCTGCCGCCTACCCGAAACAGGTAGCATTGCCCTCAAATCAGAGAGTTGCCTACCTTCCCGAGCCATTAGTCCGAGCAAAGCAGCCACAAAAGACAAAGCGTCAAAAGCCGGGTGAAGCAAAGCCGGGTCTTCTTTGGCTTTATTGCCTACTGCCTGCAGAACAGCCCGGGGATTGGTGGCTGTACGCAGTACAGAACGATGGTATTTCTCCGCTAGATGATCCACAGTTTGAGACGCGGTCACCGGCACGGCCCAACGTCCACCTCCATCCTTCCCAGAGACCGCCAGCGCCCAGCTAAGTAAGGGCCAGTGCGTATCTTCTGGCACCACCTCACCTTGATCATCCACGATGATCGTCGTTTCGCCGCTGCCATCTACCAAAAGCCCCAAAGATGCCCTTTTGCCCACTACCATGTCAGCCGCCTGAGTTGTGTAAAGCTCCCGTTCATGCAAGATAGCACTGGGGGTGGCACCACCCTCTTTGTCCAGCCCTAGATCAATGATCTGACAACCCAGCTGGGTAAGGAAAGTCGGCAGCAGACTCCTTAGTCCCGGAGACGTGTAGCCAAGCACCACCGAGAAGGCCCGCCTGTTCAACAAGCCTAGGTCATATCTTTCAAGAAGAGCCTTTAGATATGCCTGATTGGCACCAGCGGCGAACTGGGTCTTACCTACCTTACTACCTGGTACGCGGCGGAAATCACCTCTAGTGAAGTAACTCTCTACGGCCCGCTCCTGAGGGCGACTCAGGGGAAACCCGGCTTCATCGATTATCTGAATCTCCACCTGGTCGGGTAAGCGCCGCCCCTGACGGACATAGACCCCGGCGGCACAGGTAGTCAGCACAGTAGTAAAGCGTGCTACCGGCAGCGTAGTAGAACCGATATCGACAACATTCACCCCACTCGCAAGGACCCCTGTGGTCAAAGCTCGCTTCACCATCCGGGATGCTACCCAACCATCCGCTGCCACCAAGACGCTTTGCCCAGGCTCCTCCAATGCTGCCAAACTAGCCCCTACCCTGGTGGCAAACTCCGGACTAATCTCCAGATTGGCCAGACCACTGATCCCCGTGTTGCCGAATAAAGTTCTGGAGCAAGTTCCTGCCCAGATCACATCATCATTGACCATGAAGTTGCGGTCCACCACCTTATGGGGCCAGACTTTGACATGAGGACGAATCGTACTGGACATCCCCAAGACACTACTGCGACCAATCACGGCACCTTCAAATACCCTTACCTTGGGCTTGATGATCACCTGATCGCAGATTACTGCTCCCCTAATCTCCGCTCCGGCACCCACATGTACATTGTCCCATAAGATGGACCGGCGAATGGAGCTATGCTGTCCTACCACTGTGCCTGGGCCTAATACACTGTAAGGGCCAACACTGGCATCCCGTTCCACGCGGCACATCTTGCCTAGAACTACGGGGGGCTCTAGTACTGCCTCTGGGTGAACCCAAGCTCCTGTCTCGATCCAGATTCCCTCTCTGGGGCTACCCGGTATCGTAGCTTTCACTTTCCCGGTCAAGAGGTCCAGATGAGATTGAAGATACTCTTCCAGATTGCCGATATCTGACCAATAGCCATCAGCAACATAACCATATAAGGGTTCCCCGTTCTGCAAAAGCAGAGGAAACAGATCACGGCTAAAATCGAAGGGAGTACCAAAGGGAATCATGGAAAGAACCTTGGGCTCCAAGACATAGATACCGGTATTGACAGTATCACTAAATACCTCACCCCAGCTGGGCTTTTCTAAGAAGCGTTCTATCTGCCCTGCTTGATTAGTGAAGACTACTCCATATTCCAGGGGTGACATGACGCGGGTGAGAACCAGAGTAGCCAGAGCTTGTTTTTCCCGATGATAGGCAATGGCTGCTTGCAGGTCAAAATCAGTCAGGCCATCACCGGAAATCACCAAGAAAGTCTCATCTAGATCACCGGCTACGTTTTTCACACTACCGGCAGTGCCTAAGGGGCGATCCTCCACAGCATAATGCAGTCTCGCACCCCATGCCGCTCCATCGCCAAAGTACTCTTCAATCCGCTCCGGCAAATAGCAGGTGGTAATCGCAATATCCTGGAGACCGTGGTGGCACAGCAGTCTGATCACATACTCCATCATAGGGCGGTTAGCTACCGGTACCATGGGCTTGGGAAGATCACAGGTCAGGGGTCTAAGGCGACTGCCTTGGCCTCCGGCCATGATCACTGCCTTCATGATCGGCTTCCCTCCCTTAGATCACCTAGCTGCTCTCCTAAGTCCGGTGACTTGTAGCCTGCCTTTCCTGAGGCTTCAGCGCTTTCACGGCCAAGGTAACGACTGCCGGCTAACTGCCGACTGCGCTCCCATGAATCCCGCAGCCCATAGGCAGAGCCGGTATCTTGGTAACGGGCCTCGGTTCCCTGAGCTGTAAGCCGGGTCTGACTTAGAATCCCGTCAGCCGGGAAACTGCCGATCTCAGCCCAAGGGCCGGCTTCAAATTCACTAAGAACTTCCCCATAAACCTCCAGAGTCTTCTGGGCGATCAAAGACCAATCATATATCTCTCGTACCTCTCTTGCGGCCTGCCTCTTTATGAATTGGGCGAATTCCGGTGCGTCCAGATAAGCGAGGATGTTATCAGCCAATGATTGAGCATTACCGGGATAGGCCCGCAAACCGTTTTGGGCATGGCGAACCACCTCGGATAAGCCGCCGGTGTCTGATACGACTACCGGTACCCCTGCCGCCATGGCCTCCAAAGCGACGATACCAAAGGGCTCATAAAGGCTAGGGACCACAGCCACATCAGCACAAGCATATAGCCGATTACGGGTTAGGTCATCGACGAAACCGGCGAAATAGACGCTTTGGCTAACTCCCAACCGGTGGGCTCGTTCCCTTAAGGCAAATTCCGCCGGCCCTTTACCTGCGATCACGAACTTGGCCTGGTTATGTCTGGCCAGGACCCGGGGAACTGTCTCAATCAGGGTGTCAACACCCTTTTCATGAACCAGGCGACCGACATAATAGATGATCTGTTCATTATCTGCAGCATAGCGGCGGCGAAATGCCTTTTTGTCAAAGGCATCCTCGATAGCGAAATCTGATGCCTTCACACCATTTGGTATGATCCGGACCTTATCGACAGGCACCTGAAAAATGTAGCGGATCTCGCCCCGCATATACTCACTGCAGCAGATCACGTTCCAGGCTTCATACGTGAGCCACCATTCGAGATTGCTGATATGCCGCTGCAGATCATTGTGTAACCCATGATTGCGTCCAAATTCCGTGGCGTGGATTGTAGCCACTAAAGGTCGCATAAGACCGTGCTTGAGGGCTTTACCGGCATAAGCAGCCAGCCAATCATGACCATGGACAATGTCAAAGGTGTAGCCCTGGCGCACCAGCCCTAGGACCGCCTCTAGCATGTTTACATTCAGGTGGGTTACCGATTCCACAAAATCCCGCCCCGCGGGGCCATACATCTTCAAACGATGAACATTGACACCATTTAGAGTCTCCCGGGAAGAAGCACCCGGAGCATCCCCGGTTAGTACATGCACCTCGTGACCAAGCCCAACCAAGGCTTCAGATAGATCCGCCACATGCCGACCTAGTCCCCCCACCACCTGGGGCGGATACTCCCAAGCTAACATGAGAACCCTCACATGACCCCCTCCAAGTTCTTTCTGCTCTCCTCACTTCGCCCGTAAGCTACACGGCTACGGTTAGCGAGACGTCCCTTGTTTGAAGAAGGACATGTGTATCTTTTCCAAGGCCACCCATCTCTATGCACCCAGACACCTTGGTGTTATAGAAGAGCCGTCACTACGATAAAGGTGCTTTCCTTTTTCTTGAACTTTCACTCCCAGCCAAGAGCCTTCCATCCCGTGGATTCAGATATAGCAAAACCGGGAGCAAGTATACTTCCGGTTTGCCTGAAAACGGTTCAGTTGTCTATTCGACATTGGTTGCGAACTAACCTACGTGGCCCGGTGGTGATAAACGAGACAGTAGTAAAAAGATGCTGGCCAGAACACAAAGCACCGCCAAGCTAGCCAGAAGATGCTTCCAGGTAAAGGGCAAAGAAAGGCCAGGCCCTACTGGAAGAAGTACCGGCATGGCATCAGACGAGGAATCCCTGATAGCAAGCTGTACTTTCTGACTTCTCCTTTGGGGGCCGGGATCCAGAATATCGATAACACTAGGACCTCCTGGCCAAGCCTCCCCGCCAAAAGACCACTGGGTCGCTGTCTCCTTGATCGGCCGATAGTGGTCAGGCCCAAACACATCAAAACCGCCTACCAGCACATAATAACGCCATCCCCGATTAGGAGGCCCAGTCATGGTTAGGGGAACTCCTGCACGGATTGTCTTGCCATCCGGTAATGCCAAAACCTTGATCGCATGGACTTTCCCCGGATTAGAGCGGCCGTCCAACCATTGAGAATCGCCCCAAGGCTGTATTCGCAAACGGTATTCCCAACCCGCCTCAGCAGAGAACTGCACTCCTGGGCCTGGCGCCACCGGTTGAGTATGGCCTCCCGGCTCAGCATCGATGTAGATATCAATTAACTGATGGAAAAACCCCTCTGGCGCATTCCATGGATTGGTAACCCGGGTAAAAGAGATGTCGAAATAGATGTTGTGGTCATCATGCCAGACGTGGACTCTTCTCAGATCAAATAATCCCGGCTCAAAAACCTCATGTAAGGGGTAAGTGATGCTACCCCCACCATAGTCGTCTCCCGCCCGATCTTCCATGCTAAAAAGAACATAACTGCCCCCGGCGGCAGAAGCCAAGCACGTTGCTATCACCAGACTGAAACCCATGGCCACCAAAATAGTTGTCAACAGGCACCAAGTCAGCCACCATTTCCTAATGATCAGGGCTTGTGGCCGCGGCCTGTGATTGCTGCTTATTCGTCTGCATGGCATGGCGTCCCCCTCCTGTTTACCAAACTATGTGGCCTCTGTGACAAATATGAGATCAAAGAAGCCACTCAGAAGAACAGAAAGGAGCCCTCTTAAGTGTGATGGACTTGGCTTGATTGAAGCCCCTGCCTCCTAGCCTCCTGACCTTTGTACACTCTGGGTACCCGACCACCAATCATGCAGATAATCTCATAGTGGATAGTCCCCATCTTCTCCGCTAGTTCACCGGCACTGATCGCTTCACTACCTTGCCTGCCCAATAACACAGCTTCATCGCCGATGTGGATATCACTGTCACCGACATCCACCATACACTGATCCATACAGATGTTGCCGACTATGGGATACCGTCGCCCGCAAAGCAAGACTTCCCCTTTGCCACTAAGCAAGCGAGAATAGCCATCAGCATACCCCACCGGTAATGTGACGATATTCGTATCCTTGTCCGTCACATACTCAACACCATAGCTGATGCCACTGCTCCGCGAGACCCGGTGTACATAACTCACTGCCGCCTTAAGCTCTAAAGCCGGGATCAGCCGCAAGGCCTCCGGTTGATTAGGTGCCGCTGGCAACCCATAGACCGCGATGCCACTGCGCACTAGCGAAAGCCGTGTCTCGGGTATGCTGAGAGCAGCAGCAGTGTTGGCAATGTGCTTGATCGGTATGGAAATACCAACTCTCTTCAAACTCTGCAGCACCTCCGCAAAAGCTGCAAACTGCCGGCAAGCATAGCCTGTATCGAGATCATCGGCGGTAGCAAAATGGGAAAAGATCCCCTCTATCTCTAAGTTCGGTAGTGTCTTGAGCCGGGTGATAAACTCCAAAGCTTCATCCGGCAAAACTCCCAATCGTCCCATTCCTGTATCGAGTTTCACATGAACCCGGGCAACAACTCCCCGCTCTTGGGCCGCTACTGATAGTGCCCGGGCCAAATCCCAGGTACAGACAGCGACCCGCAGATCGCTTTCCACTACCAACGATGCCTGCCAGCTGGGGGGTGCCCCCAGGATCAGAATCGGTGCCGTAATCCCTGCTTGTCTGAGATTGATCCCTTCTTCTACTATGGCCACTCCCAGCCACTGGGCACCATGATGGAGGGCAGCCTTAGCCACCGGTACTGCACCATGTCCATACCCATTAGCTTTGACCACCACCATTAAGGCAGTAGCTGGGGACAACTGCTGTTTAATAGCCCTAACATTATGGCTGATTGCATCCAGGTCCACTTCCGCCCACACAGGGCGATGGGGCCCATCAGATAGTGCAGCTACTGCTGACTCTACACTAGGTAAATCCAAGGCTCCTTCACTTCTTCCTGTTGAATGGCCTGCCATACCGCAGGCATTGCCTCGATCAGATCACCGGCTATAAGGGAGATTTCCCCTCGCCGCTTCAGCGCAAAATCCCCTGCCAGACCGTGGACATATACCGCCATTCCCGCTGCCAAAACAGGAGATACCCCTCCCGCCAGCAGAGCGCCGATGATGCCGCTTAACACATCACCGGTACCACCGGTAGCCATACCTACATTGCCGGTAGTGTTTACCCAGAAATCTCCATTTGGGGCTGCTACTACGGTTCCGGCCCCTTTGAGAACCACGGTACAGTAGAACCGTTGAGCCGCCATCTGTGCTGCCGCCACCCGATCAGCTTGTACCTCCTTGATGGAACACCGCAGCAACCTGGCCATTTCACCGGGGTGTGGGGTTACAATTAAAGGGCAGCTAGCATCGTTTCGCGCCTGGAGAATATCCAGCTTGGCAGCGAGATTCAGTCCATCGGCATCCAGAACTACCGGACACGACACCTCTTGCAGCAATGCTTCGACCAGTTGCCCGGTAGATGGGTTTGAGCCAAGTCCTGGGCCTACAACTAGAGCATCCATTCGCCTTAGGTGATCATGAATCACCGGTGAAGCTTCAATGCTGAGTTTGCGATCAGCTGTCTCCGGCAAAGGTATGGTCATGGCCTCAGTCAATTTTACTTCCATAATGTCATTGAGACTGGCGGGGATACCCAACGAGACTAACCCTGCTCCACTGCGCAGGGCTGCCTCGGCGGTGAGGGTGGCAGCTCCCGTCATTCCCACTGACCCCGCCAAAATCAAGACATGGCCAAAGGTGCCCTTATGCCCATCACTGGGTCGTATAGGCAGTCGCTCCTTCACCAAAGTCGCCTTCAGCAAAGCCCCACTGCCGGCACTCTCCAGAACCTGGGGTGGAATACCGATATTGGCCACATAGACCTGTCCCACCCGGTCGGCGCCTGGATAGGTAAACAAACCTACCTTCGGGGCTGCCAAGGTGACCGTCAGATCAGCCCGGATACAGGCTCCGCTAGCTGCACCATTACTGGCATCCAGTCCTGAAGGCACATCTACAGCCAGGACTGTCTTTTCTACATCGTTGATTAGCTCAATGGTTTGTGCCATGAGTCCTTGAGGAGCCCCTTTGAGCCCGGTTCCCAGCAAAGCATCAATGATTAGGTCAGTCAGTGATAGACAAAAACGCAACTTGGGTAGATACTTCTCATCAACTTCCTGCAGATCGATACCCAACTGCTTACAGATCTCGTAATTCGCTAATCCATCTCCGGTAAGCTCGGTGGCCCTAGCCAAAAGAAACACCCGCACCTTATATCCCAAATTGTGCAAGTAGCGGGCTGCCACCAACCCGTCACCACCATTATTACCTTTCCCCGCTATGATCGATACCTTCTGACCTTGAGCGGCCTGCAAAAAAGTGGCAGCGACTTCTGCCACCTGCCGTCCCGCATTCTCCATTAGGATCATGCTGGAGATGCCGATTTCTTCAATCACCCGGGCATCAACTGCCCGCATTTCAGCTGCCGTCAAAAGCCTCATTGGCATTCACCCCGTTCCCCAAACGCCAGACTCATCACCAGATAAGGCTATAGCGTTAGCCACCGCGTAGGCCCGGCTATGGGAAAGAGAAATATGAATGACACCTATCCCCCGCGCAAGGGCCAGCTTCTTTGTGGTTCCCGATAAGCGCACAAAAGGTTTGCCCGACTGCTCATGGAAGATCTCGATATCGCGCCAGCGTACTCCCTGACGCCAACCGGTTCCCAGGGCCTTCATCACTGCTTCCTTAGCAGCAAAACGGACGGCCAATCTCTCCCACTGAGCCCGAGGCGCCCCCTGCAGACAGCGTTGCTGTTCGTAGGGGGTATATACTCGATCCAAGAACCGCTGACCTTGTCTTTGCCAAACCCGAGCCACCCGATGGATTTCGATAATATCGATACCGGTACCGTAGATCAACAACCTGCCCCCATCTCTCCCATCTCATCCACCCAGTTCGGAGTCTATCACTTGGGCAACCGCGTTAACAGCTTCTTCCACCACCGCCACCTCAGGACCCTCTGCCATTACTCGGATGAGCGGCTCTGTCCCAGAGGCCCTTACAAAGATGCGACCACTGTCGCCTAACCGT
The DNA here is from genome assembly GCA_012799135.1 of Bacillota bacterium. Lineage (GTDB taxonomy): Bacteria > Bacillota > Limnochordia > DTU087 > DTU087 > JAAZLW01. The sequence continues at coordinate 4,966 of JAAZLW010000260.1, read as the reverse complement.
TCTGTGGCAGTAGAGATTGCCTTTCTGATACTCTCATTCTTTTCCCAGTCGTGTTTGTTGGTCACAGGCACATTACGCAAAAGCTGTGGGTATTTCTTTAGTTGCTTGGCTAAGACTGAAAGGGGCTGAGCTGCCTCCTGCAAAACCGCCAGAAGCTGGAGGGAGGTAAGCACTCCATCTCCAGTTGTGTTATGGTCCAAGAAGATAATATGCCCCGACTGCTCTCCACCGAGATTAAGCCCCTGCTTCTGCATAGCCTCCAATACATACCTATCCCCGTTGGCAGTGATCACCACATCCCCACCGGCAGCTCGCAAGGCAGCTCTGACCCCCAGATTACTGTAGACCGTAACTGCCACACGATTCTGAGCCAGCTTTCCTTGCCCAAGCAGATGCAGTCCGCAGATGACCATTATGTAATCACCATCAATGACCTTCCCCTGTTCATCTATGGCAATCAGCCGATCCGCGTCCCCATCATGGGCTAACCCAACATCAGCTTTGTGCTCCTTAACCGCGGCTGCCACGGCCTGTGGATGCGTGGAGCCACAACCCATATTAATATTGATGCCATCAGGGCGATCGTGCAGACTGATCACCGTAGCCCCCAGATCCCTTAACACTCGAGGTGTCACCTGATAGGCGGCACCATAACCACAATCAACGACGACCTTCAGTCCAGTCAGATCGCTGGAGATCGTCTGCTTGAGAAACTCAGTATAACACTCTATAGCATCAGTACGAACCACTACCCTACCTACATCTTTTCCAGTAGGCCGCGGTAATCCATCCTTTGGAGACAAGCATAGCCTCCCCCCAGGGGCTGCGTCGCTGATCACTGCCTCAATCTCATCCTCTACATCGTCCAGCAGTTTGAAGCCATCTCGGGAGAAAAACTTGATGCCATTATCAGCTACGGGATTATGGGAAGCGGAGATCATAACTCCACAATCTGCCCCCCATGCCTTGGTAAGATAAGCTACACCGGGCGTGGGCAAGACCCCCACCTGTAGAACATCAGCCCCCACTGAATTAATGCCTGCTGTCAAAGCCGCTTCCAGCATCTGCCCCGAGATGCGGGTATCACGGCCCACCAAGACTCGCGGACGCTCCACTGCACTCTTCTGTAGCAGCACGTAAGCACCATACCGTCCTAGCGCATAGGCCAACTCCGGGGTTAGTGCCTGGTTAGCTACTCCCCGTACTCCATCAGTCCCAAAAAGCCTTGTCACAGTAAATCCCCCACTGATATCAAGGTAACTTCCATTATAGGTAATTCTCGATCAGCGGCCTTTTCCCTTCGACTTGGGGGGCTGGAGTGCTTCCAGAAAAAGGCGCATATCGGCTTCCAGCTTGTCAGCAATCTCTGGCCCGACCTTCCCATTGACGAAATCAGTCAGATGCGGGATCAAGATCTGGTACAAAATCTGCCGACGAGCCTCATGCCACCGCAAGGGCAGTGACGGTAATCCCAGCGATCGCTGCAACACTTGCTCCAGATTGGTCCTCTGCTCAGGGCTCCAACCTACAATCGATTGCCATTCATCCAGCAGGTCTTTACAGACAGGCACACCCAGACCCGTCTTGCTCAGCTCCACTCCCAGGTTCCGGCTGAGAGTCCTGGCCAACTCCATAGAAAGACGAGCATGGGCCAAACCCTGGAAGGGTTGGTGCCGAAAAACTGTTATGTCTACCATGGTACCGTTCAAGTAACCATGGCTACCACCGGCTCCGGGAGCTGGCAAGAGCACCACATCTTTCGGAATACTCAAGCTCTGATGCCGCCGCAGACGGGCGTTTTCGCCCAAAGACCAGATCCAGATTCCCACCGGCCCAACGATTACTCTATTGCCAGAAAGAAAATCAGTCAACAAGGTACCCTGTACCAAAGACATGAATTTCTCACTCTGCATCACTTGCCAGTCAGTAAGTGCCAAGCGCATTAGCTCTGCATTGAGCAGCAGCGCTCCTTCTGGCCCCACTACTCCTTTGCTGGCCGCCACCAATACTTGGGTGAGAGTATTGGGGTTGCCCAACTGATGAGCGATCGGAGGGAGATTGAGGCGTCTTAGCTTTCTTAGTGTATCCCTGAGATCTCGCCAATCATCCCCGAACCAGCTAGTTGCTTCCCCCCAGCTGTCAAGAATCGAGGCCATTTCACTAGCTAGCGGCCGGAGGCCCGGTTGGCTGGCCACCCATAGGTGAGGTTGAATCTGGCTAGGCCAAGCCATGAGCTGCCCTTCCACGGTAACCCTGGCCAGAGCTCCAGCGAAATACAGATGCCTTTGGTCGATCGGCAAGAACCGATCAATCGGCAGCTGCAGATCTGACCAGACCCGAAACCATTCACTACTGGATATCAGAATATGGGGAGGGCGCCCCTTAGCCAGAGCGACTTGCATCTCCTTTTCCAGATCTGACCTAGCCACTGCTTCGATTGCTATCTCTGCATTGGGGTAAAGAAACCGGAACTCAGCCACCACACCAGACCAAAACTCGTCATCCAACCTAGGAGGCTCCACTAATCGATCACCCATCTCTACCCAAACACTGATCAGATAAGTTCGGTCTGGGTTGATCTTCGCCTCAGGATCTAGTATTACGTGGGGATACCGCCAGCGCCACCATTGCCAACCACCAAGGCTGGCAGCGGCCACCAAGACAATCACACTCAAGACAACTAGGATCCGCCGACCCCGCAATCTACCTCACCCCCAGCAAAAGATAGACATCGGGCCACCCCAGCCCATCTGGCATCAGGCTATAGTGTTGTTGCAGTCCTTTTACGGCCTCTGCCGTTTGCTCGCCATATCGACCATCGGCCAGTCCGGGATCATATCCCTTTGCTCTTAATGACAACTGCAAAGTGATTACATCCTGCCCGCAGCTACCTGGCTTTAGGTGTCGATGGACCGGATCGGAAGTGCGACCTACCATTCTGACTAAAGTCCCTTCTGGGACAAGGCCAAATAGCTGTTCGACATGGCGGTTAAACATCCTGATACAACCACCACTGGCTCGTGTGCCAATGGACCACGGCTTATTGGTTCCATGGATCCCATAGATGCCCCAAGGGACATTGAGCCCCAGCCAACGGGTACCAAATCCTCCTCCCCAGTTCATGCTCTTGTGCACAATACGAAACTCACCGATCGGACTAGGAGTCTTGCTCAGTCCCACGGCTACCGGAAATCTTTGGTATTCCTTCCCATCGATATAGACAATTAGCTGCAGTCGGGATACGTCTATGACTATTTCGCGCTCTCCCTCCGGTATCGGCCTGGTACCCTCAATTACCGGTACCGGAAAATTGTCAGCTAGAGATTGCCATGTTTGCAGGCCAACCACTCCATCTCTCTGCAGCCCCTGCTGACGCTGGAAATTCAGTACTGCCTGCATAGTCTGACGATCAAAGACCCCGGAAATGGTCCCTTGGTAAATACCTTGTTGTTGCAGTCCTTTTTGCAGTTCTGCAACATCCTCGCCCTGCATAAGAGGCTCGGCCAGATAGAGCAAGCGATCTGATTCACAAACCGCATGTTCCAGCCTTCCCAGCTCAGCCTCATCACCATGCAGAGCTACCTCCCCAACCCTAGCTGGATAGATCTCTATGTAGGGATCTGTATTCACATCCCCGGCCGATAATACCCATCCCCACCGACTCGCCCCAAGCAATATGAGACAGCCGGCGCAGATCATCAGCAAGATAAGTTCCAGCCGCTTTTGCCCCTCCATAACCATCGGCGTCAATCCCTTCCCAGCAGCTCTTCTTGCTACCCCCTGGATCACCTGACTCTTGTCACGGTGATATCCTTATTCATCTTACGGGGAGAGAAGAACTAGTATGCCAAGAGGGAAGACGCCGATTCCAACCTCCTACGGGTGGCCCAGTTTCGACTAGAAGGCACGCGTGGTATCGCTCTCTAGAGCCCCAGTATGGGTCAACCCATATTCGATGCTATCTACCAAGGCTCGCCAACTAGCTTCAATCAAATTAGTGGATACACCCACAGTGCCCCAGGTTTGCTTGCCATCGGTAGACTCGATCAGCACCCTTACCTTAGCACCGGTACCCCGCCGCTCATTCAGTACCCGGACCTTGTAGTCGGTAAGCCGGATTTGCCTCAGCCGGGGGTAGACCTTCTCCAAAGCTTTCCGTAAGGCGTTATCCAAGGCATTGACCGGCCCATTACCTTCAGCTACAGTGTGTAGAGCCAAATCCCCCACTCTGACCTTGACAGTAGCTTCGGCAGTGGGTTCCTCTTCCTGGTGGCGCTTTTCAATAATCACCCGCAGTCCTTCCAGCTGAAAAGAGGGACTATGTAGACCCAGGGATTTCTTTAACATGATCTCAAAAGAAGCTTCCGCACCTTCGAAATGGTATCCCTGATACTCCAGATCCTTGATTACTTCCACCAAGCTTCGCAGATTTGCAGAGCTCGGCTCCATGGGTATGTCATACTCCTGGGCCTTATAGATGATGGTGGCTGACCCAGATAGCTCAGAAACTAATACTCGCCGCCGATTGCCTACAGACTCGGGTGGCACATGCTCATAGGTTTCGGGGTGGCGCATTAAGGCACTGACATGGAGACCACCTTTGTGGGAGAAGACACTCTTACCCACAAAAGGCTGCTTGTCATTGGGTACCTGATTGGCCATCTCACTGACGAAATTGGACAAACTGGTTAGCTGACCCAGATTCTCAGGTACAAGACAGGCCTTTCCCGCTTTGAGTTGGAGATTGGGAATGATACTGCAGAGATCGGCATTGCCGCAACGTTCGCCATATCCATTGATGGTACCCTGCACATGAACCGCACCGGCATGGACTGCAACCAGGGTATTGGCGACAGCTAGCCCGGCATCATTGTGGATATGAATTCCCACTGGGGCATCTATGGCCGCGACCGCTGCCTTCGTCGCCTCTTCCACCTCCCAAGGCAAAGAACCGCCATTGGTATCG
>JAAZLW010000259.1 GCA_012799135.1 Bacillota bacterium | reverse complement strand
TTTTGGCCGATGGTCCCTATACTCGTGGAGACGAGGTTTCTGTATTGGTAAACGGTTTGGGTGCAACTCCCCTGGAAGAGCTCTATATTGTCTACCGGAAGGTCGATGCAATCTTGCTAGAGAAAGGCATCAAGGTATATCGTAACTACGTCGGTGAGTTTGCCACCTCGATGGAGATGGCCGGTATGTCGATTACTCTAGTGAAGCTAGATGAAGAACTAAAAAGGCTACTGGATGCACCAGCATACTCTCCGTTTTATGCCCAGCCTGACTTTCGTCGCTAAGGGGGTAAGTAGTAATGACTTTAGCAATGCAGAATATACAGGCCATGGTAAACTGCATTCGGGATGCCATGGTAGCTAATCAGGATTACTTAATCGAACTGGATCAGGCTTTGGGTGATGGAGATCTGGGTCTTTCCATGACCAAGGGCTTTACGGAAGCCGCTAAGGCGATCAATGAATCCGAGTCGGCGGATATCGGCAGGGTGCTGGTCCAAGCAGGGATGGCTTTCAATAATGCTGCCCCCTCAACCATGGGAACACTAATGGCCACAGCCTTTATACGGGCGGGTAAGAGTGTAGCTGGCAAACAGACAATTGATCTTGGCGACTTGGTCGACATGGGTGAGGCAGCAGTCAAGGGCATAATGGAGCGGGGAAAGGCAAAGGTAGGAGAAAAGACGATTCTGGATGCATTGGTCCCAGCGATGGAGGCACTAAAGGCTAGTAATGAAGCCGGTGAAGCCTACGCCCCGGCCTTTGAGAAGGCCTATGCTGCCTCACAGGCTGGGTTGGAAGCTACAAAAGATATGATGGCGGAGCATGGCCGAGCTCGTTATTACCGGGAAAAAGCCATAGGCAAACAGGATCCTGGCGCTACAGTAGCGATGTTGGTTGTTAAAGCCTTAAGAGAGTATTTTGCTTCTTTGGATGGCTAGATCATGTAGGCCCAACAGCTCCATGATTGTAAGGAGACTACAATACCTTGCTCAGGAAGGCTTGTGTTCTGGGATTTTGCGGCCTTTCCAGGACCTCTTCCGGTGGGCCCTCTTCCACTATTACACCTTCGTCCATGAAGATGATTCTATCTCCCACTTCCTTGGCAAAGCCCATCTCGTGAGTAACGACGACCATGGTCATGCCTTCCTGGGCGAGTGTGCGAATAACATCCAGTACCTCGCCGATCATCTCCGGATCCAAAGCCGATGTGGCTTCATCGAATAGCATGGCCGTGGGCTTCATGGCCAGTGCTCTAGCGATGGCTACCCGTTGCTGCTGGCCACCGGACAGTTCTGAAGGGTAAGCATTCTCTTTTTCGGCGATGCCAACCTTGCTTAAGAGATCCCGGGCAGTTGCCCGGGCTTCTTTTAGGGATTCGCCCCGTACCTTTGTCGGCCCTAAAGTGATATTATCCAGCACAGTCATATGGGGGAAGAGGTTGAATCTTTGAAAGACCATACCCATCTCTCTCCGTACTTCATTGATGTTTCCATGTGGGTCGGTAATACACTGGCCCCGAAAGAAGATCTGACCGGCAGTAGGTTTCTCCAGGAGGTTGAGGCAGCGCAAAAATGTGCTCTTTCCGGATCCAGAAGGACCGATGACCACGACTACTTCATGAGGCTTAATCTTGACATCGATTCCACGAAGCACATGGTTGTTCCCAAAAGACTTCTTTAGTCCGGAAGTTCTAATCAACTACCTTCAACCTCTTTTCCGACCAGGCTACCAACCTGGAGATGACCAGTGTCATTACTAAGTAGATCAGGGCCACGACAATATAGACTTCAAAAGGCCTAAAGGTCCTTGTGATAACTACCTGCCCTTTGCGAAGCAAGTCTTCCAAAGCTATGACTGACACTAAAGACGTTTCCTTCAGCAGCGCAATGAACTCATTCCCCAGAGGTGGTATGATTCGCCTGAAGGCCTGAGGGAAAATGATATATCGCATAGACTGGGAATAAGTAAGCCCGACCGATCTAGCTGCTTCCATCTGACCTTTGTCTATAGACTGTATCCCTGCCCTGACAATTTCCGCTACATATGCACCACTGTTGATGCCCATAGCCGCGATAGCTGCTGTAAGAGGGGGGATAGGGCGACCTATGATCTGAGGTAAGCCGAAATAAACGAGAAAAAGCTGCACCAAAAGCGGTGTGCCTCGGATAAAATCAACATAGATACCTGCGAGGATGCGCACCACCCTGTTGCTGCCGACACGACCAATCCCGACAAATGATCCAATGATAAGGCCGATTGCTACCGCAATTAAGGCGAGTTGTACAGTTAGCCGCGCGCCCAAAAGCAGGGCAGGCATGATGCCTGGGATTATGGAAAAGTCAAGGGCCACACTAATTCCTCCAACATCTGGCATGGCATGAAGACCGGTCACGGTGGTCTCAGGTCACCGTGACCGATTCATAGTTAAGTCTGACAGAAATCATAGTTAGTCAGATCAGTTCATTTAGAACCAATCAGCATATATCTTATCATACTCTCCGGAAGCTTTGATAGCAACCAATGCCTGATTGATTTTCTCCACAAGTTCCGTATTGTTCTTCCGTATGGCAATACCGTAGTTCTCTGTGGTGATGGGCTCCCCGAATTTGATGTCCTTGTATTCCTTGGACATTTCCTCTGCTACTGCCAGGTCAATGATACAAGCTGGAACGCTTCCATTGCGCACTTCTTGGATGGCATCAGGGGCCAGGTTAAACCGTTTGACTGTGGCGCCTTCAATCTCCGATGCTTCCAGGTCACCGGTCGTGCCGATCTGCACCGAAATCATCTTGCCCTTGAGATCATCTGCTGTCTGAATAGAAGAGTCATCAGCCTTAGTTACTATGACTTGACTGGCAGAGAAATATGGATCTGAGAAGGCGACTGCCTTAAGGCGTTCTTCTGTAATGGTCATAGCAGATATGATGCAGTCGAAGTTACCGGTCAAAAGGCCTGGAATTAATCCATCCCACGCGGTATTGACGATCTTTACTTCCATGCCGGCAGCTTTGCCGATCGCATGGATCAAATCAACATCAAATCCTAAGTAAGCTCCGGTCTTCTCATCTTGAAACTCAAAAGGTGGAAAATCTGCACTGGTCCCAACTTTCAAAACTTGTTTTGCACCCACAATGGCGGTGGAACCTATCGATAGAATAAGTGTCATACATACTAAGAGCATAGCAGTCGATTTTTTCATTACAACAACCCCCTCGCATAATCTCACATGATACATGCATAACTATACTACTCGGTGTATGCTATGTCAAGTATGGTTTTTTCTTTTAGATGAGATATGCCCCATGGGGTT
>JAAZLW010000258.1 GCA_012799135.1 Bacillota bacterium | reverse complement strand
TGCAATGGTTTGATCAATGACCCGTAACTTCTTCATTTCTTGCTGAGTCATGTTGAATGTCTCCGCTCTCATGAGTGACATTTTACCAGAATAGGTTCAACATGACATTATCACAGAATGACTACATCTAGACGGATGCTACAAGCGAAAGACTTCGACAAAATCGATAGTATCGTCGCTAGGTATCGGCCGAAGATCGATGTGTCAATTCGCATTCCTATAGTGGAGTATGAGAGGCGTTACGAGCAAGTTCACGCCGGGCTTAGAGAAAAGGAAATTGATCTAGGTTTCTTTTATTGGTACCGAGAGATGCCCGGCGATGGGTTGTATCTGACCGGCTATAACCCGACGATTGAGAGGGCCTCTGGCTTGATTGCCCCGGGGAAAAGACCCTTAATAATCGCCGGTCCGGAATCAGGTATCCTTGCTGAAGAGTCTGGTCTAGATCTGGAGACGTACTTTGTCGAGGAATTCAGCATCCCCGATGAGTACTATGAGGGTCTGGCTCCTGAATCGCTGGTCCGCATTATTAGAGAATACGGTGGGGAAAACCTTAGACGGATCGGTATGCTAACCTCCCTAGATATTGTTCCTGTCAAATTCTACAATGTTTTGAAGAACGAGATAGTTGAGGGAGTCGAAGTCGTAGATATATCAGATATCCTGAGCGATCTACGCTACGAGAAATCCGATATCGAGTTTGAGTGCATGAGACAAGCTAATACTATCGCGTGTGCCGCTGTACGGGCCATGCTGGCCGTCGCACGTCCGGGCCTGAGGGAAACAGAGGTAGCCGCAGTTGGTGATTACGTAGTGAAAGCTCTCGGTGGAGACGGGGTCGGATTCGAGACTATCGTCAGTTCGGGTGCCCGCACTCGCACGATAATTGGGCCGGCTTCGAACAAAATCATTAAACAAGGCGAGATTGCTCAAGTAGGCTGCAGCCCAAGTTACGAAGGTTATAAGGGGGTCTCGCGCAGGGCATTCGTCATGGGCGAGAGGACTGAGTTGCAGAAACAGTTCTTTGACATACTCAAAACGGGGTATGAAAAAGCAGCTGCGGAGTTAAAAAACGTTGTTGAAAATGATCTCCCATCTAACCGAATTGATCTGGCACCGCGGAATTACTTCAATACCGTTACTCTCGATGGTGAAAACATGAAGCAGTTTCACTTTTTCAGTACATGCCATGGTACTGGGCTGACAGAGTGTCTGGAACCTATGGTGATTCACCCTGAGAGAGAGGACTTATATGGTGAGAACGTTGGAATTATGCTGGACTTAGGCTTGTACGGTCATCCAACTGATGCTATTGCCGGAGCTTGCGTGGAAGACCCGTATTTCAAGCGTGGGAATGAGCTCATAAAGGTCTCCGATCTGCCGGTCGATGTTCAGCACTTGGTTGGAGGGTAGTAAGGGATTAGCCTGGTGAAGGGTAGTGAAGGCTATGAGGTTTCTGAAGGTAACTCGAAACACCTCTTTATTGACTCTGATTTGCTTTCTCATTGTGGCGATGGGAATCATAAAAGGGACAGCGTTTCTCAACTACTCTAATCTAGAAGCTATCTTGATCGGAATGTCGTATGATCTGCTGCTTGCCCTGGGCATGACTATAGTTCTTATCCAGGGTGGGATTGATCTTTCTGTTGGCTCGGTTATGGCATTCACGGGTATTGTTACGACATTGCTCCTGCAAGGAGGCGTGGCAGTGCCGCTTGCGATTGCGAGCGGCATGGCCACGGCTGTGGCAATTGGAGCGCTTAATGGGATATTAGTGGCTAAAGTAAACGTAGCACCGTTTGTGGCAACCCTTGGTTCTATGTCGATTTTCCGGGGCATGAGCTATGTTATGACTAGTGGGTATTTTGTCAATAAGCTCCCTGAATCGTACGTAGCCTTCGGCCGTGGACGTACGCTAGGATTGCCCAACAACGTACTGATCGCTGTATTTATCTGCATCGCGTTTGGGGTGCTGGTAGATCGAATGAAGCTTTTCAAGCAAATGTTTTACATCGGCAACTCCTCCGATGCGGCGTTTCTGTCGGGTTTGCCCACAACCGTAGTGACTGTCATCGGTTACGTTATCTGTAGCACCACAGCGGGGTTGGCGGCAATCATGATGACAAGCCGTCTGGCCATGGGGCATGCTGGCTTTGGTATTGGGGCTGAGATGCGGGCAATTGCTGCCGCCGTGGTAGGAGGGGCGAGTCTAGCCGGTGGGAAGGGTAATATCCTTGGTACTTTCCTCGGCGTGACATTAGTTGCACTGATTAACAACGCCTTTATCATGTTAAACGGCTCGCAAAACTGGCAAAGTGCGATCAGTGGCATCATCCTTATCGTTGCCTTGGCGTTAAACATTGTGCAGGAGAGAATTGCACAGACCAGGAGTGTGACAGTATGACAACGGCTGTCCGTGTTGAGGGGATCAGCAAATCGTTCGGGGGTCATAAGGTTCTAGACGATATCTCCTTGTCCTTTCATTATGGGGAAATTCACTCCGTTTGTGGTGAAAACGGTGCAGGCAAGTCAACGCTTATGAGAATAATCGGCGGTATTCACCGGGCGGACAGTGGTACAATATGGGTTCAAGGAGAGGAGATGCGTCCGAACAGCCCCCGCGACGCGTTTCTACGTGGTATTGGAATCGTCCATCAGGAGCTTAGCCTATCGGATAATATGTCAGTTCAGCATAATGTGTTCGTGAATCGGGAGCCCACAGGTCCCCTTGGGTTCATCAAATGGCGTGAGATGCAGGAACAGACCGAGGCAGTCTTTCAGAGGTTTGGAGTGCAGGTGGATCCTAGGACGAAAGTATCGATGTTACCTTTTGCAACTCGCCAAATGGTTGAAATTGCCAAGATACTCTCCATGGATGTCGATGTTCTAATCTTGGATGAGCCTACCAGTGCCCTGTCTGATCGCGAAAGCCAGGCCCTGTTTGAATTGCTCCTTTCTTTGCGCCAAGAAGGCAAAGCTATCATTTTTATCAGTCACAAGTTAGATGAAGTTCAGCAGATTTCGGACCGTGTGACTGTCCTGAGAGACGGTCGACTGGTCGGTACACTGGCAAGAGAACAAGCTTCGACCGG
>JAAZLW010000257.1 GCA_012799135.1 Bacillota bacterium | reverse complement strand
CTTAGACCAAAAATGTCCCGATAAACATGGTCAATAAATTCAATAACACCCTCAATTTCCTCTTGAATCTGTGACGGCAGCATAAAGATATGGGCATCATCTTGATGGAAACAGCGAACTCGCATAAGCCCATGAAGCGTGCCGGATAGTTCATGACGATGGACAAGACCTAACTCACAGTAGCGTAAAGGCAAGTCCCGATAACTTTGCAGTCGTCGCCTGTAGAGCAACACACTACCTGGACAATTCATGGGTTTGATGGCATAGGTATTGTTGTCTATCTCTGTGAAGTACATATTTTCCCGATAATGATCCCAGTGACCTGATTGCCTCCAAAGTGACTCACTAAGGATAATGGGGGTCTTGATCTCCTGATAACCCCGGCGCCGGTGCTCTTGGCGCCAAAAGTCCTCTAAAGCTCTCCAAATCACCATACCTTTGGGATGTAGGAAAGGAAACCCAGGGCCTTCATCTTGGAGACTAAAAAGATCAAGCTCTTTACCTAGTCTACGATGATCACGACGAGCCGCTTCCTCTAAGCGCTGAATGTACTCGTCTAAATCCTTTTGCCGGGCAAAAGCCGTTCCATAAATCCTTTGCAGCATTGGACGGTTAGAATCTCCCCGCCAATAGGCTCCTGCTACATTGAGGAGTTTGAAAGCTTTCAATCTACCGGTAGAAGGTAGGTGGGGTCCCCGGCATAGGTCAACGAAATCTCCTTGTCGGTAGATACTCACCTTGTCATCATCCATATCCTGCAAAAGCTCAACCTTGTATTCTTCCCCTTGAGTGGCAAATTCCCGAATAGCTGTCTCCTTGTCTAGCTCCCAGTGGCTAAACTCCTTATCTTCCTTGATAATTTTCCGCATCTCGTCTTCAATGCGGCCCAAATCCTCAGGTGAGAAACTCTCGGGTACATCGAAATCATAGTAAAATCCATTTTCGATGGCTGGGCCGATGGCCAATTTGGCTTCTGGATAAAGGCGCTTGACGGCTTCTGCCATTATGTGCGCGGCACTATGCCGCAGAATCTCAAGACCTTCCGGTTGCTCAAGGGTGATAATCTCAAGGTGACTGTCTTCTTGAATCTCTGTGTCAAGATCCTGTATGACACCTTGTACCCGGGCAGCTATGGCTGCTTTTGCTAATCTAGGACTGATGGATTCGGCAACCTCTAGTGCGCTTACTGAGCCCTCATACTCTTTGATACTTCCATCAGGAAGCGTAATCTTCACTGCCATTACTACACCTCACTCTAGTTAATAAAATAAAAGCCCGTCCCTTAGTAGGGACGAGGCTTAGCTCGCGGTTCCACCCTGATTAATCGGCTTCTACCATCCCGCAGGTGTTAGCAACACCGATCCACTCATTGATGCGATAACGGGCAATTCCCGACCGAGTTTACTAAAATGCCGGAGCACTCTTTCTACCCGATAACTCCAGGGTGGTTTTCCAGTGTCCTACCCGAGGAGTGCTTTCAGTCCTTGACACCCCATCCCTGCCGGGAGCAAACACTATACTCTTCCCTTTCATCGTCTTTTTCTATTGTGCCCAATTATACCTCTCTAGGACGCACCTGTCAAGGGTTCCAGGGAGGTGTGGGAGGTTCCTACAGCGGGAGAACTGCAGGTAACGCCGTACTGTCCGCCAAGTATATGAGGCTCAATACCCACATATATTAACTGGTAAAGGAAAGGGGGCAACTTGGTGATCACCATTGTGCTAAAAAACGACATGCTGACAAATACTCTCCATCAGAGTCTCAAGGACACTCTTGACCAGCTTCACCCAGAAGATGCTCCCCAGATTTGTAAGCATAACTGTGCAGGCCGAGGCTTGATTGTTTGTCATCTATCGGAAAATGATTCATGCAGGAGCGTGCAAATATATTACATAGCCAGTTCTCTAACTGATTTCATCGTAACTCACTATGAACCGGCCTTACTCATTAGGCTAATCGATAAGGACCATTCTTCCCAAACAAAAGAGGAACAGATAGCCATTCTCGCCGAAACGTTGTCTATTCTCCAAGGAAATAGCCCTTTGAAATTAGCCAATGAGGCCCGTCTCCAATCCAAAGCAAGCATTATGTATGCCTTACTGGATTACCTAAACGGTGAAGACCTCTTGATTCTGGATGGCTTTGTCTGTTTTAGGTTATGGGAATACAGGCACTATCTCTATCACATTGCCCGCATGGCAGCAGAGTCCGTACGGCGGG
>JAAZLW010000256.1 GCA_012799135.1 Bacillota bacterium | reverse complement strand
GTACCCCTTGCTATTGACCTTACCAGTCAAATCCAGTACGCTTTTGGGGCAAAAGAACACACATAAGCCACAGCCTTTACAGAGCTCCGTGTCGATTTGCACTTGCCCTTTCATAGATATCGCCCCCGCAAAGATCGTTTTAGTACCAGGTACTAATTCGCCTATAGAGGTATTCTCTAGCAGTAGACGGTTACCTGCAAGGAAGTGCGAATGTTGAGTATTTTTCTTGTAGTAGATACTCTCATTGTGTTTCCGCTGTGCATATGAAAGGAAGTATACTGAGCTGTGGCGAATGGGAAACTCGAAAAGCTGTCAGACTTGATGTTTTCCTGTTACTGCTACTGGGCAGGGATCCAGGTGACCTAGTACGCAGTACATTGATGAGCTATACTAAGACAAGGTCAAATGATTTGGGGGATGCTTGATAATCGGAGGTGCTATCATGGGAAAAGACAGTAGACTCATGCTACCCGAGGGACTGCATTTCGGTCCCTTATTTGATCAAGAAGAGGTACAGATGGTGAGTCAGGTGATCAAATCTGGCCGGCTGACACAGTTTAGCAGTGATCTGGTAAGAAAATTTGAAGAAGCCTTTGCAGATTATGTGGGTGCCTCAGCCGCTATAGCAGTAAACTCCGGCACTGCTTCACTCCACACAGTCCTGACTGCTGCCGGCATTGGTTCTGGAGATGAGGTGATTGTGCCGGCTTTCACCTTCATCGGCACAGTGGGGCCGATCATGCAGCAACAGGCGATTCCGGTATTTGCTGACATAGAACCCGAGACTTTTTGTCTGGCAGTGGAGGACGCTGCTCGCAAGATCACGCTCAGAACAAAAGCGATCATGGCCGTGGATATGTTTGGGCATCCTGCCGATCTAGACCCTTTAAGGGAATTGGCAGCCGAGCATGATTTACTGTTTATTGAGGATGCCTGTCAGGCGCATGGGGCTAGGTATAAGGATATGCGGTTGGGAAATGTTGCTGACGCTGCTTGCTTCAGTTTTTACGAATCCAAGAACATGACCACTGGAGAAGGTGGCATGGTGACTACTAGTGATAGGCAACTAGCTGAGATTTGCCGAGCGGTTCGGCACCAAGGGGAGGATACTTGGGGCATAATCAAGCGGCTCGGTTACAACTATCGGATGACATCACTGCAGGCTGCCCTAGGACTGGTCCAGCTAAGAAAGCTCGATGGTTTCAATGAAATGCGAAGGCATAGGGCCGCGATCTATACAGAAGCTCTGTCGGATTTGGATCTGCAGCTTCCCGGCGAAAAACCCAATGCATGGAGTGCTTTTCATGTTTACTCCTTCCTGTTGCCGAAGCGGCTTGCTTCTCAAAGGGATGAGATTGTTGCTCAGTTGAAGGAAAGAGGGGTTCCCGTAGGGATAGCTTATCCGAGGCCATTATATGCAAGTCCCGTATTCGAACACTTGAAGGGCCCCTTTCACTGTCCGGTAACTGAAGATGTCTGTGCACGGGTAGTTACTTTGCCCACGAGGCAATCGATCCCGGTCGATGTCGCGGAGACAATCGGAGCCATTACCCGGGATGTGCTTAGAGAGTATTTGCGCTAGCTCATATGGTAATGCACTCTCCTTCTTTACTGTGTTGATGACATTACTTCCTACATTCCCGACGCAGATGAGCGAAAAGCGTGATACTGCCCGCCTCCCACTAGTAGATGGGTAGCCTGCCTTGCTATCGGAAGTAAGACGATGGGACAGAACTGGATACGATCCTTCCAGTCTGTCCCTATTGACTTCATAGTTACCATGCCTGACTGAGTCTACGGGTGACTTACTTCCTGAATCCGCCTTCTTCAAGGGCAACCTTTATTTCTGCATGGAACCACTGAGGAACGGGCAAAATCGGCAACCGCGTACCACCTATGCGGAACCCCAGTATTCGAGCCATTTCCTCATATGCTCTGGCTCCCTGAGTGGGTCCAGCTTGGCTCACATAGCGAGAGCGGATTTCCAGAAGAGGCCTGAGGCGGTTGGCTGCTTTTTTGGCAAGTTCGTAGTCCCTTGCCATACTCGCCTTGTGGATCTCTACACATAGTGCAGGAGCGAAGTTAGCAAATCCGCTGATGAAAGCTGTAGTCCCCATTTGATAGCTTGTAGGTTCAAACCACTCGCCGGCACCATTGACGATGGCCAGCTTATCGCCTAGCTTATCAATCACTCTTGAATACTTGATATGATTCCCGGTACATTCTTTGAGTGCCTGGATGTTCTCCAATTCACTTAACCTGAGCAGTAGATCCAATGACAGATCATTGTTGATGATCACCGGGTTGTTGTAGATCATGATTCCAATGTCAATGGCATCGGATACCGCTTTGTAATGGGCGAAAATAGTCTCATCAGCGATAGAGGCCCAATAGTAAGGTGGGGTTAGTAAGATCCCATCTGCACCGAGTTCCTCTGCATAACGACTTAGTTCAATCGCCGAACGAGTACTGGTATGATTTGCACCACAAATAACAGGTACCTGTCCTTTAGCTTCATCAATAATGATCTCGAAAACCCGCTTGCGCTCCTCAAGGGAGAGCACGTAACAGTTCCCGGTACTACCTCCGGCGACCAGCATGCCGGAACCAGTCTTGATCCCATGATCAATCATGTATCTGACATTTTCCCTAAGCGCATCTTCATTGATGTGGTCTCCTGTTTCATCGAAGGGAGTGAAAACCACAGTTACCGGCCCATGCACCAATTGCCGTAGATCCCTGTTGCTCATCAATTACCCACCTTTCCAATGCTCTGATTGGCCTGGTTAGTTTGAGCTGTTCACCTCTTGAGTGTTTATCATCCCTTTCTTAGTCATTGCGATCTGCGTGGAAACGAGTTCAGTGTTCTGCTCTGTGTTTGCTTGCCCTGAGCGGGCCAGTTACCGCGTCAAACTGTATAAGCACAGTGAAAGGGCGTGTTCTACAGTGACTCTGTCTATGTTCGCCGTGTATGTCGGACATTCCTCCCTAGATATGACATTATTGTGGATAGGAATCGCAAGCTGTGATAGTATCCACAAAAAAGTCAAAATGGAGAGAAGGAATCCAAGAACATAGGTCGAAACTGTAATATGACGAAGAGATAACTGAGCGAGAACTGTGCGGCACAGACAGATGTGCATCTTGGAGGGGGAACAATCGTGACTGAAAAAGCCAACCCGGAGCACCTATATGAAAAAGTGGCCAGTGCCATTAGGACAGAAGTCAACGAAGGGAGATATGCTGTCGGAGAGAGTATCCCTTCCCTAAGAGCTTTGGCCAAATCGTTTGAAGTTGGAGTCCCTACAGTGCGACAAGCTATTCAGCTGTTAGCCAATGAAGGATTGCTATACACAAAGCCTGGCTCTGGCATCTATGTGAAAAACCGGGTCAGCAGTCGGCACTCCCAAATAGCCTTAGTCTTACCTGATATTAGCAACCCATTTTATGCAGAGATTACGAGAGCGGTTGAGACTACGTGTCGGAAAGCTGGCTTTCAGGTGATGCTCTTTAATACATTTTACGATGAAAATGAGGAGAGTCGAGTTCTCGCGGATCTGATAGAACAGAATATTGGAGGCATAATCATTGCTCCTATTCCGGAAGCGGACAATGGGGAGACCTACAGGGCTGTTCAACGAAGTGGTATTCCCATCGTCTCGATTGTGCGGGAACTCAATGGTGTTGAGTCATCTAGTGTTGTGACAGAGGACTATAACGGTGTTCGTGATTTGCTGGACTATCTGATCCAAATAGGGCATGAGAGAATTGGTTACATTGCCAGCCATCCATCGAACCGACGCAAAGTCGCTCTGCAGGCGTATAAAGATGCTTTGAAAGCTAATGGTCTTGAATATCGCGATGAGTGGGTTCAAATGAGTGCCCTGCAGGGAATTAGTGGTGCTCTGCACGGTATACGCCAGATTGGATTGCAGGTTCCCGAGGATATCGCTGTGATTGGATTCGATAATATCGAGGTAGCCGAATATTTGGAAGTACCGCTCACTACTGTAGGGCAACCCAAGACTCTCAATCGTTGGAAATGGGCTATACTTGCCCTTGACTTGGAGATCCAGAATATGCTACAATTAAGTCATTAGATGATTGAAGTACTCATCAGATGTATGAGGTGTGCAGCATGACCTATCCACGTAAGACCAGATCTGAAGAAATCATTGAACGAATTAGGAAGCTAATTGTCGAGCAGGATTTGCTCCCTGGCTCTATGTTGCCATCTATTGAAGAACTAGCAGACGAATTTAACGTATCCAGGACAACGGTTCGGGAAGCACTAATATATCTTGCAAGCATGGGGATTGTAGACATTAGACAAGGCGTAGGTACGTTGAATTCGTCTGCTAGTTCTTCAATAGAT
>JAAZLW010000255.1 GCA_012799135.1 Bacillota bacterium | reverse complement strand
CTTCTGGCAAGCAGCTTGACCTCCAACCCCGACTTCTGGAGACTTCAGGCAGAGACGCGACGAGAGAAATACAGTGAACTGATGGAGCTTGTGGATGAAAAAGGGGTAGACTTGGCGTATGACATTGCCGCGAAGGAGTATGCCAAACTACCTCTTTTTGATTCCGATCAGACTGTTAGCCCCGAGCAGCGGGGACTCAAACAGGCTCTAGAAATGTTCTTCACATTGCTGGGTATCGGTTCGACAGAGATGCTCGCCCTACGCACGCCAGGCAGTTCGGACCCCCAGAACAGATTGATCGATGGTCTTAATTGGGACACAGAGCGGACAATGGAGGTTTAGGATTGGGCTTCTTGGCAAGGTTAGTGAACAAGTTCATATCACCGGCACCAACCTCGGCGCAGAGTGGTATTCAAGTTACGAAGGATGCAGTCTGGGTGTATCTGCAGTGTGACAAATGCGGAGAAAGGCTGGCATTACGTCTTCGCAAATCCTCTGAGATACAGCGGGAAGACGATGGCAGTCATGATTACCAGATGTTCATCAACAAGACTGTCATTGGGAACGACTGTTTTAACCGCATGCAGCTGCGTCTCGAATTCGACGGAATGTACAGGGTAGTAAACAAGCAGTTGGAGAATGGCACCTTTATTACCAAGGACGAATACGAGGATGCAAACTTACAGGGCATAACCCGCTGAGTCTTCTGGACAAGGGGACCGGTGCCAGTAAAGCTGATAATGACGCCGGTTCGCCCCTTGACGTGAAAAAACGATTTCTCCTGGTTGAGTCGGGTCCCTAGTGTAGCCGTCGTAGGACTCCGATCACTTTTCCCAATATGTGAACATCGGTGGTGATGATCGGTTCATAGACTGGATTCTCCGGCTGCAGGCGGATATGGTCCGGTTCTTTGAAAAATCGCTTGACAGTGGCTTCATTCTCCAAGAGAGCCACTATGATGTCTCCATTAATGGCATCAGGCTGCTGACGGACGACCACATAATCGCCATCGAGAATCCCAGCTTCAATCATGCTGTCTCCCTGTATACGCAGCATGAAAGTGGCCTCATCAGACGCAAAATCCCGAGGCAGGGGAAAATAATCTTCCACGTTTTCCACTGCTAAAATGGGTTGCCCTGCTGTGACATTACCCACAATCGGTACCGCAATTAGATCTTTCATGATCTGGCTTTCAGCCATCTCCTCGTCATTGAGAATCTCAATAGCACGGGGTTTCGTGGGATCACGTCGAATATAGCCTTTCCTTTCTAGGCGTCTTAGATGACCATGTACCGTTGAGCTGCTCCGCAACCCAACAGCAGCTCCTATCTCCCGAACAGACGGTGGATAACCCTTTTCTTTAACCTGCTCCTTAATAAAATCCAACACCTGTTGCTGTCGTTCCGTGAGCTCTTGCATTGGTGGCTCCCTCCCGAGGCTCTAACTTGGCAGAACTCCGCTCCAAACGCGCGCCTATATTATAGCACAGGTACAATCCCATTTGCAAACGCCCGTTCGCAGATATCGTAGGCATCTTGCCGAACTTGATGCAATCCTTTTTCAG
Organism: Bacillota bacterium; assembly: GCA_012799135.1. Lineage (GTDB taxonomy): Bacteria > Bacillota > Limnochordia > DTU087 > DTU087 > JAAZLW01. The sequence continues at coordinate 7,109 of JAAZLW010000255.1, read as the reverse complement.
GAGATGAGTCTTGACGGCAACAATTGTTCGTGATAAGCTATGGCTAGGCACAGTTGTTCGCCCAGCACATTAGTTCCGGAGGTGACTGCAATGGCGGTGGAACTCAGTCGGACATGTTCGACAAACGATGCCGTCACAATTCGAGGAGATCGGGCTCGACGAAAGACACCAACAGTTGCTCAACTCGGTCGCTGTCAACCTTCGGGATTAGCCGACCCGATGAAGATTACATTACTATTGATCGTCGGCGCCACGGTAGTAGCCGCCGGCATCTTTGCTGGGATAACATCCTACAGTGAGCCAGAGCCCAATTACGCAACTGTAGTTGTAAGCCGAGGAGACACTCTATGGACCATTGCCAGGAAGGTCAAACCCGGAATTGATCCCCGCAAGACCATCTATCAGATTAAGCAGATGAATGAATTGGAGTCGGTGAATCTCAAGCCCGGCCAGACCCTGATCATACCGATGTAGATACCACAGACCAAGTACCGATTCTTCAGCGGAACACAAGTGGGCTCTATGGGGAACAAGTATCACTCTCGTCACTTCGCATAATATATCTTCTGCGAAGTGATGCGGGTTTTAATAGGTGCCCTAGATTTTGAACCCAAATACGTGCCTCCTGCAGGGCTTTCCACGACGATGATAATGGCGATAGACCTAATATGAACTGCCCGTCCCATTCCATTGAGGTCTTCCCCACTGATTCAGAGGAAATCCTTGCTAACTACTTGAATAGATCTATAGGATCACTTGATGATCGTTTGGATGTGAATAGAGCTTACCGGAGGTATTGCGTGTGCTGGATTTTGACCTACAAGTAGAGAGATTCATCGCTGCTCTAGGCATTAGTAAGAGCCTCAATACCGCAAAGGCCTACAGATCCGACCTAAGGCTTCTGAAGTTGCATCTAGTCCTCGCTCGGTGCCCTTGCGTGACGCCACCGCGCAACGGCAGAATCGCATATGGCCAGCTAGAGGCAGCTTTGGAGGCTAATGACCAGCGATTAGATAGCGACTCTAGTCGCCTATTGGATGGTTTTACAGTTGATCTTGAAGCTATCAGACCTGATGACCTGGTCGGATATTTTCTTTTTCTGAAAGAGACTCAGGGCTATGCCCAGACCACAATCAACCGAAAGATCGTGGCTGTAAGACGGTTCTTCAAATACCTTTTCGATCACCAATTGTTGCGAGACCCCTCTCTAGTCTATGACCTGGAGACCAAGACTATCCATCGCAATGAAGCACCGTTACATTTGACTGCAGAGGAGGCTTTCCACTTCCTTGATACTGTGCGTCGCCATGGCTCAGAACGAGACTACGCAATCTTTCTGATTATGCTTAGTATGGGACTGCGGATCGCTGAAGTCATTCAGATGAATGTCGATGATATCGGGCGCGAAACCAGGTTCTATCGAGTTACCGGTGGTAAAGGCGGGAAGAATCGGCCTGTACCGGTCCCCCCGGCTGTAAGAGAAGCTGTGGCCAATTACAAGAGGGTGCGGCCTAGAGATAAGGCCAAGGGTCAGCACCGCTTGGCGCTTTTCCTTGGAAACAGATATACTAGGATCACGCCTCGAGCCATTCAACAGAAGCTAAAAGAATATGTGGAGCTCACCGACCTACCGGAAAGCAAGAAGCTGATGCTCACCCCACATAAGCTGCGACACACCTTCGCTACGACCCTTTACCTAAATGGTGAGGACTTACGAACACTAATGCGGCTATTGGGCCATGAGAACATTGCCACGACCACAATCTACACCCATGTGGATGATGAAAAACTGATAGCTTCTCTGGAGAAGAATCCCTTTGCGAGGGTGAGATCAGGTGAATATGGACAGAAACACAAGTAGACCTGGAACCGGATAAGCATCACTCCCCTCTTCACTAAGGACGTCTATTCTAGCTGACCCCAAACCGAATGAGCTCGTGTTTTTGTGACGAATCTAGGGCCTCACCTTCTACCTCTGGTTGTCGTGGTCTCACGACAAGGACGACTGCCGATGAGGCCGTATGTCTATCCTGCTTAACCGTCATTTTGTTGTAAACGGCACTTACCACCTCCTGGGTGCCTTCTAGTATGCACTTTTTCACCATTGGCGTACACTTCCTACGCTTCAGACGCACCCTTCCGATATACGCGAAAATAGACGATACTAAAAACGAACAGCATAATCAGCATTATAGTAGAAATAGCAGCAGCCAAACCGTAATCCATCCTCATGAAACCCGTCTCGTACGCGTGCGTAGCTAATACGTGGGATGAAAACGCCGGTCCCCCGCCAGTCATCAAAGCAATAAGGTCGTAGTAGTTGAAGGTCCAAATGAACATCAGAAGAGTCGAGATTAAGGTTACATTTCCCAGCAATGGGAAGGTAATGCTCTTAAAGGTCTGCCAGCGACTTGCTCCGTCAATTGAGGCTGCCTCATACAAGTCTCCCGGTATCGCCTGCAGCCCTGCTAACAGCACAACCATCATAAACGGATATGCTTTCCATATATTAACTAAAGTTACGGAATAAAGAGCTAGATCTGGGTTCCCTAGCCATTGTATTGGTTCACTGATAATGCCCAACTGGGTAAGGATTATGTTGATGATGCCATAGGTATCATTGTAGAGCCAACGCCAGACCAAGGCGATGACGGCAGATGGCATCACCCATGGCAGCAGTATTAATGCTCGGTAAAGGTTGCGGCCCTTGATCTCGCCATTTAACAGGAGCGCCAGCACCAACCCGATAAAATAACTCCCAGCAGTAGTCAGTATGCTAAATATCGCACTGTGTCCTAAAGCCTCCCAAAACTGGGATCCTGCGGCAAGGGCTCTCACATAGTTAGCCAAGCCTGCAAACTTCCTTACGGTGCCGAAGCGCTGAAATCGAAAGAAGCTTAACCCGATACCGTAAAACAGCGGAAATACATTGATTAAGAGCAGACATATTATCGATGGAGCAATGAATTTATATGGTAGCCATTTGTCACCATCAGTAAGCAAGGACCCAACCCCTTTCTGTGGACCAGACAATCTCAATTGACATGTATATTATCTTAAGGTTAGAAGTTGCTCTGGGAGCGAACAAGCGCCCTCCAGAGCAACTCCGGTGCATCCTCTACGCGAGCTTACTTCGGGCCTTACTGGTTCAGCTCAACGGCTTCCTCCATTTTCCCGGTAATGAAGCTTACGGCTTCTTCAACGCTCATTCTACCAGCCAGCACTAATTGCACGGCATCTGCCCACATTAGCTCTCCTTCAATCACAGGTATGATTGGAGTAGCATCAGATGGGTAGGTGTAGTCATGGGTTACGGGAAGAACCTTATTCGCGATATCTCGGATTGGCTCAGACTGTTGATAGCGTTCCAAAGCAAAGAACTGCTTCTCAGCCGGCCAGTGGAAATCACCGCATGCATACAAGCGGCCCAGGTTCTCAGGACGTAGGTAGAAGCGCAAGAACGTTTTGGCTTCCTCAGGATGCTTGGTCTGCTTGTAGATCATGATTGGGTTTGTGAACCCAGCTAGACCCGTATGGCCCTCTGGACCCTTCAGTGGCGGCAATACCGCTAGCTGATCGAGAACTGGCAAATCGTCGTTCATAGCATTGAAAAAGAAGTTGTCCGTGGTATAAACCATGGCAGCTTTGCCGTCGTAGACTAACTGATCCACATCGGCATACTCGGCATAGTCCAGGATCCCTGGAGGAGTAACTTTATGTTTCAGGGTCAGGTCGGTAAGGAATCGCAATGCTTCAACTGTCTTCTCACTACCGAACGCCAGGGTGCCATTCTCATCCAGCGTATATGCACCATTCTGCAGCATGAAGGTAAGCAGGGTCTGCATTGGTTGGTGACCTCGGCCGGCGGGGTAAGCAAAACCATATCGATCAACCCGTCCATCACCGTCAAAATCAGTGGTTAGCTTCTTGGCAACAGCCAGAAACTCATCCCACGTTGAAGGTACACCCATACCTGCCTCGTCGATGAAATCTTTCCTGTACGCCATGAGTCTTGGGTCGGTCTGGATGGGAACAGCCCAATAGTGGCCATCCATATAGTAGTTCTTGTGGTTCTGTGATGCTAGATCCGCAACCCTACCATCTCGCTCAAGCTCAGCGATAATATCATCAACCGGTAGTATCTCGTTCATCGCTGCAAAGAGGATAGGTTGATATGATGCTCCCTCGCTGATGTCAGGTGCTACTCTACCGGTGACAGCAGTAAGGAACTTCTCATACCATCCAGCCTGCCACGGCACTACTTCTGCCCTAACCTTGATGTTTGGATACTCTGCCTCAAAGTCACTGATAATGTCTTTGATGACAGACTCGTAGTTGACTCCCCACCCCATATACCAGAACGTGATCTCGACAGGTTTTGGGGCGGCAAATGCAACACAATTGGCCACACCTAGAAGCAAGGAAAGCAACACAGCAACAACTGTCAACTTACGCACTAGAATCCCTCCAAAGTAGTCTACTTTTCCGACTGTCTAGCCTACAAGCGCTGTAAACGATTCCATATACATACTACCTATACGCCCATCCCCCTTCGTAGGAGAAGCCGTGAGGAAAACGCTGTGGCAACCATCTCGCGTCAACCTCTTCCTCCGTGCTGTCTGTAATGCTTGCTATATTCCAGCTCCTTGTAGGAGAAGCTGTCATAAGGGAGTACACGCCTAGCCGAAAGTACAGTCTGAGCCAGGATCATTGATACAGACTCTATCCTTTCACTGCCCCGGCTGTAAGCCCAGTAACCAGATATCGTACTAGGAACACAAATAGTAACAAGACCGGGATGACACCTAAGGTCGCCCCTGACATCAAAAGGCCCCAGTCAATACTTGTTTGCTTGATGAAAGTCCCGAGTCCGACAGGAAGCGTGTAATTCTTCGATGACTGCATAAAAACTAGTGCATACAAGTACTCATTCCAGGACAACAAGAATGAGTACATCGCCGTTGCGCCTATACCTGGGGCGGAAACCGGGATAATAACCCTGCAAAAGGCACTGAGCCTATTGCAACCATCGACCATCGCTGCTTCTTCTAGTTCCCTTGGAATGCCATCAAAAAACCCCTTTAACATCCAGGTGCAGAAAGGCATAGAAAAAGAAACATAAGCGATGACCAATGATAGGTAGCTATCCAATAGGCCGTAGCTTCGAATGAGCATAAACAGGGGTATGACAAGTAGAATAGCTGGAAACATCTGCACAAAAAGAATGAATTGGCTATAGAATGCCTTGCCCTTGAACACGAATCGCGAGAGCGCATAACCGGCCAGGCTTGCTACTATAATGCTTAGTATTGTACTAATAGAGGCTACCGTTAGGCTGTTCATCATATACCGTGGGAAATCAGTCATAAGCCATACTGTCTTGTAGTTCTCCCATGTTACGTTCTCGGGAACTAAAGAGCTAGTGAATTGGCTGCCACCGGAGGCAACTGACGTCCTGAACATCCATACAAACGGAAATAGCGTAATCACGGTTATAATAATCAAGAGTACATGTCTTAGCAAAGTCTTGAATCGATCCATCTACTCCTCACACCCCCGCAAAATATACCAAACCTGCTGACTGATCCGTAACGTTACTTCTTGATCACTATGGTAGCTGCACTTCTTGTTGTTTTTCAACTAGGTCATTGGTGTCCTCCTCTCAGAAGTGTGGCAACCTTTAGCCCTAGCAGATCAAGTTCAGTATCCTACGTTTAGGCTGGGCACTCACTAAGCAACACTGAAGTTAACGATGGGAATGGCCCCCTATAACGTCCTGAAAAGCATCTGCAATATGGATACGTTTTCTTCTAGGGTCATATTCTACGCGGAGTGGACATATTCCTCTTCGCTTTCTAAGTCTTTGTATGGCCAATTGAACCCACTTTACTGAAGGTGAGTGAAAGTGCTATATATCGGGAACTCGCTTGGGGGAAAGATGCGTCGACTGATCCGCTGGATCCGCAGCAAATCTTGACAAGAAGGTCTAGCCCGATTTATACTGAAGTCACGGGATTGCCCAGGTATGGACTTACCACCGCCACCTTGTAGGGTTAAGGAGGCGGTTTCTTGTCGTTCTGGACCTTCTTGCCTGATACACTTACAGGCATTGGTTCTGTCTGGCGGAAAAAGAGTGTTCTACTGATCACCCTCGGCCTCAGCATCCTTGTGAGTGGATGCTTTGGCGGTGCGGGTCAGACTATATCCTATCCCCCATCGATACCTGGCGGCCCTACCGGTGGTATCGCTATGAAGGCACTGCTTGCTTCTAGCCCAGGTGAGATCTCATCCATCAGTCGGGTTACAGCGACGGTGAAGAGAGGTAACCAAGAGCTGCAGCACGACCTTGCTCTGGATCCCATCAAAATGATTGCTTCCGGCAATATCCAGAAGCTTCTTATCGGAACCTGGCAGCTACGGGTGGATGTGTACAATCAGCAAGGCGAACTGCTTTACACAGGAGTCAGCAGTGTGTTGATCGAGGAGGGCAAAACTACCGGCGTAGAGCTGCCTTTAGTGGCCGCTCCTGGAAGACTGATCATCAGACTGGATGTGCGTGACTTTGATAGCTATGAAGTTATTAAGGGCAAAGTGATTATTGGTACCGGCGAGCAACCCGATAGTATCCAGGAGTTTACTAGAGAGGAAAGAACTGAACTGCTAGTTACTGTCGGCGAGTTATCTCCCCGCAGTCATGATCTTCGAGTGGAGATATACAAAAATACCTTTCATTCCTACAATTGCATTTACCAAGGTCCATGGGAGGTGATCACCATTCGAACCGGGAAGACCACAGAGGTGAACTGGAGTCCAGCATGGGGATGTGTCGAAATCATTGGTGTTATTGATGCCCCTCCCCCATCCCCCTCCAATGTAAGCGCATCTTTGCAGGAGAATGGAATATTAGTATCCTGGGATGTTGTTAGGCCCGTGGAGGATGATCTGGAGGCATATAGATTATATGCACAGCTAGACGCCTTCTCTGGCTTTCAACTAATAGCCACGATCCCAAAGAGTATTACGTCACATCTATATCGACCGGAAACCTCTTCACACTCTGATGGTACCATCGTTCCAATCCAGATCGCGGTATCTAGTGTCGATATCGG
>JAAZLW010000254.1 GCA_012799135.1 Bacillota bacterium | reverse complement strand
TGATCAAAGCCACCTTGTGATCTGTTGTCCGGGCATTGACTGCTTCCACGGAGGTCTTCCCCTCAGAAATCGCATTCATGACCGAGGTAAGCAGATTGGCCCGATCAAGAGCTTCGATAGTCAACTCCACCGGATAGGATGATTCTTCCTCTGCGTTCCACTGGACATCGATTTTCCGTTCCGGTTCCTTGGCCAAGGCAGCGACATTGGGGCAATCAGTTCTGTGCACAGATATTCCCCTACCCCGGGTGATATACCCGACAATATCGTCACCTGGGACCGGGTTGCAGCATTTTGAAATCCGCACCAAGAGGTTATCCAGACCCTTAACGCTAATGCCCAAAGGTACCCGACTGCGAGGTAGAGAAGGCGCTGGGGGCTTTGACTGCTGGCTTGTCCGGGTGGTTTCCTCTTGACCCGTCAGTTTGTTAATCACTTGTCGAGCTAGGATCTTGCCATAGCCAATGGTTGCCAATAGGTCCTCCCGGCTGGCCAAACCATAGCGCTTGGCCAATTCGGTCAACTCATCGGTCTTGAGCACCTCACCTGCATCGACTCCTAGCTTTCGGCATTCCTTGATTAGCAGATCATGACCCCGTTCCACGCTTTCGTCCCGCTGTTGCTCTTTGATCCAGGCTCTAATCTTGCTGCGGGCCTTAGATGTCTTGACAAATCTCAACCAATCCTGGCTGGGGGATGGCGTCTTGGAGGTGAGGATCTGCACAAACTCGCCATTGTTCAGCTGGTAGTCCAAAGGCACGATGCGGCCATTCACTTTTGCCCCTGTACAGTGTAAGCCTACGTCTGTATGAACACTAAAAGCAAAATCAACCGGCGTGGAACCAGCCGGTAGATTCTTTACATCACCCTTAGGTGTAAACACGAACACTTCGTCTTCAAATAGGTCAATCCTGAGAGTGGCCATGAACTCCTCGGGATCCTTCATTTCCTTGAGCCACTCCATTACCTGGCGAAGCCAAGCGATCTTCTCATCAAATTCGACAGAACTGCGCCGCTGCCCCTCCTTGTACAGCCAGTGAGCAGCAATACCTTTCTCTGCGATACGGTGCATCTCCCAGGTCCGAATTTGGATCTCAAAAGGATCCCCCTTGGGTCCAATAACAGTCGTGTGCAGCGATTGATACATATTGGATTTCGGCATAGCGACGTAATCTTTGAAGCGTCCTGGAACCGGCTTCCACAGCGTATGCACTATGCCCAAGACTCCATAGCAATCCTTTACCGTATCTACAATCACCCTTACTGCCAAGAGGTCATAGATCTCATCAAAGGACTTATCTTGTCTTTTCATCTTCTGGTAGATGCTATAGAAATGCTTTGATCTGCCGGAGACTTCTGCAGCGATATCGACCTCTGCCACTTTCTCCCGAAGGGTCTGCATGACCGTCTGCAGCTCTCCCTCTCGCTCCTGGCGCTGCCTAGCCATCTTGTTGACCAGATCGTAATATTCCTGGGGCTCCAGGCAACGAAAGGCCAGGTCCTCCATTTCCCATTTGATGCCCCACATGCCCAGTCGATGCGCCAAAGGGGCATAGATTTCCAGAGTCTCTCGAGCCATCCACACCTGGCGGTCTTCCGGCAAATGGCGCAGGGTTCTCATGTTATGCAAACGGTCAGCTAGCTTAATAACCACGACTCGTAAATCCTCGGCCATGGCCAAAAACATCTTCCTCAGGCTCTGAGCCTGGTGTTCCTCCCGGGTTTGAAAAGGTATGCGAGACAGCTTGGTAACCCCATCCACCAGCAGGACGATTTCCTCTCCAAATTCCTCTTCCATCTCATCCCGGGTAACTTCCGTATCTTCCAAGACATCATGTAAGAGACCTGCGGCAATGGTCACCACATCATATTCAAACTCGGCCAAAATCATTGCCACCTCGAAAGGATGGCGAAAGAAGACATCACCGGAGTCACGGTATTGGCCTCGGTGCGCCTCTTCTGCTAATGCATAGGCCCGTTCGACCAATGCTAGATCAGCATGGGGACTATATTCGACTATCCGATTCTTTAGCTCTTCAATGTGCATATCTAATCCCACCGAACCGAACAACGGTGATAGCCCTGTAACTAACCCATTGCAGAGTAATATACGCCGACACTCTTTTCCTAGAAAAGTGCATGGAAAAGAGTGTCCTATTGATCAATAACTACTATATGAAATGCCTTAGGAATCGTACTGCACTAGGCTAAGAATCTCTTCATCACCAAGCTTATCTCGCCCGTTTAGATACGTTAACTCAACCACAAAGGCAAAACCGGCAATCTCTCCCCTGAGCTGCTTGACCAAATCTGCTGCCGCAGCCATAGTGCCTCCTGTAGCTAGCAGATCATCAACCAGTAATACCCTTTGCCCCGGCTCAATGGCATCTTGGTGGATCTCCAGGGAATCAGAGCCATATTCTAGCTCATAGGAAGCCCGGAGTATACTGGAAGGCAACTTACCGGGTTTGCGTACCAAGACAAAGCCTGTTCCCATTTTATATGCCAGGGGCGCCCCGAAGAGAAACCCTCGTGACTCGACACCAAGAATCACATCGACCTTACTGTCCTTGTAATGCTCAGCCATACAGTCGACAGTATATCTGAGTGCAGCACCATCTTTCAGTAAGGTAGTGATGTCCTTGAAACTTACTCCTGACTTGGGGAAATCGGGAACAACCCGAATCTTGCTGCTTAAATCCATATTATAGGCGGAAGCAACCATACCTACATGGCTGGGATTGCCCACCATGCTCACCTCCAAAGATAAGATCGGCTCACAAAAGGATGGTCTAGGCTCCCAACACCTTCTCCCATGCTTCCTGCCCCTGGAATTGAGAGATGGGTGTCTCCAAGGCCCATTGGCCATAGTGATCCAGATAATCCCGACGTTTTACACACTCATTATAGCCTATGGACCTAGTCAAGTCCAGTTTGTTTTTGGGACTGGGCAAGAGGGTGACTCCAATACTACCTGCTTCTTCCCAGGAAGAAGGCCCGGCAAGCTGTACTAACTCCAACTCAGAGAAAATCCGCAAAGCTGCACATACTCCCATCCAGTCCAGCCCTACGTCAGCTTGGCTACACCAAGACTGAGTCACTTCCACTGCTTCTTTGAGGGCTCCGGCTCGACCTAAAGCTACATACAACTGAGCCAGCTGTTTGCGTCCTGGATACAATCTACTCCAGAGCTCTTGATTCCGAGCCACATCCTCGGCTGTATAAGCTAAGTATAACGTCTCAGACCCGTACTGCCAAGCATATCGCAATCCCGCCGGAATCACCGGCAAATGGTACAGCACCAGTCTATCAAAAGAGTTTTCCAGGTGCCTGTCTACTAGATCGGCAGTGATAACAAGCGCCACCTCCCCCTCCTTTAGCGCTGCCTCCAAAGCGTCTCGAGCCTCAGTGGGCATTGAACCATAGAGTATCCCCACCCGCCCCCTAAAAATCTCAATCTGTGTCAGCCTCTCTGCCAAATCTACCGCGTAGCCTGGCTTGGCCACATACAAAAGGGTTGTGCCTTCCATGGAGAGGACAGTATTCAGCATGACAGTTTTGTCGTGTCCTTTCCGCCAATCTACCACTTCCGGCTGGGCAATCGGCCCATGCTCATCCTTGATCTGTCTCCAGGCAAAGCGAGCCATACTACCCATGCTACCTGTCACCTGTCGGTAGTGCTCCAGACAACGGTGTAGGTATTGTTGTCTCACTTCCTCCACCGGCAGGCGCATATCCTTGAGGACTAGATCAATATTGGTTCTACCATTCCATACATTGAGCTTCGGCTGAAAGGCCAAATCCACCCGAGTAGCATGCTCCACTAACCTCAATCTCTCAGCCATGCCAAACCCAATGGCCTCAAGAGGGATACTCGTACCCTTGTTGTCTTGTTCCGACACCAGTAGCTTAAGATGAGCTCTGCGCTTCCCTACCAAGAAACCCTTATGGACCGATAGTGCTTCAGCCATTAGCACCGGTTGAGGATTACCCACTCCATATGGGGCCAATCGATCAAGTTCCGCTAGTAACGCTGCATTCACTTCAGCTAACCCCACTTCGGCATCAATCCGCAGCTTGGGTACCAAATCTGCCCTTGTCAATTGGGCACGGGCTATCCGATTCAAACCATGCCGTAACTCCGGGATAAGCTCTCTTCGGACCGACAGACCGGCAGCCATCTTGTGTCCGCCAAAGCGCTCCAGCAGGGGGCTTAGCGACTGTAATACCCTATGCAAATCGAACCCTTCGATACTCCGGCCCGAGCCCTTGCCCGGTTCTTCCGCCAGACTGATCAGGATGGTGGGCCTATGATACTTCTCCACGAGCCGGGATGCAACTATACCAATAACTCCAGGATGCCATGTCGGAGAAGCCAGGACGATGGACCATTCGGTCTCCAGATCAATCTCTTCTTCCACCAAAGCCATAGCTTCCTCAGTAACCCGGGCCTCAATGGCCTGACGTTCCCGATTGGTTGTATCGAGCATCTGGGCGAGCTGCCTAGCCTCTTCGGTGTCTTCGGTCAGCAGCAACCGTACTCCTAAAGTGGCATCATCAAGCCTTCCTAAGGCATTGATTCTGGGAGCGAGCCCAAAGGCCAGATTGCCTGTAGAAAGCTTGTTCGCATCCAGACGGGCTACTTCCAGTAACGCGCCAAGTCCCAAGGAAGACGTGGCAAACCGCTCCAGACCCATATGCACCAAAATCCGGTTCTCACCCCTGAGTGGTACCACATCAGCAACAGTACCCAGAGCCACCAGATCAAGGTATTGTTTAACTATCGCATCGGCCCGGCGGGCATCATCGGTAACTAACAGAGCCACGGCATGAGCCAACTTAAAAGCGACACCTACTCCGGCCAGTTCCTTGCTAGGATATTGACAGTCAATGCGGTTGGGGTTAACCACGGCTAGTGCCTTAGGCAACTCCTCACCGGGTTGGTGGTGATCAGTGATGATTAGATCTAACCCCTCATCTAGGGCAAACTCCGCCTCCGCCAAGGCAGTGATACCACAATCCACGGTCACCACCACTTGGCTTTCGGCTGCAAGCTCGGCCAATGCCTCTTGGTGCAGGCCATAGCCTTCTTCATCGCGGCGGGGAATGTAATACATCGCTGTTCCGCCCAGGTCTGTAAGCACCTTTACCAGAAGGGCAGTGGCTGTGATACCATCTACATCATAGTCCCCATAGATGGCAACAGTCTCTTGGTTCTGCACTGCCTGAGCCAAACGGGCCGCGGCCGGCTGCACATCGCGTAGCATCCATGGTGATGGCACCTTTTCCCAACGCAGATCAAGAAATTCTTGCACTGCTGCCGGTGTGTCGATACCTCGACCCACCAGAATTCGGGCCACGACAGCAGATACTCCCAGGGTATTGATCAGGGCCATTTCTTTCTCAGGGCTACCGCTGCGCAGCTGCCAGGTCGCACGTTCATTATCCATAAGGAATTCACCTCAAGGGCTTTTCTTCGCCCTGAGTACCTGTGGAACCTCCTTCTGCTAAAAGGGTTTCCAGCCTCCCCTTCTCCTGTTCGGCTTCTTCCAGAAGGGTCTCCAGCCGATTGGCCCGACCCTCTGCACCCCGTAGTTTGAGCTTGAGCTGAATCTCTCTGATCACAGCCATCAGTCCACCGAAGATGGCACCAAAGGCCGCCGCACCCAAGATAATCACCGCCACCGACGTGTTCCACTGCCATGCTAAGAAATTAACTGTTATTTGACCGGCGTTTTGTACTGCAAAAAGGGCCACAAAGACTGCAAAAATCAGCGCCAAGACTAAATAGATAATCATTTGCAAGACCCGCCCCCTCCTACTATTCTGCTATTAGGATATTCGCTCTGGTCCCGACTGTCTCCTCTAGGCACATCCCCCAGCTACGTATGGTGTAGTAGATGCTCCTAAAGACGCCCGGAGCGAACAATGGAGATGATCAGCCAAATACCAAAGAAGGCCGCAATGATAAAACCCGCCACTCCAATTAGAGGCAGGCCCAGGAAAGCCGGCCCCTTATTGCTTTGCACCATCAGTGAGGAACCGATAACCAATGCCGCCACAATCAAGGCAAAGGCAAGGCGGTTACTGGCAATATCCAGCCGAACAATCAGCTTCTCCAGACCCTGATGGTGGAAATTGATTTGAAGTTTATCACGGTTAACCAAATCGAGAGCAGTATCTAGTTTTAGGGGTAGCTGCAGTATCTTTTCGCTATAGTCCTTACTTCCCAGCACAATCTTTTTTATGACTTCATCTGGTCGGTAGTGCTTGCGCAGTAGTTCTCGGGCGAAGGGCTCAGCAATCTCCAGAATATTGAAGGTGTCATCCAGCTCCTGCCCAATCCCTTCAATCAGAAGCAAGGCCTTGGCCAATAGAGCAAAGTCAGCGGGTAGTCGGATACTATGTTTCCGAGTAAGATGCAGAATGTCACTGATAATCTCACTGACATTTAGATCACCAAGGGCTTTCCCATAGTAGCGAAACAAGACATCATCGATGTCATGTTCTAGCTCCAACAGATCAGCTTTCTCGCCAAAAACGGCAATATCCCTAAGACCCTTGACAATCCCGGAGGTGTCTTGCTTGATTATGCCTACGAACAGTACCGCCAGACTGTCCATAGTGGCCTGATCCAATCGCCCCACCAAGCCAAAATCAATAAAGGCAATGGTTCCATCATCTTCGATAAGGATATTGCCGGGATGTGGGTCGCCGTGGAAAAAGCCATGGATCATGACCTGCTCCATGAAGGAACGGGCACCACAACGGGCTATATCCTGTGGGTCTATGCCCTTAGCCCGGAGCTCCTGGATCTGATTTACCTTGGTTCCCTCAATCAGCTCCATGGTCAGCAATCTCGGGGTGGTGTGGGACCAATATATCTCCGGAATATGGATCCCCTGCTGTCGCTTGAGATTTTCACGAAAACGCGCGGCATTCCGAGCCTCTACTGTATAATCCAGCTCTCTGCGCATACGGCGAGCGAAGTCCTCAACTAGCTCTACTGGATCGAAGAGGTCAGTCTGATAGCGATCCCGGGCGATGCGGGCCAACCCATAGAGAATTTCCAGGTCGGTCTTTACCGTGTTTTCAATCCCGGGCCTCATCACCTTGACCACAACTTCCCGGCCATCCAACACTGCTCGGTGGACCTGTCCAATGGAGGCCGCGGCAATAGGGATCTCCTCTATGCTGTCAAAAGCGTCAGCCAAAGAACAATCAAGCTCTGTTTCAATCTGATTTCGTACTTCCCGAAAGGGGATCCCCTCAACTTCATCCTGGAGCCTACCCAATTCTACTATGACATCAGGGCTGAGTAGATCGGCCCTAGTACTCAGCATTTGCCCTAGCTTAACGAAGGTAGGACCTAGTTCTTCAAACACCTGTCGCAGGCCCTTGCCCAGGGATGGTTGCCGTCCTTCTACCTTGAACAATCTCCGCCGCCAAGGTAGCAGATAGAATAGATCCAGTTGCTGGACAAGATACCCAAATCCGTGGCGCAAGAAAGCCTCCAGGATCTGCCGATACCGCCGTATATGCTGATAACGACGGTTCACTCCTTTGAAAAGCAAAGCACTCCCCCGTTCATTGCTCCATGTTGCTGTCTGTGCTGTCTGTGCTGTCTGTGCTGTCTGTTTCGGGTCCTGCTTCCAGCGCCTTTAGTTGTTTTTCCAGCCTGTCTAGTCTAAACCGCAACTCTTGTACTTCTTCTGTGCTGGCCATTCCCAACCCCGCCATGAGTTTGTGGGACTCTTTCTGGACGCGATGCAGCATCTGGTCTTTTTCAGTATCGAGTCTTTGAAAAAGCTCTGTAAGAAAATCCTCGCCTTCTTGAGTAGTGATCTCGCCCCGCTCCACTAGATCAGCAACCACCTGTTCTGCCTTCTCCTTAGTTAAATCCACTAACCCGAGACTAGCAAGCAGTAGTTTCCGAATGGAACTCATCATATTACCTCCCATCCAACTTCAGGATAGTCTTCAATATGGTCTTCACTTAGATATTGACCTTTCAGGCATATCCTTCCTCCAATCTATCGAAAAAACCCCGGCGATCCACCGGGGTTATCTCATTTACTAGTATAACTTGCTTGCCCTACTCATCCTAGACCATGTGCCAGCTAAGCTCGGGCAGTTTTTACATCACGTCGCCTGTCATCCCAGTTCTTCCATGCTACCCAGAGGGGACCTGCAACAAATACCGATGAGTAAGTGCCAACTATGATACCCAAGAGCAACGCTAACACAAAATCCTGTATGGTGGCTCCACCGAAGAAGAAAAGGGCCAAGACAGCCAGCAAAGTAGTAAGGCTCGTATTGATCGATCGAGTGAGAGTCTCGTTGATACTCTTGTTGGCTATTTCCGCCCATGACTCCCGTTTGCGAAAGCCCATGTTCTCACGGATCTTATCAAAGATCACGATGGTGTTATTCACCGAATAACCCACAACGGTCAAGATCGAGGCAATGAATGGGCTGTTGATTTCTTTGGACAATAGAGCAAAGAAACCCAATACAATGAGCGCATCATGCAACACAGCCAAAACAGCCACCGCGGCAAACCTGTATTCAAATCTAAAAGAGAGATAGACCAGCATCCCGATGGCAGCCAGCAACAGAGCCATCAGAGCCTGCTTAACCAATTCCTGTCCAACCACAGGCCCCACCATCTCCGTGCGCCGTACGTCGACTTCACCAAAGTGCTGAGCGAGAACAGAATCAATAGCTTGAATCTGTTCATTGGTCAAAACCTGTGTACGGATCAAAGCTGCGCGATTATCCTCCACCGGTTGAATCACGCTTTTCACCAAGTCAATCCCATCCAGAGACAGTGTACCGAGCACATCGCGGATCTCACCGGCGGTAATCGGCTGTTCAAATCCACGCTCCATAAGAGTGCCACCGGTAAAATCCACTCCCCAATTCAGCCCTGGTTTGATGAGAAAGACCATGGATAGGAGTACAAGGGCCAGAGAGATTCTAAACGAAATCTTGCTATTACCGACAAAATCCATTAGTTGGACACCCCTTTCACTCCCAAATGTCTGGCAAAGCCGCTGGGGTCCCGATCTACCAGCAGATTGAGAATCAGTCTGCTTGCAACGACGGCGGTAAACATGCTAGCCAAGATACCAAGACTCAAAGTGACAGCAAAGCCCTTGACTGGGCCACTGCCATAGTAGAATAAGACGATGGCAGTAATCAAGGTCGTGATATTAGCATCAAAAATAGCTCGGAAAGCTCGATCAAATCCCGAGGCAACTGCGACCCGTGCATGTTTGCCTGCCCTGTACTCTTCTCGGATCCGCTCAAAAATCAACACATTGGCATCTACTGCCATACCGATAGATAGGATAAAACCAGCAATGCCCGGCAACGTCAGGGTAGCCCGCAGTAGAGCCATAGCCCCCAAAACAATGACTACATAGATCGATAGTGCTATATTTGCCACAAGACCCGGTAGCCGGTAGTAGGCTAGCATATAAATATAGATCAAAATGATACCAACTATACCCGCCTTCAGACTGCGGGAAATGGACTGCTGTCCGAGAATGGGCCCGACATTGCGAATCTCCATAACTTCCATGGGAACAGGAAGAGAACCAGCTTTTAACAGTACAGCTAAGTTTTTGGCTTCGTCTATGGTGAACCGACCGGTAATCTGTCCTTTACCGTCAGTAATGGGACCTTGTACCACCGGATTGACTAAGACCTCCCCGTCTAG
>JAAZLW010000253.1 GCA_012799135.1 Bacillota bacterium | reverse complement strand
GAGGAGGCGTACAAATGCACAATCTGAGCAGGAAGCTGGCTAGTTGTCTGTTGGTTCTGATCCTGGCATTGGGCTGCGGTTGGGTTGTCAGTGCAGCCGCTGAAGAGACGGTGACTTTAGTTTGGTCTTTCTGGGGAGACCCAGGTGAATTGCCTCCCAACGATAGAGTGATCGAGGCCTTTGAGGCCAAGTACCCGCACATAAAGATCGAAAAGCAGCATGCTCCTTGGTCCAGCTACTTTGATAGAATCCAAACTCAAATGGCTGGCGGCGTTGCACCAGATGTCATGTTCTTGAACAATATTCCCAGCTACGCGTCTAGAGGCGTGCTCATGCCGTTGGATGATCTGATTGCAGAAACCGGTTATGACATTTCGCCGTACTATCCAGAACTTCTCAGAATCTTTACATTTAACGATGTGGTATATGGATTTCCCAGGGACAACGACACAACAGTCTTTTACTATAACAAAGGACTATTTGATGAGACGGGTGTAGCATACCCTGACGGAAGCTGGACGTGGGACGATTTTCTGGAAGCAGCTAAGAAGCTGACCAAAACCGATGCCCGAGGACGTACCACTCAGTACGCGGTGGCACTGGAGAACAACACATATCCCGTCTGGGTATATCAAAATGACGGCAAAGTATTCGATGATGCCATGTATCCAAGCGAGTTCATGCTCCACGAACCAAAAGGTGTTGAGGCAATCCAGTTTATTGCTGACCTAATCAACGAGTACAAAGTCGCTCCCAGCTTTGCCCAGATGCTGCAGTTGGGCAGCTCCACAGACCTGTTCCAGAGCGGGCGAGTGGCTATGGCGATGACCAACGCGGCTCGGATTCCCAGTTTCCAGCAGGCGAAATTCGAATGGGGTATCGCTCCGCTGCTCGCGGGCCCAACAGGCATTAGGGCCAACACCATGGGTGGAGCCGGCTACGTGATTTCGGCCAATACCAAGCATCCCGAAGAAGCTTGGACTTTCCTGCGCTTTCTGGCAGGGGAAGAAGGTCAGGCGATATTCGCCTCTACGGGTGTAGCAGTACCAGCCTATCGTTCTGACACAACCCGTGAGGCCTTCGTTAGCGCGGTTCCAGGCGGTTATGGACACGTGTTCATTAATGAGACGGAGAATGGTGTTCTGTTCCCGATCTTTGATGGATGGGTTGAAGTATCGACATCGATCGTCAATCCTGCCCTGGACCTGATCTGGATTGGAGAAAAGACGGCTGCGGACGCTCTTGCCGACATTGCAGATGAAGTACAGGCATATCTGGATTCCAAGCGATAGGTCCCACGAGGAGGGGAAGTCTGTTGGCTTCCCCTCTATCTAGTACCTTATACCTTTAAGGAAGCTTTGCCGAAGGGAGGCGCTAAAATGAAGGTCTTTGACGTGCATGTTCATTTTGGCTGGTGGGAGTCGCTAGGAGAAAAGGACTCCATCGATGGATGGTTAGATGAATTGGTCAGGGCTTGCGAGGAAGCAGGCATTGTGAAAGTAGGTCTCCTGGGATGGTCGACCTTGGGTAATGATGCTGTAGCTCGGGCCATAGAAAAATACCCAGGGTTCATCTACGGAATGGCCATGATAGATATGGATGAGGAAAGCCCCCGCATGGTCAATGAATATCATCAGAGGGGGTTTACTGGTCTCAAGTTGATTAGCCCTGCCCTAAATTATGATGATCCGGCGTATTATGGGTTTTACCAGAGGGCCGAGTCCTTGAGGATGCCCATTCTTTTCCATACGGGAATTATCGGCGGACCCATTGACTACCTCATGGGTGGCGAAGAAGATGAGTGGAAGGCCATTCCTGTCGGTGAAGCGGAAGAAAAGCTGGTACAGGGACTAAAGGACCAGATCACCATGAAACCCTATGGCAAGTCATCAGCTCGTATGCAACCTATTTACTTAGACACCATTGCGACCTACTTCCCCAAACTATATATGATTGGCGCTCATTTAGGCTGGCCAGATTACATAACCGCTTGTGCAGTTGCTCGCTGGCGTCCGCGTTTGTTTTTCGATATTTCCGGGGGAGATGTGGTGCAAAGACATATATTGGAGGGGCGGTATATAGGGCGGGAGATTCGGCCTGATAAGCTAGTATACGCCTCCGATTGTGACCTGCGGCGTTTGAAAGACAATGTCTTAGGCTGGAAACGAGCTTTTGACGAAATGGGGATGAGCGCTGAGGACCAAGAAAAGATCTTCTATGGCAATGCTGCGCGGGTTTTCGGGGTGGAAGCGGCCGAGTAGAAATGCACGGAGGGTATGGGGAAAGATACGTGTTTCTCCCCGCCTCTCATCCCCTGACTCGGTGATTTGTGTTGATGCTTTCCCAGCCGCGGGTACAACCCGGTGATGAAAGGGGTTTGGAAAATGGTTGCAGGGTGGCAAAAAAGGCGTATACCGGGTATCACAAAAAAGGAGTGGAAAGCTGGGTACCTATTCATCTTACCTAATCTCATTGGCTTTCTAATTTTTACCTTTTTGCCGGTCATCGCGGCCCTTCTTCTCAGTTTTACCGAGTGGGACTTATTGAGGCCGGTTAGATGGGTGGGTCTGGCCAATTTTGCACGACTGCTTGCTGACGAGACTTTCCACAAGGTAATGCGGAATACAGTCTTGTTCGTGCTGGTTACAGTGCCGACGCGGATGATCATCGCTTTATTAGTAGCATTACTGCTTAATCGGAAGATGAAAGGCACCGTCTTTTTTAGAACGGCATTCTTCATGCCGGTTGTCTCCTCGACGGTGGCCATCGCTCTGGTTTGGCAGTGGATCTTCAATGCTG
>JAAZLW010000252.1 GCA_012799135.1 Bacillota bacterium | reverse complement strand
TGGCGGAACTAAAACGGCGTCTAAAGATGATCGATGCCTCCACTCTGCCCATGGGGAGCAAAAGTCTGGAAGAATACCTGTTTGGCACGAAGATAAACCCCTTTCCCGTAGTTCGCTATACTGAACGACCCGATGTAGTCGCAGCCCATTTACTGGAAGGACATATGGTGATTATCACCGATACTACCCCGGCTGCCATGATCGTACCGGTAACGGCTTGGCATTTCACTCAACATGCAGAGGATTACTTTAATAACCCGGTGGTTGGCACGTATATCCGGTGGTTGCGTTTTGCCGCGTTCATTCTGGCATTCTTGCTTACTCCGGTTTGGTTAGTTCTTGCCCAAAACAAGAGCAGCTTACCTCCTGCTCTGCGGTTTATTGGGCCCAAAGGGCAGGCTTCAGTTCCATTGTTTCTTCAGTTTTTTCTCCTGGAATTGGCGGTGGATCTTACCCGCATGGCCTTTATTCATACACCTTCAGCTTTGGCTACGTCCCTAGGCTTAGTTGCTGCCATCTTGCTAGGGCAGTTCGCTGTGGATGTTGGGCTGTTCATACCGGAGACTATTCTGTATCAAGCTATTGTAGCCATCGCCTTCTTTGCTATCCCCAACTATGAATTTGGTATGGCTACCCGTTTGTTTCGACTCGTGATTCTCGTTCTGACCGGGTTTTTCTCCTTTTGGGGTCTTGGGATCGGCTTAGCCATCACTTTCTTGGTAATGGGTTTCACCCAGTCACTAGGACTGCCTTACTTATGGCCACTTATTCCGTTTCATCGACCTAGTCTTCTGCGCCTCTTATTCCGATACCCCATCCCTAGCGTCTCCGCTCGACCACCTTTCACCCGCCCTCAGGATTCAGATGTCCGGGGGACAAGGGCAAATGAGCAACCGGCGCCCAAAGCACCAGAAGAGGTTCCTTTACCCGCTGCCATGGGCATCAAGCGTCGGATCCGAAAGGTAGGCAGAAAACAAGGCGAATACAGGGCTGATCGGGGAACCGGGGAGGACGAAGTATGAGGAAAAGAATTGGAATTCCAAGAGCCCTTGCCTATCATGACTATTTCCCTCTTTGGCAAGTGTTCCTGGCGCGGTTAGGGGCTGAGCTGATCATATCTCCACCAACCAATCAGGCCATTGTCAATGAAGGAGTCCGCCGTTCCGTTGATGGCACTTGCTTTCCTGTCAAGATATTCTATGGACATGTGCATTGGTTGATGGAGGCAGGCATCGATAGTCTTTTTCTGCCCCGGTTGGTAAGTGTTGCCACCGGCGAGTACATCTGTCCCAAGTTCATGGGTTTGCCGGACATGGTAGCCGCGGCCTTCCCAGATAGACCACAGCTCATCTGTCCTGTTGTCAATCAAAATCGGCCGGTACGCTATACCCAACAGCAACTTAAGCAGCTGGGCAATCAGCTTGGCTGTTCTGCCAGAGACACCCAAGGGGCGCTGCAGGAGGGGCTTGAGGCCCAACATGAATACGAAATCATTCTGCAGAAGGGCCACTGGCCCAATCCAGATGAGTCATATCCCTGGCAGACGGTGACGAAGACCTACCACTATTCACGCCCGGATTTGCAGCCAGTCTCCTCTCCTCCGCTGCGTGTGGGTCTTTTGGGGCATAATTACCTGGTCTATGATGAGTTCGCGAATATGCAGATTCGAACCCAACTATGCAATACGGGTGTTCAAGTAGTAACTGTGGACATGCTCTCACCGGCAAGACTGGAAGCGCACGCCCGCAAATGGCCGAAACGTATGTTCTGGACATCCGGACGTCGGATTCTAGGTGCAGCCTGGGAGTATATGGAAGCTGAAGTAGCTGGAATTGTGTACATTACAGCTTTTGGCTGTGGCACTGATTCCCTTACCGCTGAGCTAGTCCAACGGACGGTACGCCGGTATTCTAGGATCCCTCAGCTAATTCTAAATATTGATGAACATACAGGAGAAGCCGGGGTCGTAACCAGACTCGAGGCCTTTGTCGATATGCTGAAATGGAGGCGAGGCCAATGAGGATCACTTTTCCCCATATGGGTACTGCCTATATTCCTTTTCGGGCTTTGATCAATGGCTTGGGGCACGAAACCATTCTGGCTCCCAAGTGTACCCAGAAGACTCTTAGCCTCGGTACCCGTCATGCTCCGGAGTCAGCCTGTCTGCCTCTTAAGATCAATATTGGCAACTATCTGGAGGCCGCGGAAAGGGGAGCTGAAGCGGTTCTCATGGCAGGGGGTATAGGCCCATGTCGATTTGGTTTTTATGGCTATGTACAGCACGAGATCTTGAAAGATATCGGCAGTGAGCTGGAAATGCTGATCATCGAACCTCCGGCCACCGGCTGGCGCCAGCTTCTGGAAAGACTCAGCCGACTGACCAAACAAGCGAGTAAGGCACAGATCACTTACGCTTTACGCCTAGCCTGGGCCAAATTCGTAGCCTGTGATAGATTAGAGCAGCTTAGTTTGGTAGTGAGAGCTCATGAAACCACAAAAGGTAGCACAACTAAAGCCCTTGAGCATGCTCTAATGTGGGTGGATCAGGCAGACAGTGTGGCCCAGGTTAAGAGGGCGGTCACAGAAGGAGTCCGGGCACTGAGGTGCTTACCGCAAGATCCAGACCGCGCCGTGCTGACCGTGGGAGTCGTTGGGGAGATCTACACTATCTTAGAGCCCTTCGTCAATTTCCAACTGGAAGAGCAGCTCGGTGAAATGGGTGTCGTCGTCCGGCGCCAAATCTGGTTCAGTGATTGGATTCTGCACCACATTATCCTGTCAGTGTTTCAGTCGAAACGAATTGCTAAGCTCTGCCGTTTGGCTAAGCCCTACCTGAACCACTTTGTAGGGGGCCACGGCCTGGAGTCGGTAGCTCACACAATCCAGTTGGCCCAGACCGGAGTCGATGGGATTGTACATGTTCTACCTTTCACATGCATGCCGGAAATTGTCGCTCAGAGTGTTTTGCCTTTGGTAAGTGATGATTATCAAGTACCAATTCTGACCATGGTGGTCGACGAGCATTCGGCCGCATCCGGTGTTCATACTAGGGTCGAAGCCTTTGTTGACCTTTTGCTCAGTCGTCGTCGAGCTCGAGCACGCAAGGAGGCCGTTGGTCGGCAGAATAGTGGTTCAGCTTGAGTGTCACTTGCGACGGACAGTAAAGAGCGTAGAAGAGGTGTTGACCATTGCCAAGCAGTGAGGGCTTTTATTTGGGAATTGATGTCGGATCGGTAAGCACCAACCTGATTGTCATCGATGGCGATGGCGAGATTCGCTGTAGAGAATACTTGCGCACCCAGGGGCGACCTATTCCGGCTGTACAGGCGGGGCTT
>JAAZLW010000331.1 GCA_012799135.1 Bacillota bacterium | reverse complement strand
TTTTACCAGGGCCCGCCTGCTTAAGGTTTTAATTACCTGGCGGCGCAGCTCGGCCGACCCATTTACCAAGCTATCTCTAATGGGAAGCAGCTCCCAATCGTACGCCTCACAGGCTTCTGCAATACTATCTTTCGCCACACTTGAACCCTCTAACTCCTGCTCCAACTCCGGTAGGCGCCGGACCTTACATATTTTACATGTGCCTCCACAGGTTTCGCAGGGTTTCATCCCCGCCCGTGAAGCCGAGGGCAATATGGGGCTGACCGCCATCCGTACCTTTTCAAATTTTTGATCGTCGATAGCTAGGCTAACCGCCACACTAACCGACGGGTAGGCAAATCCCTTCCGGGGCTTAGAACAGAGGTACGAAGATATTCTTGTCTCCTGCCGCCGGGGTATCCGTAAACTAGTGACAATCTCATCGCGCTGAAGTTTAAAGCTATCACTTCCCGGCATTCCCCCGATCGCTAGCTCGCGCTCACCCTCTGGCCCCCGGATCACCAGGGTGGCCTCAAACGTAACTGCACAGACCCGGACCCCGCCGGCGGCCCGACCCGTTAAAATATTTCCCACCACTGTTCCCTGGTTGCGAATTTGCAAAGAGGCCACCTCTTGAATCGCCTCTATCAGGGAGGGGGCCTCATCCTTAAGCCAGGGGGTCTCCCGGGCTTCCGTCAGTGTAACTGCCGCCCCTATCTCTATAAAATCATCACTACACCTGATGATAGAGAGCTCTTCGATTCCAGTGATATCGAGAATTACACTTGCTCTTTTTGCCTTGCTTAACTGCAGATAGCTATCCGTTCCCCCGGCAATAACCCGGGTCTTCTCCGGATTTAGCTCTATAACATTGAAGGCCTCTTCAAAATCGCGGGCAACTACATAATTCTCTATCATTTTCTCACCTCCGATAAGGTTACCTGCTGTCATTGTTCAAAGGGACTGGACCCGCTCGGGCCCGAAGATTCTCCTTATGTTCAATCTTTCCCCTCGCAGCCCTGTGCTACGGCCTCTATAATTTTCTTATAACCGGTGCAGCGGCAAAGATTGCCGGCGATAGCCTCTTTGATCTCCTCCATATCCGGCTTTGGGTTATGACGCCTTAGGCCTTCTCCCGACATAATCATCCCCGGAATACAATAGCCACATTGCACCGCACCCGCATCGATAAACGCCTGCTGCATGGGATGTAACTTTTCCTCTGAACCGAGACCTTCAATGGTCACTATCTCTTTGCCTAGGGCCTTCTCCACGGGGGTAAGGCAGGCCAGAACCGCCCTATCCGCCAGAAGAACGGTACAGGCGCCACAATCGCCCTTGCTACATCCCTCTTTTGTCCCGGTTAGGCCTAAATGATCCCGTAATACCTCCAACAGGGTAGCCCCAGGTTCAAAGCTGACCTCTCTCTTGGACCCATTTACCATCAAGTTCGCTTTTCGTTCCATCGTACAGACTCCCCCTTTCCTACCGATCCTGATTTAACGCCTGCTAACTTTTAACCTTTCCCGTTTGATCGGGAGCTGGTTACACCAAATTCCGGTAGCATCATAGATAGCATTGGTAATCGCCGGTGCCATCGGCAGCAGCGGTAGCTCACCGATACCCTTGGCCCCGTAAGG
>JAAZLW010000251.1 GCA_012799135.1 Bacillota bacterium | reverse complement strand
TTTTGAGAAGGGTTTGCCTTTCAGGAGGTGAGGGGCTTGCGGCTTTACATAAAAGGAGGTTAACAAAGGATGTTATCAACACTATGGTTCTACCTAAAGACCCGGTTTATGTTGGATGAAGAAGGACAGGGCATGGTGGAGTATGGGTTGATCTTGGCGTTAGTGGCCGTAGTGGCTGTCGTAGGTCTAAACTTACTGGGTGTCAAAGTTGATGAGCTTCTCAGAGGTGTAGTAGACTCGTTCACGCCCAGCACGCCCTAGTGATACGATCACTATTGGTAAAGACTGCTTAATCCTAACACTAACTGGTGGGTTTAGCATGACTGAAAGATTTTGGGGGCGGAGTGATGAGGGCCAGGCCCTAGTGGAACTGGCCCTTGTCCTCACAATTCTACTAACACTACTGTTGGGGACAGTAGAGATCGGCCGCATCGGCCATGCCTATCTGACTGTGCTCCATGCTTCGCGGGAGGGGGCCCGCTTAGGAGCCATAGGACAGGAAGATGCGGAGATCGCTACCCGGGTCAAGGCATCCGCTGCAGCTATCCCCTCTGAGGAACTCGAGATCAACGTATCACCGAAGAAGGGACTGCGATATACCGGTGAGCGTATAGAAGTCTCAGTCTCCTATGACGTGCATCTGGTGGTGCCATTCTTTGCTCGAATCATACCCGATCCTTTCCCGGTAGTTGGCAGGACCATTATGCGAATTGAATAGTCCAAGAGGTTGGCAAGATGGGGGTGCAGAGCTTTGAAAAAGACAATCGCAATGTACCTTAGCAGAATGCACTCCATAGAGGATGATCTCGGTGCTGCGCTGGTATTGACAGCCCTTTTCTTGGTAGTGCTCTTGGGTTTTTCGGCTCTGGTGATCGATGTAGGCCTTCTATACATTAATCGCCTGGCTTTAGTCAATGCCGTGGATGCTGCTGCCTTGGCAGGGGTACAGGATCTACCCTATAGCCCAACCATGGCCATGGAAAAGGCTAAAGAGTATGCCGCGGCCAATGGAGCGAATGGGGACGAAGTCAAGGTTGTCGTGCGCAATGGCGACCACGAAGTCCAGGTCACCGCTTCCCGTGATGTAAAGCTGTATCTGGCCCGGGTTTTCGGTATTACGGAGCAACGGTTGACAGCATCGGCTGCCGCACAAGTAGGCAGTATTTCGGGCTGCTTTGGTGTAGCACCTTTCGGTGTAGTCGAACAAGACTTCATTTTGGGAGAGCAATATATCCTCAAGTGTGGTCCCCATAGACCGCCGGGTTATTTGCGTGGTAATTTCGGTGCGCTGGCCCTTGGGGATCAGGGAGCCTCCAACTATGAGAACAACATCAAGTATGGCCATAACGAGAAACTGGAAGTCGGAGATTGGGTGGATACTGAGCCCGGGAATATGTCAGGGCCCACTGTAAGAGGAGTCAGGCATCGCATAGAGCAATGCCAACATGAACCAAAATGTACGTATGATTCCGTAAAGAACGACTGTAGCCGCCTCGTCATCGTACCGGTGATCAGGAATTTGGACAAGGCCCATGGGCGGGATTCTGTGCAGGTCGTGGGTTTTGCTGCCTTCTTCTTGGAAGGCACGTTACGAGAAGGGGATGGCGGTGACAGTAAACACGATGATGACAAGGGCGAGAGCTCAGTACTCGGCAGGTTCATCAGGAGAGTGTTGCCCGGTGAAGTGGGTAATGTCCCGGATTTCGGTCTCAAAGGATACAAACTGGTGGAGTAAGAGAATCTAGCGAAGGGTAAGTAGGAGGGGCTAGAGTGAGGAAGAGGAAACTGCTGCTGGTAGCGCTGGCTTTGGGTTTACTGGCGGCTACCCTGACTTATACATATGTTCGTTCTGTGCAAAAGGTCGAGACCCATGAGGTCAAGGAAATAGGCGTACTCATAGCCACCAGCGATATTCCCTCTGGTACTGCTGTCAGTGCCAATATGGTGCGGCTTGCCCAGATTGCTGAGACAGCCGTGCATCCTGAAGCAGCTACCGCTCCGGGCGAAGTTGTGGGTAGAATTACCAAGACCGCCATCGTACAAGGAGAACAGATTCTGCGTAACCGTCTCTTACCCGCTGGGGTGAGGCCCTCCCTCTCCTTCGCCATACCCAGCGGTAAGCGGGCGGTTTCTGTCGCGGTTAACGAAGTAGTAGGTGTGGCCGGTTTTGTCAAGCCTGGAGATCGAGTAGACATCTTGGCTACCATGGACACCCCCAACCGGGAAACCTCGGTAACCAGTACCGTCTTACAAGATGTGGAAGTATTGGCTATAGCTCAGGATATGGAGGAGCAGGTAGACAAAAAACCCAAGGTGACAACCACCGTCACACTGGCGGTGACTTTGGCAGAGGCCCAGAAAGTGACTCTGGCTGAAGAAACGGGGGTACTCAGATTAGTCTTGCGGCCAGTGACTGCCGCCAATAGAGAGTGGGTCAATCCCACAACCAGTGGTGAGCTAGCCAAGCCGGCAGCTCCCCAGACGGCACCTAAACCCATTATCAAAGTTGCGGCTCCCCAGACGGCACCTAAGCCAGCCAAACTACCCCGAGATCATCAGGTGGAGGTTATCCGGGGAACTGAACGGGAGCTGGTATCGGTCAGATCAAATTCGGGTAAAGGGGATTGACGTGGTGACCACTAACAACAAAAAAGGGCCTGGCTTCATACTCATTCTAATCATTCTCCTTTCATTTTTCACCGGGGTAGCCGAAGCCCAAGACTTCGCTCTCCCCCCTAATGGGGAACTTTTAGTTCTACCCCGGGGGGAGTCTTTGCTGCTTCCCGTCTTCATGCCTAAACGCGTGGCGGTGACCGATCCCAACATAGCCGATGTAGTGATTGTCAATACAGAGCAAGTCTTGGTCAATGGCATCAGTGTGGGGACCACTGCTCTACATATTTGGGAAGAAAAAGCAGTTGCCTATTACCGAGTCCGGGTAGTTCCCAATCCCGATGCCCTAGTCGCTGACTTGAGAAAGCAGCTGGATAGGCCGGAGATCAATATCCATATGCTGAATGACAAGGTTATCCTGGATGGGATCATTGAGAGTAATGCAGATCGGGATCGGGCCCTTAGCTTGGCCGGTGCCTATGGCCAAGTGATTGATCTTCTGCAGGTAACGGAAATACCGAGAAAGCTCGATCTAGCCAATGAGGTAGCCAAGGTCATCCAAAGGCCAAGTATAAAAATCAGGGCGATCAATGATTACATAGTACTGGAAGGCGAAGTTCCCTCTTTAGAAGAGCGCAGCCGGGCAGAAATGCTGGCTTCCACCTTTAGCCAGCCTGTCCTTAATTTCCTGGAGATCCCCTCTGCGGAAACACCTATTGATGTGCTGGCCGCAGAGATCACTCAGCATATTGCTATCCCTACGGTTCAAGTGAAGGTGATTGCCGATCAGACCTTACTCTTGGAAGGGAGTGTCCCTGAACCAGCCTTGAAGGAAAGGGCAGCGGCCATTGCCCATGCTTTTGGTCGGCCGGTGATCGATCTTGTCATGGTAGAGGAAAGGTCTTGGGCAGTATCGGATAGTACTCCTGCCACTACTGTGGACTCGGAGGGAAAGGGCTATCCAGACCTGGAATCGGGTTCTCAGGCAGGTGTGCTCCAAGAAGATATGCCTCGAAAGGAAGCGGAAGATGCGTTAGCCTTGACACCCGCGCCTACCCCTAAACATCCAGAGACTCCGATGCAGTCTCCCGAAGAAAAGGACATTCATACCTGGGCAAAGGAGCTTTGGCAGGAGATCGATGATCCCGATGTCTCCTTGCGGGTTATCCAGGATGCCATCCTCTTGGAGGGCACAGTGGAATCAGAATATGCTTGGAAACGTACTCTCGCCATAGCAGAGCTTTATCCTGTACGGATCGTGAATCTACTACAGGTTAAGGATCAGCCGACCAACCATGACGAGGAACGGGAGTGGCTAGCCAGATA
>JAAZLW010000250.1 GCA_012799135.1 Bacillota bacterium | reverse complement strand
TCCAATTAGAACAGCCATCCAGGCAAGCCGCTTCCTCTATCTCTTTGGGGAAACCATCAAAAGCGTTTTTCATAATTACGGTAGCAAAGGGAACACCCAGCGCTACATAAGGCCCGATGAGT
Source organism: Bacillota bacterium (assembly GCA_012799135.1). GTDB lineage: Bacteria > Bacillota > Limnochordia > DTU087 > DTU087 > JAAZLW01. The sequence continues at coordinate 3,877 of JAAZLW010000250.1, read as the reverse complement.
CCCGGGTAAGTGTTAAGCAAATTCAGCTTCTTTAGCACTTGGATTAGCGGGACCACCACTGCCGGTACGGGTAAGGTCATCGTCATTAGCATGAACAAGAATAGAGTTGAGCTTCCCCGAAATTTAACGAGTGAAATGGCATAGGCACAAGCGGAGGCTAATATCATGACTAGCAATACTGAGCTACCGGTAATGAGCAGGCTATTCTTGAAATGAACCAGTAGATCATTGTCTCGCCACACAGCAATATAGTTGTCTAGGGTAGGATTACTCACACCAATTCCCTGACTAAACATTTCTGCCACAGGCCGCAACGAGATCGCGAACATCATCCAAATGGGTATCATCCAGATGATGGTAACAGGTAGTAAAATAATATGACGCCCAAGCCTTCCAAGTGTTTGTTGCTGATGGATTGTCAGTGTTCTCATCTCTTGCTCCCCCTTGCCGGTCCTCCACTACCCGTATAGTGTAACTGCAGTAAACTAGCAGTAACACCGATGATCAGCAGCACCACCGAAATTGCCGAAGCATACCCCATATTACGCATAGTGAAAGCCTCATTGAAGATATGGGTGGTAAGCAGCTCTGATGCGTGATTAGGACCGCCTTTGGTCAACACATATACTAGTGGGAATTCTTGTAGGGTACCGATGACTCCCAGTAAGATTAAGGTTAAGCTGGTGCCACGACACATGGGCCACATGATCTTGGTGACCCTCTGGAAGACATTGGCCCCATCAATGGTAGCTGCCTCATGGATCTCCTTAGAGATCCCCTGCAGACCCGCCAAGTACATAATCATTGACCAGCCGGTCCATTTCCAAATATTAACCGCGATTATGGCAAACAGGGCAGTCTGAGGCTCTGCTAACCAAGCACGAACCCATGAGTCCAGCCCAAGGGACCGAAGGAAATGTGCCAAAGGGCCCATATATGGGTCGTAAATGCTCTGCCAGATAATACCGATAACTACGGGGGAAATGACTGCGGGCATATACAAGATGGCTCTATAGAGATCACGCCCAAACAGTGGCCGATCTAGGCAAACGGCTAAGATGAAACCCAAAAACATCTGAGGGAAAATCGTAAAAACAGCCCACAGCACCTCGTTTTTTAATGCTACACGGAAAATCCAGTCATCGGTAAAGAGCTTCAGGTAATTGGCCCACCCACACCACTGCATAGTGCCCACACCCGACCACTTAAAAAAACTGCCATAGACGAGATAGATTATGGGATAAATCACAAATAGGGCAAATAGAAACACAGCCGGGCCAATGAAGCTGCCTACCTCAAGTTGCCGTTGCCAGCCGGTAACGACTGCATATTCCCGTGTGTCTCCTGGCTTTTTCACCGACGATCCTCTCCTAATTCTTGTGGTAGGTTGGAGGAGCTAGCTCCTCCAACCTAACTAGATGTGCGTATGATTCAAAGACTATGGTTCTCCACTTGCTATTTGCCTACCGCTTTTTGCAGATCATCCATGGCCTTCTCCGGTGTCTTTTGACCTGCGGCAACAGCAGCCAGGGCATCCATCAGACCTTGCCTAACCTCAGGTGTTTTTAGCTGTCGGGCAGTGACCTTTGGCAGCCAATCTTCGGTAAACAAAGCCCACAGCTCTTTTTCATGGTCGGTAGTAAAGGTGTTTGGCTCGATTCCCTTAACTGCCGGCAGATCATTGAAGTCATCAATAGCAGCTTGAATACCGCTTCCGCTAATAAAGGATTGGAGAGCCTTGACTACTTCCGGTCGACTTTCTCCACTCTTAGTCATACCGATGCCAAAGTCGATTCCACCAAGGGGATTGGTTGGCTGGCCATCACCGGTCACATCAGGGAAGAGGAAGGCACCTACGCCTAGCATACCCTTGGATAACTCCACCGGCGGATCAGACTTCGCAGTCTGCATATGCCAAGAGCCAAGACTGATCATACCGCCTCTGCCTGCGTTGAACAGAGAGGCTGCATTGGGGTATACACTCATGCCCAAAGCACCAGGCTGCACGATTCCTTCGGTGAAGAGCTTTTTCCAAACACGCATCGCTTCGACTAGACCAGGATCATTGAAGGCAGCCTTTCCATCCTCAGCCTTGTAAATGACACCAGGTGCAGTCTGCTGAGCGATCATCATATAGACGTCGATATTCTGCCATCCATCCCCACCGCCTTGCACAAGGGGTGCAATACCGGCTTTCTTCAAAACCCCGGCTGCGTCTTTCAGCTCATCCCAAGTGGTTGGTGCTTCGATGCCCAACTTGTCAAAGAGCTGGCGATTATACCAAAGGTTGGTTGTCTGTAGCTCCATGGGCAGCATGTAGAAATTCTTATCTCCAGCCCGATTCCCAAGTTGTGCCTGGTCCAGACCAATCGGGAAGAAAAGATCCTGCCAATCCTCGCCCCACATCTCAACTGCTGCATTCTGAAGGGGTGCCAAGTAGTCACGATACTCCTGGGTCATGGCTCCTGGCTCCAGTCCAATCAGGTCAGGCAGACTATGCGGTCTTGAGCGCCAGCAAGAAGTCAGGATAGTTGTAAATCGTAGCTTTGATGGTGATATCAGGGTTCTCTGCCTCAAAGGCTGCTACCATCTTATCGGTGGTGTTTTTGACAGGTGACCATGACCAATAAGTTACAACCTTTTTCTCCGCAGAAACGGAACCGGCAAGAAGTGTCACTAAGATTAATGCTGCAATCAGAACCATTTGATAGCGATTTCGAATCAAGTTCATCTTTTCATCCTCCTCTGTTGCGACGCCACTACTTCATCAACTATTGTCAACCGGATTCTGCCGTCCCACACCCCCTCTACCTTTATAGTCAACAGCCTTTTTAGGCTGTTTTGAGCTTTTCCTTGACTCCTTGCACCAGATCATTGACACCAAGACCATATTTGTCTAGTAGCTCATCACCACTGGCCGATTCTCCAAAGACATCACAAACGCCAAACCGTTTAACTGGTGTACCTAAACCGTTTTCCGCAACAACCTCGCTGACTGCTGCACCCAACCCACCATAGATGCTGTGGTCTTCAGCAGTGATGACTAATCTTGTTTCCTTGGCTGCTTTTATTACCATATCCGCATCAAAGGGCTTTAGCGAAGAGAAGCTGACCACGCGGGCCTCGACCCCCTGTTTACGTAGGATCCGACTAGCGTGTAAGGCTCTCGGAACCATCGTCCCTGTCGTCAATATGGCAACATCATCACCATCTACCAATTGGGCTGCCTTACCCAGTTCAAATGTATAGTCATCAGGTAGAACCCTTTCCCGTACCTCTCTGGTCATCCGAAAGTACACCGGGCCGGGATGCTTTTCTAAAGCCCGTAGGGCTAATTCTGCCTCCAAGGCATCAGCTGGCGAAATAATGGTCATATTCGGTACTGCCCGCATAGCCGCGATGTCGGAAATACTCTGATGTGTAGCACCATCGAGGCCCGTGCTTAGTCCCGTATGGGTACAGACGATGCGGACAGGTAGATTTGCGTAGGCAACTGATGAGCAAATCTGATCAAAGGCCCTCTGAATAGCAAAGACACCAAAAGTATGCACATATGGATACTTGCCACAGGAGGCCATGCCGGCTGCCATGCTCATCATGTTCTGCTCCGCGATTCCTACATTGAAGTACCTTTCGGGGAATTCATTGCCAAAATAGTCAGCACAAGTGGAGCCCCCTAGGTCAGCAGTGAGCACATAAATGTCTTGGTTGGATCTACCCAATTCTTGTAGCGTTTTCCCGAATCGTTGCCGCAAAGACTCGTTCATCGAACACCCTCCTCTAGCTCCGCGATCGCCTGATCGGCTTGCTCATCATTGAGCACCTTACCGTGCCATTTCAGATCATCGCCCATTAGGCTGCAACCCCAGCCTTTCTT
>JAAZLW010000249.1 GCA_012799135.1 Bacillota bacterium | reverse complement strand
GCCTAGCTAAGGCACAGTCGAGGGGATAGCCCACGGCTGGGCCTTTTTCTCTTTGTGACAGAAGACTGTGGATATCCACCTGGGCTATCTGAGTGCCCCCGCTTTCTGTGTAGGATATGCCTCGCCAGTGTGGAATAATGTAACCGTGATGCCTTGATAGTGGAGTTAAATAATCACGAAAGGAGGGGGAGTGAGTGGCAGAAGTGGAGCTTTTGGCCATTACCCCCGATGCGGAGAATTTGATTGAGCTAGCGGGACGCACCTGCTATCTTTCCCATGATCGTAGCCAACCTGGCAGTGAACAGAGATTTATCCGGATGCTGCTGCGTCATGGCCACCTATCTGTCTTAGAGCATGCCTATGCCACCTTTCGGGTGAAGGGCGGTTCTCGTTCCTTTACCCATCAGATAGTGCGTCATCGTCTGGCTTCCTTTTCTCAGCAGTCGCAGCGGTACGTATCTGAGCGGGGCTTTGATTATGTAGAGCCCCCCGCAATTGAAGCTAATCCCGTAGCACACCGGCGTTTTACGGAGACAATGGAGGAGATCAGGAAGACTTACCAGGAGTTACAGGAACTCGGTATTACCAAACAGGATGCTCGTTTCGTCTTGCCGAATGCAGTGGTCAGCGAAATCGTCATATCGGCGAATTTGCGGGAATGGCGGCATATTTTCGACGTAAGATGTCAACCTCAAGCCCAATGGGAGATCCGCACTATTTGTATTGAGATGCTCAAACTCTTACAGAAGGCAGTACCAACGGTGTTTTCCGATTTTGTGATCGATGAAGACAAGAATGTGGCTACAATAGATGTATCCATGGTCTCAGAGTAGCGGGTAGTTTGCCTGCTCCTGAGGTTGGCCGCTGGTGGAAAGGAAGATTTTATGGACTTTACAGTTTTTGCAGAAGAGCATAAGGATGAGATCATTCGCAGAACACAGGAACTCGTTGGCATTCCGAGCGTTGAAGGGAAGCCCAGGGACGGGATGCCCATGGGCGAAGATGTAGCGAGGGCCCTAGACTATGTGCTGGATGCCTGTCGAGAACTTGGTTTTAGGACCAAGAATCTAGACGGCTATGTAGGATATGCTGAATATGGCAGCGGTGAGGAAATGGTGGGTATCTTGTGTCATCTGGATGTAGTGCCTGCTGGCGAAGGTTGGACTAAACCGCCCTTTGGTGGGGTGATTGAGGGTGACAACCTATACGGCCGGGGTACCACTGACAATAAGGGCCCAGCCATCAGCGCTATGTATGCCTTAAAGGCGGTCCAGGAGGCAAAGATCCCCTTGCGGCGCCGGGTACGCCTAATCTTTGGTACCAATGAGGAGTCGGGGTGGCGGGGGATCAAGTATTATTGTCGCCATGAGGAGATGCCCACTATGGCCTTTGTCCCCGATGCCCAGTATCCGGTGATCAATGTGGAGAAAGGTATAGCACAGTTGCGCCTCATCTGTGAAGATGATGGAGTCAAGCTTGTAGCGGGTAATCCTGCTAGGCTAGGGGTTTTGGAGCTTCAGGGAGGCCATCGGGCCAACATGATTCCCGGTATCTGTACATGTCGCCTTAAGGGGGAAACTAAGGTCCTAGAGCAAGTGGCCAAACTAGCCCAAGCATTGGACGCAGACCCATATCCAAGGGTTCAGGTATCCGTGGAGGAAGGAATAATAACCGTGACTGTGACGGGGTTAGCCGGCCATGGATCAAGGCCGGAATCAGGTGTGAACGCCATCGCTCACATGGTGCAGGTGTTGCATAAGATCATGGAGGCTGGGTTTGAGGTTGATTCAGACGCTGTAGCACAGCTAGTGAAATTTCTCGCGGCCCATGTAGATTTAGAGAACAATGGGGAGTCACTGGGTATAGATTTCCATGATTCAGTATCCGGGGAATTAACCCTCAGTATCGGGGTGCTTCGCTATGAGGATGGACAGGCATATGTCGATTTCGATATCCGCTATCCGGTCACCAAGGAATTAGCAGAAATTGTCGAGCCTGTCAAAGAAGCTGCAAAGCAGTATGGGATCAGGGTGGAGATCGGACATACCAATCGTAGTCTGCATGTACCAGAAGACAGCTTCCTAGTCCAGCAGCTGCTGAGTGTCTATGAAAAACATACAGGCCATAAAGCCAAGCCCTTGAGTATGGGTGGCGGTACCTATGCCCGAGCCCTAGATAACGCGGTGGCCTTTGGTTCGGTCATGCCCGAGGAGGAGCGAAATATCCACCGGGAAGACGAGTTTACCACTATTACAGACTTAGTCCGTAACACAGCCATTTTTGCTGATGCCATCGCTTTGTTGGCCGCCAAGTGACGTACCCTAAGTTGAGCCGGTAATTGTGTGAATCTACGCCACCCTCTGGGGCAGCGTGGATGGCGTGTTGTCTCGGATGCTGCTGTGGTATACTTATTGTGATATCAATATAGAGAACCCCAAGGGCACTGAGAGGAGGGATGGGCGCTTGGTTCTGGTTGGAGAAGCCGGCAGGTAGCGCCCAACGAGGTGAGTGATCCCCGAGTACATCTAGAGGATTTATTGGCCCGGCGCCAAGATCTTGGTGTTCTGGCTGATGCTATTTGGTCGGCCTATGTAGAGACAGAGGCAGCCTATGCGTCGGGCAAACAACTGCTTCTCTGCGGTAACGGTGGTAGTGCCAGTGATGCTGAGCATATTGCCGGTGAGCTGATGAAAGGATTTTTGAAAAAACGCCCCCTTGAGGAGGCACTTCAAGAACGCTTGAGAGAAATTGGCGGTCCAGAAGGTGGAAAGATCGGAAGGTTATTGCAGCAAGGGATGCCTGCCATCTCTTTGGTTTCCCAGACAGCCCTAGGTACTGCGGTTATCAATGATATCGATGGTGACATGATCTTCGCCCAACAGGTAAATGCCTTGGGTCAACAGGGGGATGTCCTTTGGGCCCTTTCTACCTCCGGCAACTCCCGCAATGTAGTTGCTGCGGCGATTGTAGCCCAAGCTCGGGGGATGAAGGTTATTGGGTTTACCGGTCAAGGCGGCGGTGCCCTGAAGGCCTATGTAGATGTTCTGCTGAATGTCCCCTATGTGAAGACTCACCTGGTACAGGAAGCCCATCTGCCGATCTATCATGCTCTTTGTGCCATGTTGGAGGAACGCTTTTTCACAAGCTAGAGCTGCCTGGCTTAAGGGAAAGTCGGTAGTAGATCATGGCTGGGGACCAGGCCAGGATCTTAAAAGGCACAGTGGGTACCTTGTAGGAGGAGCTAGTGTGCGGGTGGAGTTACCTAGGAATTATGTGAAGAAGCTCTGGCGGGCGGTGATCGAATTCGAGCTCTTGGCAGAGGGGGATCGCGTATTGGTAGGATTCTCCGGTGGCAAGGATAGCTCATTTCTTTTGTACGGGCTGCGGGTACTGCAAGAACACGGACCCTTCTCCTTCGAGTTAGGGGCAGTTCATGTAGACCTCGGATTTGAGGAACCCTCCGATGTACAGCTGTTACAGGAGTACTGCCATAGACTGAAGGTACCATTCGATCTGAAGAAGACCAAGATTGCCGATGTCGCCTTTGAGCAAAGGCAGGAAAACCCTTGCTCTAGCTGTGCGTATTTTCGCCGTGCGGTGGTAAATGAGACGGCCATCGTCCAAGGGTACAACAAGGTGGCATTGGCTCATCATCATGATGACGCGGTGGAGACCTTCCTCATGAGTCAACTCTACTCTGGCAAGGTACAGACTTTCTTGCCCAAGTCACATTTGGACAAGAGTGGACTTACTGTTATTCGGCCCCTGGTGTATCTACGGGAGGCGAAGATCAAGGAGTTCATGGATACTCTACCTTTCGTACCGATGCCTAGTCGTTGTCCCTTGCAGGGAAAGACCCAAAGATGGAAAGTTAAAGCGCTAATACAGGACCTCACTCGGGAGAACCCTTTTGTGTATACTAATCTGGCAGCAGCTATGCGGGGGGACGGGGTGGTAGAACTATGGCCGCCGCTTCCTAGTCGGGAGGAAATGCGGGAGAAACATCAACGGGTGATGCGTCCCGCCTCGACAAAGAAAGATGATAGCCGCAGAGCAAATGATCTGGAGGCCAGTGGGTTTGACTTTCATATGCAATAGTGCTACGATGTAACAAATACGCCTGGGTAGGTCTATTGCATACTCCGACTTGTTCTGCCGGCTGCAGATGGGTCGGAGTTTTGGCATGATGGCCCTGTGTATACTGTGTGTGCAATCGAGGAGGTCACAACATAATGATATCCGAAGTAAACGAGAACCGGATAGTAATTGGTCGAACACCTTGTCGGGTCCCTGCCGACCTCTTTAAAAGTGATATTTTCCACAGGGTACTGAAACAATTCGTCAATCGGCTTGTTCGGCATGACTCTCCATTGTTGGAGGCTATCATAGATTTCCGTCATGAGAACCAGGGAGATGGCGTAGCCGGCTTCCCATATGATATTGAGCTTCTCACGAAGTTCATGATGTTCTTATCAATGCAGCCCCTAGAAGAGGTTATCGAGGCCATGCCCGTGTTGGCACCGGTGGTGGAGTTGCGTTGGGAGCTGTATGATTTTGTCGAGGAGTTCTACGATTTCTGGAGAGGGCATGAGCGATACCTGATCTATGAGGATGCCTATGGCCCCAGAACTGATACCTATACTAGACATCAGCATTTCATCCAGGTCAATGAACTTATGAAGGATCTGGTGCTAGAGGCTTACAGAAATATCTGTGCCAATCTCACCGGTAGGGTGCCCATGGTATACCGACAGCTACCAGCCGGTGCCGGTGTTGGGATCCTGACATCGCGATTACAGTGGAAGATACCTGATCAAGCTTATGCATCATTGCGGGAAATACCGTTTGTGCAGCTGCTGGTCATAGTCCCACCTCTGGTATATTATCCACAGCGCAACTATCGTTCAGGGATGTTTAACCCTGTCAACGAAAATCCATTAAAGGGAGCTACCTTCGACCCAGAGGCATGGATATGCTACCCGGCTAAGGTCGGTAAGCTGCTGATGTTCATTTACTTTCACAAGCGTTACATGAGCCTGGGAACGAGCCTTTCCAACCTACTGGAGATGGCGGAAGCAGATGAGATCGAAGGCCATACGCCTGATGCGATTTTGCTTTTTGGGGTTGATCCAGAAGTATTGGGCAATGATCAGACAGTATACTATGAGGATACGGCCAATGGGGTAATGGTAGGGATAATCGGCCGGTCAGAACGGGTTGACTACTTTGGTTATCTTAAGAAGATGGCTTTGACATTGCATAACCTAATTCAGATTGAGAGGGGCCATCTGCCCATTCACGGAGCTATGGCCCACGTTGTTCTTCGGGATGGAGATGGTGCCAATGTTGTACTCATGGGTGATAGCGGGGCCGGCAAATCTGAGTCTCTGGAGGCCTTGCGTATCCTAGCTGATGAGCATTTGAGAGATCTAACCGTGGTGTTTGACGATATGGGTTCACTGCAGTTACGTGATGGCCGGGTAGTAGGTGTGGGTACAGAAATCGGTGCTTTTGTGCGCTTGGATGATCTACAGCCTGGCTATGCCTATGCGGAGGTCGAGCGGAGTATATTTATGAATCCTCACAAAACCAATGCCCGCATAGTCATTCCAATCACCTCCTATGGCAAGGTTGTGGCTGGCTGGCCGGTAGATATGTTCTTTTACGCTAACAACTACGAGCGGGTGACCAGAAAAGAGCCCTATCTGCAGTTGTTT
>JAAZLW010000340.1 GCA_012799135.1 Bacillota bacterium | reverse complement strand
TCCTGATTATACAATTGACGAGTTAATGGAAATAGCTAAATTAATGCTAGCAAAAAGAGAGTACAAATTATCAGTTAGGGCATATAGTGCATTAAAAGATATACTTTTAAATAACAATTACAAAAATCAAGATAGATTCGGGAATGCCAGACTGGTAAGAAATTTAATAGAAAAGGCAATCAGAAGGCAGGCGGTCAGGCTCATAGACTTAAATAATGTCACAAGAGAAGATTTAATTTTAATAGTAGAAGATGATATAAAGGGGGTAGAAGATAATTGAAAGATATCAAATGCATAATTATCGGAAGAACAAATGTTGGCAAGACCCTCTTTGCTATTAATTTTTCAAATTACTTAGGATGCAAAAAGATAAACCTAGAATCAATCTATTTTGATAACAGTAGGACAAATAAAACTTTTACTCGTAAAGAAGCTATTTTGCAATTGACTGATAAAGAACCCCATAAAACTCGATGTTTGAATAAGTTTCAAGTAACAATTCCTGTTGGTAAGAAAAAAAGACAAATAGCAATTGTTGACTCTACAGGAATCATAGATAATATTCATCCTGAGCCTGATATAAGAAAGGCCATCTCACAAACACTATCAATAATCAAGGAAAGTAAAATAGTTCTTCATATTATAGATGTATCAGCTATGTTGAATAAAAAGACTATAAGCTCATTAGGTGAGGTGGATTATCATATAGCCAGTTTCTGCCAAATGAAAACCGGTTATGCAATATTGGCAAACAAGATAGATATCCTAGGTAGTGAAGTAGGGTTAAAAAAGCTTAGATCTGAATTCCCTGGCAATTATATTTTACCCATATCTGCTTTGCACAAAAGAGGTTTCAAAGAGGTGAAAAACTTTGTTGTCAGGAATGCCCAACTCTAATTTTATAGGTAATCTTATCTCAATATATTTTGTGGGCTTTATAATAAAATTAATGGATGATATAATAGATGAAGATTATCCGGAATACCTTGATAAAGCGTTATTACCTTATATTCTTATCTTCCTTTTGATTTCTACTATTGTCAATTATAAAAACACCGTGGGTCTCTTTATGGCGGGTTATATAGTCGGAATGTATACTGATATTAATGATAAATTATTGTCGGGCTTAAAAGGATATCAGGAAAGTATCCTTGTTTCTATTTTGGGATTATCTATCCTGGGTTGGTCTGCTTTTAATTTTTACCTGTCAGTAATTATGGCTATACATTTAATTGATGATTTAATTGATATTGAATCAGATAGAAAGTTTGGATATAGCAATTTGGCAGTTAAATATGGTAAGATGGAGGTATTTTTGTTATCATTAATCTTTTTAATTTTATCTTTCATGCTAAACCCTTTAAAAAGCTTATTAGTATTAGTTATGGCACCTATTGTGAATATTTCATTTAATAAGATGGAAGGAGTTATACAAAATTGCAAATAGGATTATATTTGATTATCGCACTTTCTATATTGTTAACGGGGTATGGATTTGGCAGACGTGTTGGTAAGAGTGAAGGGTATAAAGAAGGAATAAC
>JAAZLW010000248.1 GCA_012799135.1 Bacillota bacterium | reverse complement strand
GGAGCTCGGGCGGCTGTGATTGAGGCCTCCGGCCCAGCTGTTTCCTGGCGTAACATTGAGGCGGTTGTGGAGCTCTGGCGAGACCCTACTACTGATCGCAAGTACTGGGAGAGGGTCTGGTGTAACAGGTTGGTTAAATCCGGTAACAGAGCTTTTGATATTGAGCGGTGGAGATCACTAGCGACAGACAAGAGCCCGGTTAAGGATGGAGACTTAATCACTATTGGCTTTGACGGGGCGCAATTTCGGGATGCTACTGGCCTTGTGGCCACTCACATAGAGACAGGCTACCAGTGGGTGCTGGGAGTCTGGGAGTGCCCGTTTGGCCAAGAGGATTGGCAGGTTCCAGCGGAAGAAGTTGACGATGCAGTGAGGGCTGCATTTGAAAGATATAATGTTTGGCGGATGTATGCGGATCCACCTTATTGGCAGTCCTGGATCGCCAAGTGGGCTGGTGAGTTCGGAGAAGATAAAGTAATTGAGTGGTGGACTAACCGAAGGAAGCCTATGACTTATGCTTTAGAGGGGTTTGACACTGCAATCAAAGAGGGCTCAATATCCCATAGCGGTGATAAGGACTTAGAACGGCACATCGGAAACGCACACAAACATGAGCTAGCGCAGCTCGATGAGGAGGGTAAGCCTTTATGGCTGATCCGGAAAGAGCGGGCCGATTCGCCGCATAAGATTGACCTTGCCATGGCAGCCATTCTGTCCTGGGAGGCCAGGACGGATGCCATAGCTGCTGGGGCCTTGGAGGATGATGATGCCGGGCTGTTTTTGCTGTAGTTAAGGAGGTATACCGTGAGACGATTTTTGAAAGCGTTTTTTAGCATATTTGATATAAGAGATTTACATGCCTACGGCGGGATCATTCTCATCACGGTGGGAGTTGCCTTAATGCATGTCCCGGCATCGCTTATCGTATCAGGTGCCCTGCTGCTTTATCTGGCACTTAGGGAGGTGAAAACGTGAGTGGTATTATTAGCAGGATGGAACAACGAAAGGCAGCTACTTTGAAGGATGCACCTGCTTGGCTACAGGAGGCCTTGGGAGCTACCCCTACGACTACCGGCGTGAAGGTAAACCATAACTCTGCCATGGGGATTACAGCATTTTGGAATGGGGTTAGGATCATTTCCCAAACTATTGCGATGCTCCCCTTAGAGGTGTTTGAGCGGCAGGAGCGAGGGCGGCGGCTGGCCAGGGAGCATCCTGTGTATAAGTTGCTGCACTTAAGGCCTAATCCCCACATGACGCCCTACACTTTCAAGGAGATTAGGACCGCTCACGTCTTAACCTGGGGCAATTCATACGCAGAAATTGAGTATGATAAAGCCGGCCGGCCGATTGCATTGTGGCCGCTGCTACCAGATAGGACAGGCGTGGAAATTAAAGATGGCAAGAAGCTTTATTGGACCATAGTCAACGGGATTAAGGTATGGTTAGCTCCAGACAGAGTTCTGCACGTGCCCGGATTGGGCTTTGATGGTTTACAGGGGTATAACGTGATCAGGATGCATCGAGAAAGCCTGGGCCTGACCATAGCAGCTAACCAGTACGGAGCTCAGTTCTTTGGGAACTCTGGCCGGCCCAGTGGAGTTTTGAAACACCCTGGAAAACCTGACAAAGAAGAACGCAAGCGGATCCGTGAAGAATGGAATCAGATGCACACCGGGCTGACAAAGGCTCAGCGGACTGCGGTGCTCTGGGGCGGCATGGAATGGCAGGCTATTGGCATACCTCCGGAAGAAGCTCAGTTTTTGGAGACTAGGTCCTTACAGATAGATGAAGTGGCTAGAATTCTAAACATCAACCCCATCCTTCTCCAGAAAACCGAGGGGGCCACTACATGGGGCACCGCCATCGGCCACTTCTTAGTAGCGTTTGCGAAGTTCACTATTACCCCCTGGCTGGAGCGGGAAGAAGACGTGCTCAATTGGGACCTGTTTGGACCTGAGGAACGAGGCCGCTTTTACACCAAATATAATGCTTCAGCATTGCTCCGAGGGGACCCAAAAACTCAAGCTGAGATTTTGGAGATCGAGAGACGTAACGGCATTATTAACGCTGATGATTGGCTAGAGCTGACGGACCGCAATCCGTTGCCGAATGGGCTGGGTCAATCCTTCTATATGCCGCTGAACATGGCCCCGGTGGACCAAATACAAGAAAGGGATCCTGAGAAACTTCCTGCCCCTCAAAGGTCAAAGGACAACGAGACCAGGGCCAGGGAAGAGAGGGCCCTAACCATTAGGCGCAGGCTTAAGTACGCTCACCGGGATGCCTTCATTGAGGGCAGCCGCCGGTTTGTAAGAGCTGAGGTTCAGGAGCTTCGCCGGGCCATTAAGCGGGCGGCTGAAGGTGGCAGTTTCGCCAATATCTTAAATGACTGGATTGACGAATTTTATCCAGGGCAGCACAAGACCATTTACCGGGTCATGCGGCCCTTAGTTTTTGCCCTTGCATCGGTGATTGCTGAATCCGCTTTTGATGAGGTTGGTGCTGATCCAGAGGATATTGGCGCTTTCGTGGACGAGTACACTGAAAATCTTGCCCGCCGAGAGGTTAGTGCTTCCATTGGCCAGCTGAGAACCCTGCTTCAGGAAACTGTAGAGGAAGAGCTGGAGGAAACGCTTCGCACAAGGTCCGATGAATGGGAGGAAACTAGGCCGGAAAAGGTGGCTGATCGTGAGGTAAATAGAGTGGCAGCCGGAGCTGCTAGGTGGGCCTGGCAGACTGCCGGCGTTCCAGCACTGGTTTGGAGAGCCAATAAGGATGCCTGTCCTATTTGTCAGGAGATGGACGGAATGCGGATTCCCACCAAGGGATATTTCCTGAACGAGGGTGATCTTGTGAATCCTGGCGGCAGTGTTTCTCCATTAACCGCATCGCAGCCAATAGGCGGGCCGCCGCTGCACGATGGTTGTCAATGTGACATAGTGCCAGGATAGGGAGGTTTAACGATGAGACTAGAACGCATGTTTATAAATACTGAAGTGCGGTCGGCTGGGGAAGCTGAAAATCCCCGGGCCGTAGGTCTTGGCATTGTATATGACCAATGGACTGACATCATGCCTGGGTATCGAGAGCGCATCTTGCAAGGCGCAGCGAAACCGGCCCCAGGAGTGATTAAGAGCTTTTTTAACCATGATCCAAGTCAGGTTTTGTCAACTACGGCCAGCACTCCACCGCTTGTTCTGAGGGAAACACCTAGAGGGATTGAATATGAATCCCCTATCCCACCCACAAGCTATGGGAAAGACTTAGTCACGAATCTGGAGCGTAAGAATGTTCAGGGCTCCAGCTTTTCTTTCTCTGTGCCTAAGGGTGGAGATCGTTACTGGGAAGATGAAAACGGAGTGCTGCATCGGGAAATCACCGAGCTAGTTTACTATGAGATTGGCCCAGTAACGGATCCGGCCTACGCTATGACCACAGCATCCATCCGATCTGCTCGGGAGGAACTGGTGTCAAATTGGCGGGCCAGCCAAAAATCTCAGGAAGAACCTGAGCTTAAAGAACCAGAAGAGCCCAAAGAGCCTGAGGCAGGCGCCTCTGATGCCCAGAGATTCATTCGGCATGGAGAGTTGAAGGCTACACTTTAGTTAATTTCACACATGACCGCTGCACCCCTTTGGGCAGCGGTTTTTTAGTGGTGGCGCCACCCTTTGGGGCGTAAAGCTGCTGTAGATCACATCAAAGGAAAAGGAGTGTAATCAATGGATAGAGCAAAAGAACTTCGTCAGAAGCGGGCTAACCTCTGGACCCAGGCTAATGACATCATTACTCGGGCTTCGGAGGAAAAGCGCGAGCTGACAGCCGAGGAAAGGCAGCAGGTAGATAATCTGCACAATGAAATGGATGTTTTGCTGGAAGAGGCCGAGCGTTTGGAGCGCCATGCATCCCTGCAAAGCCAGCTAAATCAAACTCAGGGTCGGATGGCCGGTGGCCAGGATGGGCCTCCAGCAGAGCCGCTTGATGATCATGTTGACCCGAATCGGCGGGACATCAATGAGGTTGTTAACACAGAGCTGAGGGATTTTCTCTTAAGTGAATCCGGCTCCAGGCGGTTTAACCTTGCTGGAGCGTTCATGCAGGAGGCTCAACTCCGGCAGGTGCTCCCAGGGGTTAGAGAAGCCCGTGCTTTAGGTACTGCTCCAGGCAGCGCCGGGGGCTTTACCGTTCCCCAGGGGTTCCACAATGTTTTAGAAACTGCCCTGCTCCATTACGGAGGTATGAGGCAAGCTAGGACAACCATCCTGAGAACCGCATCCGGTAATGATCTGCCGATGCCCACCTCCAATGACACAGAGAATGAAGGCGTGATTATCTCTGAGAATCCTTCGGAGAAGGTAGCAGAAAAGGATCTTACCTTTGGCCAGGAAATCCTGAGGGCTCACATGTATTCGTCTAAGGCCATCAGGGTGTCCTATCAGCTTCTCCAGGATTCCGGTTTCGATCTGCCTACTTACATCGCTCAGCGGTTAGGAGAGCGTATCGGTAGAATCACAAATAGGCACTTCACTGTTGGTAGCGGCTCCGGAGAGCCGAAAGGAGTAGTCACCAGCGCCACTGTCGGTAAGACTGCAGCCTCCGCTACCGGCTTGACCGATTTGGAGCTTGTGGATCTACTCCACTCGGTGGATATTGCCTACCGGCGTAACGCAGAGTGGATGTTCCATGACACTACCTTGCGTGAGCTGAAGAAGCTCCGTGATGAAAACGGACAGCCTCTCTGGCTGCCTGGCATCGCAGTGAGAGAGCCTGACACTGTCTTAGGTTACCGTTACGTGGTGAATAACCACATGCCTGAGATTGGCGCAGGCGCTAAGAGTGTGTTGTTTGGAGACTTCTCGAAGTACCACATCCGGGACGTAATGGACATTCTGCTCATCCGTCTTGATGAAGTATATGCCGAAATGGCGCAGGTTGCTTTCTTGGCCTTCTCCCGCCATGACGGTATCCTTCTCGATGCTGGTACGCATCCGATTAAAGCTCTGCAGCATGCTAACTAATTCCCCCTTGGGGCTGGAGGCGGCCGGTCTGGCCGCTTCTTGCCTTAAGCCATAAGGAGGTAAGGGTATGAAAATAAAGATGCTTGTTAGCAGCACCAATGCTGCTAAGGGTAGGGTAGTTGAACGGGATGAGCGGGAGGCCAAGAGACTGATTGAGGCCGGGTTCGCTATTCCCTATGAAGAGGATGATGCGAGCGTGAATGAACGTCTTGCTGTTATTGAAGAGCGGTTAGCAGTTATCGAAACTGCTGTTAGCAGGATTCCAGAGAACTCCGTGAACGTGACCCCACAAACTCAAGACACGAAACCTCCGGAGAACGCAACTAAGGAGACCTCCAAAAAAGGGGGTAAATAGCTAGTGGCCCTCTCTAAACATGCATTGACAACGGTCGATGCTGTAAAAGCAGAGCTATCTCTTGGCGGAGATTCTAAACTGGATGCGCTAATCGCAAGGCTCATTAACAGTGCTAGTGATGCCATCCGGAGCCACTGCGGACGGGATTTCGCTAGACAGACCATCAGGGAAGATTTTGTGATCCAAGATGATCGGGATACGATTCTGCTTTCTCTTAATCCAGTGGTGTCAGTGGATGCTGTTTACCGGGGCCTTGGTGAGGATGATCCAATCGAAGGTTATGAGCTGGATCCGAAGGCCGGGCTGCTGAAGCTCTGGCACGGGAACTGGCCTAAAAATGAGTTGGTACATGTGCATTATACAGGTGGGTATGTTACACCCCACCAAGCTGAACAGGATTCCTCTGTGGAACGAGATCTGCCTTATGACATAGAAGAAGCCTGTATCATCACTGCAGCCACTAGATTTCAGTATCTAGGGCAGCCGGCAGATATTCAGATTATGCAGGTGGAGCAGATCAGGGTGCATTTCGCTGAAGGGGGTCGGAAAGGACTGCCGGAGGCAGCGCTTGAGCTGCTGGAGCCGTATGCGAGGTGGACCTAATGGCCAGGGTTAAAGATTTTAACCGTATTCCCGGGCTTATGAAGGAGTTTGCCAAGGCTAATCGGCGCCAGGTCGAGGTAGGAATTTTTGAAGACGCCCCGTTCCTTGTGACAATTGGGGTGAAGAACGAGTTTGGCACCCGAATAACCGTGAATGATGCACTGGCCAAAAAACTCCGGGCAATGGCCCGGGAGAACGGCCATCCCACAGACAATCTGCCCAAGCCTGGAGAGCAGCTTATTATTCCCGAGAGAAGTTTCATGCGTTCGGCATTCGATGAGAAGGCTGCGGAGATTTCGTATGAAATGGGCGCTCTAATGGCTAAGGTGGCTGCGGGAGAACTCGAAGAATCCTACGAAGCTCTTTACGAATCGGGGAGGATACTTCAAAGGATCATCGTGGACGCCGTGGCGAGCGGAGATTTTGCCCCAAACGACCCGCTGACTATCGCTATAAAGGGACACAGCAGGCCGCTGATTGGTAAAACAGGGGTGCTTGAGACTACGCAGGGCATCCGGGTAAGGGTGGTATGGGTATGAGATTAAACATGGGGTTCATGGCAAGAGTTTGGGGTAAGCCTCAGACATTTACACTACCGGCCACCGAAGGGTTTTACAACGATGCCGGCCGGTGGGTACCGCCGCAGGAAGAAACTATTACAGCTGTGGCCACGATATTACCCTTGACGTCCATTGACCTGCAGTACTACGAAGGCGGCACTTACACCACTGAAGATGTGAAGGTTCTAGTGCCAGGAGAGATCCAGCTGCCCATTGGGACCCGGTTCGTCAAGGATGGGACTAGCTATGAGATAAGGGAGCCCAGGGATTATGCTGATGTTGCTGACTTGTGCAGGTATGTCGCTAAGCGCCTGCACACGGAAAAGGTGGCTGAACACGATGATTGATATGAATACCTTGGCCAAAAGAATAGTGGCAGGCTTGAAGGAGTTTCTCGGGGTGCAGCATGTGATAGAAGCAGATCAGCCGGGAAAGAAGCCACGCTATCCTTTTGTGGCCTTTAAGTGGATTTCTGTGATTCCTGAAGAAGGGAATTTAAGAAAGACGAAGTCAGCGGTTCCCTCAGCAGATCCCAGGTGGGATAAGGACGTAGAATATCGTTATGTTAGCAATCCGGTGTTAGTTCTAAGCTTGACCGTTTTTGACAGTGCAGACAGTATAAATATTCACCAGCTATGTCAAAGAGCTCACAGTTGGTTTACTATTCCTGAACTCGGTCCTGATTATTTGCGGCCTCTTGAGGTAGTTGTCTTAGGGGCTACACCTATAACGGCTCGGGACACTGTACTGGCCGAAGAGATTGAGCGCCGTCAAGGTTTCGATGTACGGTTGCAGGTGGTGGATGTTGTTGAAGTTGTGGTGCCCACCATTGAAAGGGTGGTCATCAATGGGAAAACCGTAGATTTAGAGAAGGAGTGATACGGGTGTTAAAGGATGTTGAGATTGTCATTTCTGACCAAACCCGTCCATTATCGCAGCAGGGGTTTGGGCTGCCGCTCATCCTGGGCACATCGAAAGACCAGCCGTATGCGGAATATACTTCCATTTCCGCTGTGATGGAAGACTATGATGTGACCTCCGATGAGTACAAAGCAGCTCAGGCTGTTTTCAGCCAGTCGCCCCGCCCCCAGAAGGTTGCTATGTTCTCTTTCAAACGTAGTGCTGAACCTGATGAGGGAGATCTGGCGGCCGCCTTAGGTGAGCTCGCACAGATTCATAACGATTGGTATTGGCTAGTGTACGCCCCCAGAGAGCATGATCCTGCGGATACTGTGGAGCTGGCTGCATGGGTATCGGGAGCCGGCAAATTTGCCGTGCTTACTAATACTCCCGGGGATGCGGAGACCATTACTGCCGAAGTGCAATTACTTTCGTCTGAGCTGGAAACTGCGAGGGTGTATTTTATCGCCCACACAGACCCAGAAAAATTCCCGGATGCAGCACTTGTTGGCCGGATGGCTCCGCTGGAACCCGGGACCGCCACTTTCAAGTTTAAGACGTTGGTCGGGGTCCCTGAGGCAGAGTTTAAGCTGGCCACTATTACGGGCTTCCATGAAGCTGGTATTAACACCTATGTCAGGAAGTTCGGTGTGTTGCAGACCAGTGAGGGCTTGGTCACTGATGGTACTTATGCCGATATTCAATTGACCAAGGACTGGCTCAAGGCCCGTATGGAAGAGCGGATCAGTCGGGTATTGTTCACCAACGAGAAGATTCCTTACGATAACATTGGAATCGCTCAGGTGATCGATCCGATTAAGACCACGCTCAAAGAGGCTACAGCTCGAAACTTGATTGCCAGGGGCCCCGATGGTGCGGGGCTGTTTGAAGTGCGTGCGCCCAGGCGGGAGGACATTGACCCGAATGACCGGGCCAACCGCATCCTGCCTGATGTTTACTGGGATGCTACGCTGGCAGGCGCCATCCACGAAGTAAAAGTGACTGGCGTTGTCAGAGTTTAAGAAGGAGGGTTAGATGATGGTTGATACCTATGATCCCCGCAATGTAGCGGTAATCGTCAATGGCACCGAAATTGTCGGTTTTGCGGAAGGCACCTTTGTGGAGGGTGAGAAAGTTGAAGATCGCTATTCCACCCATGTTGGTGCGAAAGGCGAGGTGACTTTCCTTCGCAGCGCTGATGATACAGGCACCATCACGATTACGCTTAAGGCTAATTCCCCATCTAACGGCTACTTGATGGAAGTTTACAAGGAGCAGGATGAACCGGATTCTTTTGTCTCGGTCTCTGTTCAGGATAGAAACTTTGATGGGGATGTTTCGGCAGCCGGCAGCCAGGCTAAGGTTGTGAAGGTCCCGAACTTCAGCCGTGGCGCCGAGATGGAAGAGGCAGAATGGCAGTTTCTAGTCGCTGACTATGAAATGGCCTTCAATGTTTAGGGGAGGAAATTAAATGGCTAAGACACCAAAAACCACAGTAGTTAAAGTCGGAGATAGGGAGTTCAAGCTCCAGCATCCAGGCGTTAAGTGGTATATGGAAAACACTGATGCCTGCCGCAATGCCAACGGGGTTGTTCAAACTGCGAAGTACGCCCAGAACCTTCTGGACTTCGTGGTTGTGGATCCAGTAGGCATGAAAGTGGACGATTTTGAAACTGTAGGTGAGCTGGAGGAGTTTATCCAAGCAGCCGAAACCTTTCTTAGGGGTTAGGCAGCTAAGAAGTAAAACCTACTACCGCCAGAGAGCAGAGAAAAACAAGGCTTTCTGGCGGTTAGTTTTTAGCGGTGTTTTCTCGTATTCGGAAGCTTGCGCCATGGACTGGGACGAGATTTTTGAGGCGCAGGCTGCTCTTGATTTGTACGGACCAAAACCTGTAAGAACTAAAAAGCCACGTTAGGAGGTGCAGACTGTGTCCAGTTACTTAAGACAGCTAGCCATTGGTATAGGGTTCCAAATTGATACGGGACAGCTTGGCGCTGCCGATCAGCTGACCGATCAGTTTAAGGCTAACGCTTTGTCTGCTGAATCTAACGTGCTGCAATTGGGTTCTGCTGTGACGAGCACAGGTAGCCTGGCGGCGGTTGGTATGGGTGCGGCCGCCAGTGCTACGTCCGAGTTGGGTTCCCAGGTGGAAGATACTAAAGGGGCTTTCAGTGGCCTTAAGTCCTGGGGCTCGAACGCAATAGATACCGTAAAGACAAAAATCGCTGAGAGCAAAGAGCAAATAGTAGAGCTAGGGGAGACCCTTAAGAAGAGCCGGGTTGTAATCGGGGCCGTCTTTGGTATTTCTGCCGCATTGATGGGCTCCGCTATATCAACGGCTGCTGACTTTGAAGCTTCTATGAGCCGTGTCGGGGCTCTATCGGGAGCCACCACTGCAGAGATGCGCATGCTCACTGACCAGGCCCGGGAGCTAGGGGCCACCACTGTGTTCTCTGCCTCTCAGGCTGCAGAAGGTATGCAGTATCTTGCTATGGCAGGGTTCAGTGTTCAGGACACCATGGCCGCCATGCCGGGGTTGCTGGATACAGCTGCGGCCGCACAGCAAGATTTGGGCACCACTGCGGACATCGTCAGTAACGTTTTGACTGGATTTAACTTGCAGGCAGGTGAGACTGGCCGGGTTGCAGACGTTCTCACTGCAGCGTTCACTTCTTCCAATACCACTCTAAGCTCCTTAGGTGAATCCATGAAGATGGTGGCGCCTATTGCTGCTGGCTTAGGGGTTAGCATTGAAGAAACTGCAGCTCTCGTTGGGTCCCTTGGTAATATGGGTATTCAGGGCACTATGGCAGGTACTGCATTAAGGACCATCCTAACATCCCTAGCGAACCCAACTGGTGAGGCAGCGGCGCAGATGCAGAAGCTCGGCGTTACCACAGTGGATACCGCCGGTAACCTGCTGCCCCTGACTAGCATCCTTGACCAGTTGGCCACCAAGACCGCTCACATGGGTGACGCCCAGCGAACTGCGTTTTTGGAGTCTATAGCCGGCCGTCAAGGTGTTACCGCCCTAACTGCATTGTTGGAGCTGGGCGCAGATTCAATTGACGACTACACACATAGCCTGATTAATAGTGCTGGCGTGGCCAAGAACGTAGCTGCTAGGCAGATGGATAACCTGCAGGGGTCCATCATTCAACTTAAGTCAGCGCTTGAGGGAGCTAGAATTACTATTGGTACTGTCTTCATTCCAGTTATTAGGTTCGCAACAAATGTGCTGACTGGCATAGTGACGATTTTCAATAAGATGCCCAGGCCTATACAGACAGTTATAGCAGTAGGCATTTCAGCAGTAACTATGATTTCAGGGTTGGCGTTAGCCGCATCTTTCTTAATACCTAAGTTGGGCGCTATTAGCGCCGGTTTCGGTTTACTGAAAACTGGATTCGCCGCCATGACTGCGTTCGGTGCGAAGGCAGGAGCAGCTTTATTAGCTTCGTTCTGGCCTATTGTACTGGGGGCAGCTGCGGTAGCTGCGGCTGTGTTACTTGTGCAGGACATAATCATGGGCCTCCGAGGTGAAGGAGATACCCTAACGGGCCGGGCCATAGCCTGGGGCAAAGAGATAGGCCCTAAGCTCAGCGCTAAGATAGGACAGTTTTCCGGAGCGTTGAAAGTGGCGGGGGCTGTTCTTGGCTTAGTGTTCGGGCCAAAACTGGTATACACGGGGGCTTTAGCAGCCGTCCAGTTTGGCGGTTCTATTGCAAAAGCTGGCGTAAGTTTGATTTCTTTTGCTGGCCAAGGTGCTAAGGCTACATTTGGAATGGCCAAGCTCGGGGCACAGCTACTCATCACTGGGGCCAAACAGGCGGCCGCTTTTGTAGTTGGAATCGCTAAGGCTGGGATAGCCTTAGGCGGAAAACTCTTAATGGGACTGTTAGGGGCTACTAAGGCAGCCATCGGCTTTAACGTAGCGCTGTTGGCTAATCCCATCACTTGGATAGTGCTTGGAGTGGTTGGCCTAGGGGCCGCACTGTTCGGCTTGGCCAAGAATTGGGACAAGGTCAAGGAGTGGGGCGGGAAAGCCTGGGCGTCCATTAAGGAAAGTGTTGGAGGAGCCATCACAAACATCGGCTCTAGGTTAAGGTCAGGATGGGAGACCACCAAGACCTGGGCGGCAAATGTCGGGGACCGGGTGGCCAATGTGGGCGCCCGTTTCAGAGAGCACTTAGGAAGTGCTGGAGAGTGGGCCCGTTCCGCTGCTCAGCGCTTCAAAGAGAACCCCCTTGGGTTTGTTATTGACTGGACCCCGTTCGGGCTTCTGAAGCGTGGGACAGAATCGCTCCTGGGATGGTTCGGGGATTGGCTCCAAGAAAGAGGAATTTCCCTTCCCGAGTTATCCATCCCTACTTTCCCGGATATGATCGCCTGGGCGAAATCTCCGCTTGAATCATTGGACAACTGGTTAGCCGAGAAGGGATTCTCACTCCCAGATTTTTCGCTCCCAAGCTTTCCTGATTTAATCTCTTGGGCGAAGGCCCCAATTGACACCTTTACCGAGTGGATCAGTGAGTTCGACATTGGCACAGTGATAGGCGATGCCATCGGCTCGGCTTGGGATTGGGTAACATCTCCCCTAGAAGAGTTTACAGGGAAGATTAGAGAGTGGCTGCCCTTTTCTCCAGCCAAAGAAGGCCCTCTGTCTGACTTGGATAAGGTGGGTTTCGGGTTGGTTGACACAGTGGCCAGCAGCATAAGCAAGGCCGGGGCATCCGGAGCAGTTGGCGATGCTTTGAATTCGGCTCTGGCACTTGACCCATACACTGGCGCCAGCCTAGGCGAGGTTCCGATGCCAGCTGCCGGAGGTTTTGGCCGCTTTAGCGGGGGGCCGGCAATCCACATAGAGGTTAACGTGGATGCACGGGGCGCAACCGCCGAAGATGCAGAGGCTATCGGGCAAACTACTGCATCATCTCTCAGGGAGATGTTGGAGGCCTGGGTTGAGGAATCTGCCTTGTCAGCTGCTTTGGAGGAGGTGTAATTCATGGCCATGCTGTTTGATGTGGAACTGGATGCTGTCGTGGAGGAAGATTTGCAATACCAAAATGAGATTACGGAACATGCAGTCGAGGATGGCGAGGAAATCGCTGACCATGTGAGGCGTAGGCCTAGGAAATTACAGCTCACCGTTACTATAGCAGGGGCTGATTGGGAAACCAGATATGACCGCCTCCGAGAACTAACTGATGAACGTGAAGTCGGTGAGTACGTGGGAGTGACCGTATGGGAGAATGTGGTCATTGAGAGTCTAGCCTCTTCCCATACGGCAAAGATTGTTAATGGAGTACAGTTGAATATCACATTAACGCAGGTACAGGTGGCCAGGGTCGAGACTAGAACATTTATAGCGCCCGATCCTATTGCCCCTGTACCTGATCAGGGTGCAGTCCCAGAAACCCAGCCGGTGGATAGGGGCCTGCAGCAGCCAGAAGTGCAAGAGATTGACGAGGAAACAGCAGATTCCTGGCTGGTCAGTCTCGGCCGGGCAGTCGGGTTCTTACCGCCAAAAGAGGGTGAGGTGGCTTAATTGGCTAAAATCACCTATCTACCTATAGACCCTAGAGTGGGGTTTCCGCAGCGCTTCTCCTGTAGGATCGGCGGCGTATTGCTAATTTTTATCATTCACTACAACGCAGAAGGGGATTTTTACACTGCTACTATTCTTGATAAAGATGAGGATGTGATCGTCCATAACAAGCCTTTTATCTATGGCAGCGATCTGTTTGATGGGGTTGTAGATGATAGGCTACCCCAGGTTCCAGTTGCCACTGCGGACCTGGCGGGCAAGTATGACCATGCAGGAAAAAGCAGCTTCATGGTTGAGGTTTTCCCTTGGATAATGGGGCGGTGATTGCGTGGAGACGTTTGGAAGAATTGTTTCAGTAACCATAGATGGGGCGCTATTTGAATCGCCCCCTTTTACTATCGAGTTGGATTTGCCTTTTGATTCTGGTTCTGATGCAGATGTCAACAATATAAAGATTTACAATCTGTCTGATCAGACCATAAGCAGAATAACTAAGGATAAGTACGTGGTAGTGCAGGCAGGGTACGAGGGCGATGTGGGCACCGTAGCCCTTGGCACCATCGAAGATGTTTCTACCAAGTGGCAAGGGGTGGACAAGATCACTACTCTACTTGTGGGGGATGGCACTTCATCCTGGCTCACTGCCCGAGTAAATAAATCATGGCGCCAAGGTGTTAAGGCCTCAGAGATAGCCAGGGATATAATCGGCATGCTCGGCTTAAGTGTCGGGAGGATAGAGCTCCCCAATGATACAGCTTATCCTTCTGGCCGAACCTTGACCATGGGCGCTAAGACGGCTTTAGAGGAGCTAGCCCGGGATGCCGGCGCTAGGCTGCATGTTACCAGGCAGGCCGTGTATATGGTCCCGCCCTCTCGGTATGAGACCGTTGGAGTAGTGTTAAGTGCTGAAACTGGCCTGCTCGATTCTCCGGAGCCCGTTAGTAAACCCGAAGGTGGGTATAAACTAAGAACCCTGTTGCAGCATCGTATCACCACAGATGCGATGGTCGAGATTCGCAACAGAACTGCCAACGGTGAATTCCGGGTGGTAAGCGGAAGGCACCGCAGCACGGCTAAAGAGCACGTAACTGAAATGGTGGTGGTGCCAGTATGACACTACATGAATTCGTGAAGCGTATGATTGGCCAAGCCATTGAGGACATCCACACGGCCTTGCCGGCCAAGGTGGAGAAGTTCGATCCCACTACTCTCAGAGGCGATGTAGTGCCTCTGGTGAAGTGGCGCACTGCGAAGGATACAGAGCCGGAGCCTATGCCGCTCATCTTAGATGTTCCGTTTTGGATGCCTAAAGCAGGCCCGTTTATTCTCCGGATGCCTGTAAAGAAGGGTGATGTTGTTTTACTGGTCTTTTCAGAAAGAGCACTGGATTTCATTCTGGTGGATGGGCAGCCACAGGATCCGCAGTTTAACCGCCGGCATGCATTGGATGATGCGATGGCATTGCCCGGCCTACTGCACCAAGGGGAGGATAACCTACCAGGGGAGCATGGCGCTGATGTGCTACTGCTGCACAGGGAGACTGGTGTTAAAATCTTCATGGCCCAGGACGGCACTGTAAGGGTTGAGAATCCGAAAGCCGGTAGTCACTGGGAGATGAAACCCAGTGGGGAGACCAATTTCAAGACGCCTCCCCACACGGTGAAACTTATCCCAGGCGGGGCGGTAGTTGTGGAAAGCCCTGAAATTCTGCTTGGCAGTGATGGCGCTGAGGAAGGAGTGCCTCTTGGCATCACTCTCAAGGAGTGGCTGGATGGCCACACACATGAATACAGCTGGACCTCCAGCGGAGGCTCAGGTACAACCAGCCCACCTACTTCTGAGAGCCCTAAGCCAAGCGAGAAGGTGATGGTAGAGTGACTAAGTTAAAGAGTTTTAGACTGGGCGAAGACCAGGATCTAGTGATAGATGGTAAACGCCAAATAAGCATGATTGACGGCAAGGACGCTCAGAAGCAGCGACTGCGATTAAGGCTGGGCACCCATTTGCAGGAGTGGTTTTTAGATACTCTGCTTGGAGTGCCTTGGATGCAGCTCCTTGAGAAAGGAACTCCTGAAGTACTGATACGAACTGAAATTACCAAGGCGCTGCACCGAGATTCTGAAGTCGAAAGGGTCTTAGAACTTATCATCGGTCAGCTGAACGAGAAGCGTCAACTGCCGATAGATTTCACTGTTCTTCTGAAAGACGGCAGCAAGTTAACAGAGAGCGTGGAGGTGAACTTATGATGGACTGGGGCGTTACAGACAAAGGTTTTCGCCGGAAGACTTATCAGGATATTATCAATTCCATGGAGCTTAAAGCTCAGGATCTCTTTGGCCCCGATATTGACCTCTCTAGCGCCTCTCCGCTTGCTATCTTTTTGAGAGTAATAGCTTTTAGCCTATCCTTAGTCTGGGCGATGGCAGAAAAAGTGTACTATTCGGCGTTCGTTGGAACCAGTACAGGGCAGAGCCTAGACTACGCTGTCAAATATGCCGGGGTGTCTCGCCGGCCTGCATCACATGCTATCAGAACCTTAGAGTTCACTGGCGACCCAGGCACCGTTATCCCTAAAGGGTTCCTAGTGGAAACTCCAGACGGAGCCCCTAGATATGCCACGGTTAACTCTGTAGCCATAGGCAGTACCGGCAAGGCAGTTGTGTTAGCCCAATCTATTGGGACCGGAAAAAGCGTTAATGTATCAGACGGGTCGTTGACAATAGCGGTTAACCCTATTCCCGGCATCAGTGAAATTAGGAATATCAAGACTTCTGATGATGTGGATGCTCTTGACCGGGAGACTGACAGGGAGCTGCGGGAGCGTTATTATCTTAGCTTGGCCAAGGGAGGGGCGGGCACTCGTAATGCCATCCTTGCAGCGGTGCTAGAGGTGCCAGGCGTAAGAACCGCCATTGTGTTCTCCAATACTTCCATGGAAGTAGATGCGGAAGGTAGACCACCTAAAAGCGTTGAAGTCGTTACGCTTGGCGGAGCCACAGAGGACATCGCTAAAGCAATTCATGATACTCTCTCTGGCGGAATCGAGCCCTTTGGCGATGTGGAAATCACCGTAAAGGATGCCAGTGGCCATGACCAGATCATTCGCTTCAGCCGGGCTGAAACTGTAGACATCTATGTCACAGTTGAAGTGACCGCTAGTCACCTATACCCCGTCAACGGAGATGAGCTGGTTCGGGAAGCTGTTATATCTTACATCGGCGGCATCGGCCCCACAGGAGTGGACCATGACGGGCTGGCTCTCGGGCAGTCTGTGATTTGGACTGCTCTGATTCAGGCTGTTCGTACTGTCCCAGGAGTGGAAGACGTTAAAGTCTACTTGGGAACAACATCTAACCCCAGTGCATCTGATAACATTCCTCTCTCAGGCAGACAGGTAGCCGTCACATCCACTGACAAGGTGGTGGTGAATAGTGCCGGATAAGCGGGAGGCTGAACAGTTAATCGAGCGGCTGCCAGATACTTACACCAAAGACAGAGGCAGTCGTCTATTTAGGTTATTTCGTGTTATTGGGGCGGAGATTGCAGCCCTCAAAGATACTCTGGCTAAGACTGCAGAATCTAGGGACCTAGACAAGGCCAAAGGGGCGACTCTGGATCACATCGGCTGGGAGAACTTCAGAGTGCCCAGAGCCTCCACAACCGATGCCGGGTATCTGCTGCGCATTAAAGCCTCCATCGCCCAATACCGGTCAGATGGAACAGTAGATGCGATTATTGAGAATCTAGCCTTTGCACTGAACAGACAGCCTCAAGAAATCGGCATCGTGAGCCCTGGCCATGAATCAATGGATGAACCTGCGGCTCTGCTGATTGCCATACCCTTTGATCTGCTAGCGCAGTCTACCCTCAGCGGACCAGAACTGCAAGCACTTATAGAGAACATGGTGGCTGCTGGAGTATCAGCGCACATTGCATTTGGAATTCATGGCGGAACAGTTCAAGTAATATCGTGGCCACGAACAGGCTCAAGTCCTTTTGCTGTCAGTGGCCATTTGTATTCTGGGCATATCGAAACGCCCAGTACTTCCGGACACCTGCGTAAAAGAAATCTAGAGCTCAGCGGCACGCAAGTTATTGGCCGGGCGGTCTATCCGCAAGTCTCAGATTACTGTGGTCAGATACCATACCGGGTAAGTAGCGGCAAACTGATGTCTGCTGCAGCCCAGGCTAAAGGTTCCAGGGTGATAGGTTTATCCTTGTGGCCACATAGTGGGTTATATTACTGCGGGGAGGGTTGGTAGTGTTAACAGATTACGCTTTACAGAGCTTGGCCAAAAGCCTGGATGAGCTCATTGTGTCAGCTGATTATCGCATTAGTGGTCAGAACTACCCGGCTGAGCTGCGCAGATCCATTGTGCAAGGGACTACTGTCCGCAAGCACGTGTATTTAACACAGAAGGATCCAGTCGGTACAGTGGACCGGGTACGTCTTCTCGATAAGGATGGCAAAGTTGTGGCCATCCGGAGCGATGCCCAGATCCATAGGAAGGACCAGGGGCTGCTTTATGAGTTCAGATGGACTATCAGAGAGCTTATCGAGTAGGAGGTAAAGATACATGAGTGAAAAGAGATTCAAGCGCATTTATTGGGAGGATCGTGTCGTTGACGATTCCACTGGCGAGGTGCTAGTGGAGGGCACCCCGGTTAATGAAGAAAACCTGAACAGGATTGAGGAAGGTATTGATGAGGCTCTAGACCTTGGTTATGACCTCAAAGATAGAGTAGAACATCTAGAATCTACTCGGGTCAAGAGGTATGGCGTAAGGTTCTATGGCTCTAACCCAGTGGGTGAACGAGTTGAGGATGCAGTTGGCATGGTGGCCAATGTGGCTGTAGATGATGAAATAGTAGTCAACGATTTTGATAACGTGCCTTTCTTCAATAGACGCATCTGCTGCGGCCATTTCGATGAAGAAGGTAACTTCCATGTTCACGCTTACAGAGGTGAACCTGGATTCGCCTGGGACGGTTCTGCTGGTGAAGTGATGTATGAAGAGACCCCGTTCTATTGGAAGGGCGATCTGCATACCTACGTGAGCGTTTGCGGCAGCCCTCTTGAAGGGTATCAGCTGGCCCCCAGGTTCCGGGATGGCCATACCAAGGAATACAGCCCTGTCTTTTGGTCGGCCACCGTGGAAGGAAAGGCGACCAGCCGAGCCGGACTTTTTGGGGAGTATCAATCATTAAATGACCATATGG
This sequence comes from Bacillota bacterium, assembly GCA_012799135.1. Lineage (GTDB taxonomy): Bacteria > Bacillota > Limnochordia > DTU087 > DTU087 > JAAZLW01. The sequence goes on along the minus strand of JAAZLW010000248.1, from coordinate 1,947 downwards.
CCGTTATGCAAGCTACTCACAGCAGGGCCCACACAGAGACCATGGCTTCACTGTTCACAGACTGGTTGTTGCTCTTAGTTGAGTTCGCCACTAAAGACTTGCAAACCGTTATGATGGGGGCCACCTCTATGGCATATGGCGATAGCTACAAAGCAAAGTTCAGCGAACCGAATGTTAACCGAATTATCATCGAGAATGATCTAGCCGATCGTTTTGTGATTGGCCAAACCATCGGAATTGGATCTAGCTATATTAGTGATTCCGTTGCCAAGGATAGAATTGTTACAAGCATTGTCCCTCATGATGAATTCCACAAGGCTATCTACTTTGATGGAGAACCAGTGAACATCACGGAGGGAAATGTTGTATCATCTAGGACTTGGCGTAATGGAGTTACCAACATCATCAAGGCCTCCAGCGGCTCCATCGTGAGCAATACTGATGATAGGTACCCCTGTATTTGGAGGGGCAAAGTGGACCCCTGGGGAGGAGCCAACTCAGCCATCTGTGATGTGCTAGTTCAGAGAAGCGGGGAAGATCCGGATTACGTTTACACTCCATATTACTTGCCAGACCCAACAAAATATGCTGCTGGTGCTATTACACCGGATTACGTTCCTTTGAACTATGGCATGGCCGGGTCCAGCGGGTATGTTACAGAGTTGGGCAGGGATGATAGATTTCCCCATGTTATGCTCCCTGTTGCGGTTGGGGGAAGTAGCACAACCTATTTCAGTGATTACTACTGGTATCCGGCAAACCCGGACTCAAATGGCGTTACGGCGGTGTTTGCCGGCGGGTACTGGGCCTCGGCCGTCGGTATTGGTCCGTTTGCGCTCTACGGGACCGACGCCCCGTCCATCTCCACCGTCATCCGCCGGGCCCGTCTTTTTGTTAGCCGGGCCTAGCGGGGGTTTGGGGGCGGCAGCCCCCTATTAAACATCAGACTAAGTACTCAGGGTCTAGATATGCGGCCTGTGCGGTGTTTGCCGGCGGGAACTGGAACAACGGCCGTCAGTATGGTCCGTTTGCGCTCAACGGGAACAACGCCCCGTCCAACTCCAACGTCAACCGCCGGGCCCGTCTTTTAACGACAATCTGAATATCTAAACCCTTGCATATCTAGATCCCTACCCCTTGGTAAAAATTGTCGCTACGGCAGGGGCTAGTAGGAGAACCTAAGTTCTGCCGAATGTTCCTGAGACCATAAAAAAGATGTAACCGGAGGATCTGATGAAGTCTTTCAATGTTGATAGCAAACTCACTGATATAAACGTGATAAAACAAGCAATCGTGACAGTCTGTAAGAGCAAGCGGAAGAAGCCAACCGGTTCTAACCGCAAGTATAAGTTTGCTCAGCACATACTGGCCAACTTAGATGAGTACGCACAGAAGACACTTGAAATAGTCTTAGCTTTTGACCGAGTATACGGCGCCAGGGAGCGCCAAGAACCAATAAATGAAGCTGATCTGCAGCTGATGTATAGGCCAACTCGGTGTAATCCATTCACCATTAGAGATGCCGGCAGCGGCAAAGAACGGACAATCATCAGCGTTCCCATTTTTCCAGATCAGATCATCCATCAGCTGCTCATGGAGGCAGCGAAACCCGTTTTCATGCGAGAGATGTACGAATATTCATGTGGCAGCATCCCGGATGGAGGGATCCATAAAGGGAAGAAGTACCTAGCGAGAACTATCAAACGCCATCGTAATCGAGACAAAACAGCCATCAAGTACGCAGCGCAGCTAGACATAGCGAAGTGCTATCCTAGCATTTCACATTCTATCCTCAAGAACAGGCTCAGGCGAAAGTTCAGAGGGAAGCTTTTTTATTGGCTCAGCTGCGCAGTGATTGACAGCTACCACGATTCTGAAGTAGATGGAGAGCGTTACGGGTTACCTCTAGGTTATTCAACTAGCCACTGGTTCTGTAATTTCTACCTG
>JAAZLW010000026.1 GCA_012799135.1 Bacillota bacterium | reverse complement strand
CCCGTTTACTGTCTTCAAGAAATAGCAGGTCTTGTCTGGATGTAGATGTCGAATTGCGTTTTCATGGTGATGGTTCCTCGGAACCGTCACCATGAATTTAGATGGAGGGGTACTTCATGCTACGTTACACAGTGAGGCGACTCCTGGGGATGATACCGATTCTGTTTCTTGTATCAATAATCTGTTTTGTCATCATCAAGATACAACCAGGTGAATTCGGGAGTCAGTATCTTCAAAACCCACGGGTATCGCCAGAGACAGTAGAATTGCTCCGTTCGCAATTAGGGCTTGACAAGCCAGCTCATATTCAATACTTGACCTGGGTAAAGGGTATCGTAACCCGGGGAGATTTTGGTTATTCATTTACTTATAGAAGGCCAGTGACAGCTCTCATCTGGGAGAGGTTAGGATGGACGTTAGTCATCTCCATTTCCACTCTGGTATTTACTTGGTTAATGGCCATACCTATCGGGATATATTCGGCTACCCATAAATACTCCGCCATGGATTATGTCATAACTACCCTGGGGTTTATCGGGATCTCGATACCTGACTTTTTCTTGGCCCTGGCGTTGATGTATGTTGCATTGAAATGTGGAAGCCAATCAGTGGGAGGCTTGTTTTCCACCAAATACGTTGGTGCTCCTTGGACGTGGGCTAAGTTTGTTGACCTGCTAAAGCACATCTGGTTGCCATTGATATCCATTGGACTAGCAGGAACCGCTGGAATAATCAGGCAAATGCGTGGAAATCTCTTAGACATACTAGGGGAGCAATACGTACAAACGGCTCGGGCCAAAGGGCTTGAGGAGAGAGTGGTTATCTATAAACACGCAGTAAGGAATGCGATTAATCCTCTGATTACCTTAATGGGGATGCAGCTACCCACTCTGATTAGTGGAACTATCATTACATCGATAGTACTGAATTTGCCCACAATGGGGCCGTTTTTCTATGATGCGTTGCTTAATCATGATCAATATCTTGTAATGACTTTCTTGCTGTTCTCGGCATTGATGATGCTAGTCGGTAATCTATTAGCGGATCTTTGCTTGGCTTGGGCTGACCCAAGGATTCGTTTCGACTAGCATTGTATGAACGGTATAGGGACTAGGAAAGGAGTATGATTATGGAGATTGAGGGTCAGGTAGTAAATCCCGAGCACACGGTGATGCCCAACGACTCGGAATCAGTCCCAGACTATAGTCCGGTCAGCCGCGGTCAGTTGATCTTTCGAAGGTTTCGACGACATAGGCTAGGGATTGCCGGCACAATTATCCTTGGGATAATGTATCTGCTGGTGATATTTGCACCTTTTTTTGCACCCAATGACTTCTTGCAGCACAATCCCGACTACGCGCTTGCACCACCAACCCGGATACACTTTGCCGATGAAGAGGGGTTTAGCTTTAGACCCTTTATTTACGGTACTAAACGGGCACGGGATCCAGTTACTCTGGATGTGGTTTTTACGGAAGACCGGTCAGAACGATTCCCTTTGTATTTCTTCGTTCGCGGAAGTGAATACAGTTTATTTGGTCTAAAATGTAGTATTCATTTGTTTGGCATTGATCAAGAGGCCGACGGGGTCTTTTTCCCGATAGGTGCTGACCGTTTTGGCAGAGACTTACTGGCACGGACGCTTGTGGGAGGCAGAGTTTCACTCAGTGCCGGACTGCTTGGAGTGATTCTCAGTCTCATTATCGGTGTAATAGTTGGGGGAGTATCTGGTTATTACGGTGGCTTTATCGATGCTTTTGTGCAGAGAATCATTGAATTGCTTCGGTCATTTCCGCGGCTACCATTATGGTTGGCCCTCAGTATGGTTCTACCGCCTCAGTGGTCATCAGTCAAAGTCTATTTTGGCGTGGTTACAGTGTTGTCTCTAATTGGCTGGACAGGACAGGCACGGGTAGTTCGGGGGCAGTTTTTGAGTCTACGGGAAAAGGAATTCGTTCAGGCCGCCCGTGCCATTGGCGTTGATGACAAGGGCATCATCTTTCGTCATATTTTACCCAACACTACCAGTTATTTGATTGTATCAACTACACTGGCATTGCCAGGAATGATTCTTGGTGAGAGTTCCATCAGTTTTCTAGGACTTGGAATCAAAGAACCGATGACAAGCTGGGGGCTGCTTTTGAAGGATGCACAGAATTTGGAGGCACTAGTGCTTCATCCTTGGCTGTTGTTTCCAGGTCTCTTCATTATTTTGACTGTGCTGGCATTCAACTTTATGGGTGATGCTGTCAGGGATGCCTTCGATCCGTTTTCGGTTCGGTGATCCGGTACTCTTTTCAAAGGGAGTATGGGCTACTGGAACTGACGTGTAGCTGATATGAAGTGTTTACTTGCTTACTAGATGGCAGGTAACGAACCTACTAGTTGGGAGGCGAGCAGAAATGCCGTTGTTAGCCATTCAAGATTTGAAGACATACTTCTACACCGAAGATGGCATATCCCGGGCAGTCGATGGAGTGAGTTTTGAAATCGAGGCAGGAAGTGCCTTTGGGCTTGTCGGCGAATCTGGCTGTGGCAAAAGTGTCACATCTCTATCCATCATGAACCTGATTCCTCAACCCCCGGGGAAAATCGTTGGGGGTAAAATCCTCTTTGAAGGTGAGGACCTCCTGGAGAAGAATGCCAGCGAGATGCGGAAAATTCGGGGAAACGAAATAGCCATGATATTTCAAGAGCCGATGACATCACTTAACCCTGTCTTTACTGTGGGTAATCAGATCATAGAAGCCATAATGCTGCACCAATCCTTGGATAACGTCGAAGCCCGGGAAAAGGCGATAGACATGCTAAGATTAGTCGGGATTCCATCTCCCCAACATCGCATCGATGACTACCCCCATCAGTTGAGTGGAGGAATGCGCCAGCGAGTGATGATAGCTATGGCGTTGTCTTGTAACCCTAGGCTTCTCATCGCTGATGAACCAACTACTGCTTTGGATGTTACCGTACAAGCTCAGATCCTGGAACTAATGCGGGGCTTACAAGCAGAGTTCGGAGCATCAATACTGCTTATTACACACGATCTAGGAGTCATTGCCGAACTGGCGGATGAGGTAGGTGTAATGTATGCTGGCAAGATCGTTGAGAGGGCCGATGTCAAATCATTATTTGCAGATCCCAAGCATCCGTATACAGTTGGTCTATTAGGCTCTATTCCTCGGCTATCTGAGGAACAAGACCGCTTGAGTGTCATTGAAGGTACCGTACCTAATCCGATAGCTAT
>JAAZLW010000247.1 GCA_012799135.1 Bacillota bacterium | reverse complement strand
GGCCGGGGCAGGATGGTGGAACTGAGTGATATATCGCTAGTGATTCCATCAGGGAATTATGGGATAGTCGAGGATATGCATATGTTCATCGCTCATGTAGTCTCCCAGTATATGCGGGAACTGTGTGCCAGGGAAGTGGAATCATGAACAGGAGCTCTGGCAAGCGGTACTTTCCGCCGTAAGGGCAGTACTGTCGGAAGATGGGCGACAATCGATTGCTGCCATTGGCATTGCCAGTATGGCAGAGACGGGCCTATTACTTGATATCCAATCCGGTAAGCCCCGTACTCGATTTATCCCATGGTTTGATGGTCGGGCAAAGAAGCTCGTTCGCACTAGCATAGGTCCGATAACGCCGCTGGAGCGGTTTAGGCGGACCGGTTTGCCACCTAATTTTAAGTACAGCCTACCTAAACTCCTATGGCTGTTGGAAGCAGACAAGGACATTGCGCGGGGGGCGTTGTGGCTATCGGCAGCGGATTACATTGCTTACCGGCTAACGGGAATGTGTGGCACTGATTATACTTTGGCTACTCATACCTACGGGTTCCGCATAGATACTAAAACCTGGGATGAAGAAGTGCTAGATAGCTTTGGTCTAGAGACATCTCTGTTCCCGGCTGCTTACCCCTCCGGTTATCCGTTAGGGACCGTAGGCAGCATGGCAGGGTTGGACCTAGATCAAGCTACGCCTGTTCCGGTAGCTGTTTTGGGGCATGATCATATATGTGCTGCCTTGGCTGTGGGTGCTACCGAGCCAGGGGTAGTTTATGATTCCATGGGAACAGCCGAGACCCTGATTGGTGCTTTGCCAGAGGAGCCTTTGGGGGAGAAGGAATACCGTTCCGGTTTAACATTTGGCCTACATGTAGTACCGAATCGCATGTTCTGGCTGGGAGGCTTGCCTAGCTCCGGAGGGTCTGTGGAGTGGATGCGAGATATCCTAGGTGAGGAGCCTTTGAGTTATGAGAAGATCAAGGACCTTCTGGACCGAGCAGATCTCGCACCTTCCGGGATCATTTACTTGCCATACTTGGCCGGTAGTGGTGCCCCTAGGCCTGATCAAAGGCCAAAGGGAGCCTTTGTGGGGCTGGAAAGGCGGCATGGGCGGGGTGAGATGGTAAAGGCAGTTCTGGAGGGAACCGCCTATGAGATCGAAGCTATTCGCCGCAGTGCAGAGGAAGTAACAGACTCAACTATTGACCGGATCATTGCCGTTGGTGGCGGTACACAGAACAGCCATTGGCTACAGGTGAAAGCAGATATCTCGGGCTGCGAATACCTAATCCCTCCAGTTACAGAAGCAACCCTATTAGGAACAGCTCTAATTGCAGGCAAGGGGTGTGGTGTACTGCACAATGAGAATCTTGCTACCATAGTAGCTCATCAAAGGAAGGCAGCCGCCGAAGTAGTTCCAGATATGCAGCGGCATGCAGATTATCGGTATTGGTATGAAAAGGCATACTTGCGTTTGCAGGGGCCATTGCGAGAATACTACAACACCCTAACGAGGGAGAGATCTTACTAATGAAGAAAACAAGGAAAGACCCTAATCTAGTCACACTTGCTGATATACTCGGAAAGGCCGAGCAGGGAGGTTATGCAGTTGGCTCCTTCTCAGCTCGCTACACTCCTATGATTGGCTCGATCATGCGGGCTGGAGAGAAAGCAATGTCTCCTCTGATTGTGCAAATATCCAGCCGTGAGCTGAATGCCTACAACATCAACCCCAGAGAGTTTGCAGAGGAATTCTACCGAGTTTTAAGAGATGAGGATATCCCAGTTCCGGTGGTTTTGCATCTAGACCATACCAAGGATTTTGGTCTGATCAAAGAAGCCATTCATGCCGGCTTTACTTCGGTGATGGTTGATGCCTCCCATGAGCCTTTTGCTCAGAATGTAGCGATTGTCCGGGAAGTAGTAGAGTACGCTCACCCCAGAGGTGTATCGGTCGAGGCAGAGTTAGGACGGATCGGTACTACCGATTTTCTGGAGACGGATACCGATGAGGAGCTATTCACCGATCCAGAAGAAGCCAGGCGATTTGTGGAAGAAACTAATGTAGATGCCTTGGCTGTATCGGTGGGAACTGCCCATGGAGTCTATATGGTGAGGCAACCCCGGGTGGATTATGAGAGAGTCAAGCAGATTCGTCAACTAACCGATGTGTGCTTGGTATTGCATGGC
>JAAZLW010000246.1 GCA_012799135.1 Bacillota bacterium | reverse complement strand
GAGCATGATGACTTTTTTGTACCTAAGCGTTTTGCAGTTCGCAAAAATAGCAGTTGCATGTAGGCGGATGACACCATCTTTTTTCAAAGATTCTGGGAGAAGATGGTGTCATCCCTTTGAAGCTTCCGTGGATCTTGCACCAGGAAGATGAAGAACACAATGGCTAGGCCATTGATCGCCAGTGCGGCCTTGAAAACGGCACCATACCCTATTACCTCAACTAGCCAGCCACCAATCATCGGAGTCAGAAATACCACTGGAGCCAGTAGTGTATTGACGATCCCTGCATAGACTGAACGGAGTCCTTCAGGAGCATACTCCATCACGATCGGCAGGCGTGATACGCCGTAAGTGGTATTAGCTATTCCTAAGAGCACAAAGATGATCACGGTTAGGCTCATCTTTGGTGGTAGTGAAGTCAAGAAGGCAGCTGCTCCCATAGCGATGCAGGATAGCTGTAGATTGATCTTGTGGCCTCGGGCATCGCCCAGGCGACCGGCAAAAAGAGCAGCGAGCATTTGCCCGGTAGTCATGCTAATGGTGAAATATCCGACATAGGACGCAGGCAGTGCCATTCGCTCTAGTCCGTATACTGAGAAAAAAGCCAGCCCCATCTGACCGAGGAGCAAGAGCATCATTGCCAGAACGAATCGGCGGAAGGGGCTATCATTGGTCAAGATACCAGGGACCCGTCGTAGATAATCCTTAAGACTCGGTGCGGACTTGTTAGGTCCCTCACTCGGCTGCTCCCAGGTCAGGCGGGCAAATACAGTCCAGCCTGTGGCGAAAAGCAGAAAGGCCCATAGAAAAAGCAGGCCAAAGTTCTGAGGAAAGGGAGACTGCTCCAGAGTAAGCCTGGTCAGCCATCCGGCGACAAGACCGCAGATACAGCTGATAAAGGTACGGGCAGCAAAGAGAGAACCCCGTCTTCGTTCTGGGATTGAACTAGCAACAAATTCCAGCCAAGCCGGTGTTCCTGTCCCGTCAAAAATGCTGGCCAACAGGTAAACAGCCAAGAAAGTAATTAGGAGCACTTGGGGCCTATCGATGGGGATCAGCCAGGTAAGGAGGGCAATGATTAAGTAGCAGAGCCGCTGAGCTCCCATCATGCTCAGAATATAGGGCTTTTTGCGGGTGAGCCGCTGTACATAGTGTGCACTGAACAGCTGGGGCAGCATCCAGCCTAAGCTGTAGAGTGTAGGGGCCAGACCGATGATCAAAGCCGAGGCGCCTAGCTCTCTGGCGAAAGCTGGTATGACCGTGGCCGGAGCAGCGAAGGTTGCGGCCGTAAAGTAAAAAGCTCCATCGATCAAGACTCCATAGTAATTGCCATCACGTGACCGGGATTTCTGCGGTTTGGTAGTAGGTTGCTGTGCCATGGATACCCTCCGTCATATTGCTATTTGCGCTGGTCCGTATGTGATTGGCGGGCCAATAATCCATAGTGTGTATTCTGTTTGGAGACCGAGTAAACCTGCTATGCCGATTTCTGTTAGGGACATAATCTGAAGTGGCAGGGAATTGCTACCTTAACCACTAATCTATGTTGTGAGACGTTAATTTTAAGGAGGTTTAGCCACGTGAAGAAGGGTATCAACCGTTGGTCGTTGCCGGCAGATTGGTCGATCCGGCAGTGCATGGAAGCGGCGAAAAAGGCTGGTTTTGAAGGTATCGAATTAGCGCTGGATGAGACTGGGGAACTCTCGCTGGAAAGTGATGAACACCAGGTTAAGGCTATACGCCAGATGGCTGCTGACATGGGTCTAGAGCTGAAGAGTCTAGCTACGGGCCTGTTTTGGAAGTATCCATTGACAGCTACTGATCCCAAGCTGCAAGATAAGGCCAAACTCGTTGTGGTCAAGGCTTTGGATGTGGCTAAGTGGTTAGGCGCCGATACGGTTCTGGTGGTACCGGGGGTTGTCTCCGCTCCCTTCGCCACCTCTGAAAGAACGTCATATGCTGATGCGTGGGAGCGGGCTTTGGAAGGACTGCGGGAACTGGCTCCAGAGGCAGAGAAAAGGGCTGTGAATATCGGGATTGAGAACGTATGGAACAAGTTTCTCTTAAGTCCGGTGGAAATGCGTGAATTCATTGATAGTATTGATAGCGAGTATGTCGGCGCGTATTTTGATGTCGGCAATGTCTTGCTATACGGTTTTCCCGAAGATTGGATTAGGGTCCTGGGGTCCCGGATCAAGAAGGTGCATTTCAAAGATTTCCGTACGGAAGTGGGGACTTTGGGTGGGTTCGTGAACTTACTGGAGGGAGATGTCAATTGGCCGGAGGTCATGGTCGCTTTTGATGAGATCGGATATGATGATTATGCTTATACAGAGCTTTCACCTTACACTTACTATGGTGATAATCTGATTTACG
>JAAZLW010000332.1 GCA_012799135.1 Bacillota bacterium | reverse complement strand
GACTACCCCATCGGGGACAAGCGGGCAACTTTAGGGGAAATCTGGGCCAGCTTCAAAGAAAGCTTCCTGGCCCTCATCATGCCCGTCCTCATCCTCGGGGGCATCCTCGGTGGAGTCTTTACACCGACGGAGGCCGCGGCGGTGGCGGTGTTTTATGCTTGTCTGGTAGGGTTTTTCGTCTTCAAGACTTTGAAGGTCCAGGACCTGCCCCGGATGCTCCTCCACACTTCCTCGGTGATGGGGATGATTTTCCTCATCATGGCTTCGGCTTCCATCCTGGGGTGGCTCCTGGCCAGTGAGCGGATCCCAGAGCTGGTCTCCCGGCTGGTCCTATCCATCAGCACCAATCCCCATGTTGTCATGCTTCTGATCAACCTCTTCCTGCTGTTCGTCGGCATGTTCATGGATATCGGGGCGGCCCTGGTCATCCTGGCCCCCATCTTGGCCCCCTTGGCCATCAGTGTTGGCGTGAATCCCCTCCACTTCGGGGTCATCATGACCATTAATCTGAATATCGGGCTGATTACGCCTCCCCTGGGAGCCTGCCTGTTTGTAGCCTGCGGAATCAGCAGGCTGAAACTGGAAGATGTGGTCCCTGACCTTTGGCCCTTCATCCTATCCGAAGTGGCGATCCTGTTCCTCATCACTTACGTTCCGATTATTCCCATGTTCCTCCCTAAGCTATTGGGTTTTGCTTAGCATACGGGAGCGCCTCAAGGGGCGCTCCTAGCTCCGTATTCCCCATCAAGCCGATAGACTAAGGCCAGGACCTGGGCCACCACTTGGTAAAGCTCCGGGGGAATGCTGGCATCTAGATCGACCGTCATGAGGGAGGCAACCAGATCGGGGGATGAGTAAAGGGGAATGTCTTCCTGCCTGGCAATCGCGATGATCTTCTCAGCCAATTGTCCTTCTCCCTTGGCCATCACTTTGGGGGCCATATCAAATTCAGGATCGTAGCCTAGGGCAACGGCCTTTTTGTTAGCCATCATCTCATCTCCTACGCCTTAATGTCGACCCTTTTGAGATTGAATTCCTTCGGGGTCTCAACCAGGCGAAATCGGTGGTGGACAAGCTCATAGCCAAGCCGATCGAATAGGGCTTGCCAATGCTCCTCCCGATCCTGGAGGAAGGCCAAGGCCTTTTGGTCCTTGGCCCGGGTTGTGCAGCTGATCTTCTTCCCGCTGAAGATGAGCTCCATCTCCAGTGTTCCTAAGTGGTTCGACTCCAAGAGGAAGAGAAGCCGAAGCAGCCCCTTATGGCCCGGACCTTTCCCCTGGAGGGTGACCCTGGCATTAACGGCGCGTCCCTCATGGTTGAGGGGAAGCTCAAAGTGGGCAAGGAACAACGGTCCATCCAAGGAAGCCCTCGTTCCCGGAAGGAGCTGCTGGGCATCGAGGCGCGCTAGGACCTCCTCGATGGCCCGGCGGATATCAAGGGGCAAGTCCGCCTGGAGCAGACGCAAAAGCTCACCCTTCACGCTTGCCCGGGGAGAGGGCTCAAGGAGCTGCTGTTCATGGTCCACTCCCAGGGAGCGAAGCAGATCCTTTAGGGCCTGTCCGGAAAGGACGATTGGGTCTGGGTTGCCCAAAGCCGTCTTGTTCTCGTGGTTGGAAGGCGTTGGCTCGGGAGTTGGAATCTCCTCCTGGGGCGTATCTAAGGAATCAGCCTGATCTGGTCCATCCTGGCTTTCCACCAGGACCGATGCTACAGCTTCCGTCAGGATGGGATCTAACCCTTGGGACAAGATGGGCCTTAGTTTAACCAGGAGGGGCTCCTTAAGATCCATGGGGAGTCTTTCCAAGCGCTCAACCAGGTCAACTAGGCAAGCGGTTAGGCTTGGCTGGGGATGATAGTAGCTGGCTAGGGCCTTGATGGTCGTAGGATTTACGGGCAGTTCCTCCCGGAGAAGGTGCAAGAGGGCAGGAACCT
>JAAZLW010000245.1 GCA_012799135.1 Bacillota bacterium | reverse complement strand
GGCGAGCCCGTTTGGTGGCCCTCTCCAGGTCATTTTGAGCACCGGTACTAATCTCGTCAAAGGCCAGCTCCTCAGCGGCCCTACCACCCAAGAGATGGGTGAGCTCGTCGACCAGCTCTGACTTGGTAACAACATATCGGTCCTCTGTCGGCAAGGTCATGGTATAGCCGCCAGCCATACCTCGTCCAATGATACTGACTTTGTGCACTGGATCGGAGTGAGGTAGGTAATTGGCAACCACTGCATGCCCTGCTTCATGGTAAGCAAATACCTTCTTGTCCCGTTCCGTAAGCACACGCCGCCGCCGCTCCGGTCCCATGATGATCCGGTCAATGGCCTCTTCACAGTCTGTCATCACTATCTTCCGGCGGTTGCCTCTGGCTGTCAGGATAGCTGCCTCGTTCATTAAGTTCTCTAAATCTGCACCACTGAATCCAGGTGTCCGCCGAGCCAGTACCCTCAGATCCACATCGTCAGCCAAAGGCTTATTGCGGCTATGGACCTTGAGTATCTCCTCTCTGCCTAACACATCCGGCCGGTCGACCACGATCTTCCGGTCAAAACGTCCAGGCCTCAACAAAGCCGGATCCAACACATCAGGCCGGTTAGTGGCTGCCATAATGATAATCCCGGAATTAGGTTCAAACCCGTCCATCTCTACTAGCAGCTGGTTAAGAGTCTGTTCCCGCTCATCGTGGCCACCGCCCAGCCCAGCACCTCGGTGGCGTCCTACTGCATCCAATTCGTCAACAAAAACGATACAAGGTGCGTTCTTCTTGGCAGTGTCAAACATATCCCTAACTCGGGAAGCACCGACTCCCACAAACATTTCGACAAAATCGGAGCCACTGATGCTAAAGAAAGGAACCCCTGCTTCACCGGCTACAGCCCGGGCTAATAGGGTTTTCCCGGTTCCCGGTGGCCCTACCAAAAGAACGCCTTTGGGAACCTCAGCACCTACATCCTGGAACTTCTTCGGATGTTTCAGAAACTCCACAATCTCGATTAGCTCTTGCTTGGCTTCATCAAGTCCGGCCACATCGCTAAACCGCACCTTGATTTTGTCTTCTGTATGCAGTTTTGCTCGACTCTTACCAAAGGACATGGCCCGGTTATTGCCGCCCTGCATTTGGTTGAGGATAAACAGCCAAATACCCACAAATACTACTAAGGTAATGACATTCGGCAAAAGCGCTAACCACCAAGGTGTTGGCGGGTTAGGCTCTGCTTTCAGCTTGACTTTATGATCCATCATCAAGTCTGCCAGATCAGGCATCTTGCCCATGGGTACTACAGTGGCAAACCTGCTACCATCCTTTAAAACACCTTCTATCCTCTGCTCACCGATCATTTGAGCTGAGTCTACATAGCCTTGTTCTACACGGGTAATGAAATCCCCATACCCCAGCTCACGGCGAGTCTCTGCGCCAGGATACAAACTGCTGACAATGGATATTGCGATAATGGCAATCAGCAGGTAAAGGCTAATACCCCGCAGAAATCTGTTCAAAATGTGTCCTCCCCTCATAATAACATAAAGAAATGGGGCCCGCTGCTCCGCGGCCCTCGCCTCAATCATCCCAGCAGTCTACAAAGCTTGAAAAAAGCAGATAAGTCCACTCCTTCACAGCTAATCATTATATCATACCACCAGGGCCTTTACAACCGAAATATGCCCAAAATCTTAACAACATGCTGTTAGGGTGGCACTTCCAGTAACTCAATCTCGGTATCTGCCTCAAGGGCTTCAGGAGGCCAGTATTGGCTTCTACGCCTGAACCTTCTCTACAGTGATCCGCAAGACCTGCTGTGTTTTTTCGGTAATCCGGGACCGCTCAGCTTGGTGTAATCCAACAACCGCCAATATACCCCTAGCATCAACTATACAAGGGATTTGCTCCCTCTGTCTTCTGGGAACTTTTTCATCGACAAATAGGTCCTGTAGTTTCTTGGACCCAGCCATACCCAAGGGCTGAAATCGGTCTCCTGGCCTGCGGCTGCGTACAGACAGAGGTTCTTCCAGGCGGTCCAGATCCATATCCACCCACCATACCCCTAGCTGGTGCCATGCATCCCTGGGTTGCAGAGGGTTTTGGCCTTTCCACCAAGCCGGTATTGTTTTTAGGATCTCTGTATGAATCAGGATGTTCGCTTCTTCAATCATCGCGCTGGTACCTAACGACAGAACACGAGGAGACAGACCGCTCTCCTCTCTAAATCTTACCCTTGGAGCAAGAATCAAAACCTGATCCTGCCAGATTACATCAATATTTCCAGGCAGGGTCCACCGCCTAGAAGGTTCTTCACCGAGGAGGCATTTCTCCATATGCTCCAAACTGGCACTTGGCAAGCCCTGCTCTTTGCGGCTAACCTGACGATAGGCGTGATCGATTACCCGTTTACGCAGAGCCACCGGTAAGGAAAGTAGCACCGGCATGTGAAGAGTGATCCGATTCGGCATGGATTCAGAAAGGGCCTGCTTGTAAGCCTCGTCGGACAGTGTCTCTAGAAGCTGCCAGTCTTCTGCCAGGATAGCAGCGGTGCGCATCAGTCCTTGGACCACAGCCGGGTTCAGCTGCTGCATTTTCGGTATGAGTTCCCAGCGGATGTAATTACGGCGGTAAGCTGTACTGAGATTAGTGGCATCCTCTCGCCATGGCAGCTGGTGGGATTGACAGTAGGCTTCTAAGCGCCACTTTTCCAGTTCGATTAGGGGCCTAATCACCCTTCCCCGCACTGGAGGTATACCTGCCAATCCCCTCAACCCCGCTCCTCGGATCAAATTCATCAATACGGTCTCCGCCTGATCATCACCATGGTGCCCCACAGCAATGCGCTGGGCCTTTACCTGATCTGCCAAACCCTCGTACAGCTGATACCGAGCTATGCGACCAGCTTCCTCTTCAGTCAGGCCTGTTTCCCGGGCCCAGGCAGGAATATCTAGGGTTTCGACAAATACAGGGATCCCCAGCTTCTCTCCCATCACCTCTACCAACCGGGCATCCCTGGCTGCTTCCTCACCCCGGATCCCGTGGTTCAAATGGGCGATATAAAGACACAAGTCCCATTCTTTCCGTAACCGCCACAGAACGTGCAAAAGTGCCGTCGAGTCTATCCCACCGGAAACACCTACGACGACACCGTCTCGGGGCTGAATCATATAATGTCGCTTAATGGTATGTACTACATCGGGGAGAATATCAAATTGAGAGGTAGAAACAACTCCTCCACCCATGGCCTGTCCTCACCATCATTGGGAATACTATTAGTTTGCCTATGCCTGCTTCCCCTTATTCTATTCCCCGCTGTACTGTCGATTTCCTCCTGCCTTTGCCGATCTTTTATTCCTAACTGGAGGACCTTAGGCCAACTGCCGATCATAGACTGGAATTTCGTTGATACTAGCCCCCTCCAGGATATCACCACTACCGGTCCGCTTAGAAAGGAGTACGGCTACCACGGTCATGTCATCTTTGACTTCTCCCCCCGTTGCCATCCGAGCATCTTCTAGAATGAGGTCAGTAATAGTCTTCAAATCACGATGTGGAGCCCTGCGCACGATGCGTTGAAGCCACTCCTCATTGAGACCGGAATAACCAGTTAGAATACCATCAGTCATCATGAGGAGAATATCACCATGCCGCCAAAGCCTCATCTCGGGATCCATCTCTACATTATTGAGAATCCCTATGGGTAATGTATTGGAGCGCACCACATCGATCCCACTACTTCTGATCAGGAAGCTGGGTGATGCCCCGATCTTGATAAACTCCAGCTCACCTGTATAAAGATCAGCGATCACCAAATCTACAGTAGCAAAAATCTCATCAGTTGACCGCAAGAGCAGAATCGAGTTAACGGTCCGGACGGCGAACTCCCGATCAAAGCCAGCTTTCATCAGTTGCTTGAGCATAGTGATAGTGGCAGTGCTTTCTAAGGCTGCCCTCGGTCCATACCCCATCCCATCACTGAGGACTACAGCTAGTTTCCCATCTCTTAACCAGACCTGTGAATGGGTATCACCGGAAACGAAGCTGCCATCCTTAGCTACCTTCACCGCTTCGATTTGCACATTATATGCCCGCTCCGGCAATAGTACAAAGTGGCACCGAGCCCGAGCGAAAGCATCAGTACATTCCCTGGTCCAAACTGAGTACTTTTGACCCAATACCCTGGAAACCACCGACGCCACTTTATCCTGACAGGCCTGGATACCACCACAGTGCTCCATGCGCAGGTGGATTTCTGGCTTACCTCCGGGTGTTCGGATCACCCGCAAGGAATCCAGTGGTACTCGCTTGCGAATTAGTGCCGCTTTTAGCCGTAACTCCCACTCTTCATCGAATTCCACTTCCAGTTCCATCTGAGAAGCAAAGGAACGCATGATGTGGGATAAACCTTCTAGCTGATTAGTAACCACTTCCTGGCTTTCCTGCAAGCGTCTTTGCCAGAACTTTTCCAAACGCAGCATTTCGGTCACAGCATTGATGCTGGTGGTCAACTGATAGGGCTGCATGCAATACTTGACAATCTCCTCCGGGAGATCGGCAAACTGAATACGATCATTTCTCTCCGCTATAGCCAATAGATCGACCATGTCCCAATAGGTTTGGTGGAAGCGATCTTCCCAACAAGTGCGAAAACCCGGGCAATCACTGCATGCTTTCCGTGTCAGAGACATAAGAAATTCATCATAGCCACGATCCGGTAACTTGGGTCGCCGGGGAATCTGGTTGAAAGTAGCAGATAACTCCTCAAAGACCCGAGCAAAGTCGTCCAGGCGCTGGTCCAGCATTTCCCGAAGACGCTTGTTAGTCATTTCCCGGTTCTGCCTCTGTTCCTCCGTATGGGGAATAATTCGAGCCAACTTCCGCAGGAATCCGGTGGGCACCAAAAAGAAGCTGATTACTGCCACTGCCGACAGAGTCCAGCGAGCAAATAGCTCCACTGACTCTCTAACAAACAAGGGTAACAAGAGGTTGGCAATAACAACAGCAAAGCAGATACCTAGCTTGCGGTATCCGGCTCCCAAGCCGGCCAAGAGCCCAAGCATGCCGTAGATTCCAATGATAAGTAGGTTTCCGCTGGTCAGTGCCGCAAAAAGCCCCAACAGTATGCCGCCTACAACAGCAGCAAATAGTCCACCAACATAGGCGCCCGCCATCAGCAAAATGATCCCCACTAGCTCCTGAAGATGCACACTGCCAATGTATGTATCTGTAAGTCCCAGCAAAACCCCTAGAGAAACGAGGCTGATCGCCACGAGTTCTGGGTAGGTCAGGGGCGTACTGGTATGCCTATCTATGAGACCAACCATGGGTCTGAATAGATTACCTAGTGCCCAGGTTCCGGCCATGGTAAAGAACCAAAAGACGAATTCAGGTACCAGCCAGGGGGCCAGCAGTAATAATGGAGCCACCAGCAAAACAGCAATAATGACGACTAGGGTATTATGTTCCAGTGGGATTCTACGACCTAGGGGCCAACTGACGAGCCAGCAAGTTGCTACACCAACTAACAGCCAGTATTGGGACACCTGCGCTGATAGCCGAGTAGCCATGCCATGGGAACAGCAGAATAAGATCAGCAAACCGGCGAGTGGACCATGGGACTTGAGCACCATCGTAAACAAAGCCAGACCAAAAGGATGAACCCCGGGGACTAATGGGGCCCTACCCAAGAGGTAGGCCAGTAGGCTGAACACAATTAGCTTGCCCTGTATGACTACCACCAACATGCTGCGTATCCAGGCCAATACAAGCTGACCCAATCGCCTGAGTCCAGCTTGCAGTGAAAACCTACGGGCATAGCTCCTTGGCTCACGTTTCATTGGCTTTCTTCCTTCTCAATTCCCCGCCCATCTGGTGTAACATTAGTATCATTATATCCGCCGGCAGAGGTTGTCCATGTCGAACTAGTGGGAACCTGATCCTCATTTTTTTCGCTCTATTCTGTACAACACTACTATATTCTTTATTCTTGGCTCATTACGTAGCTACGTAAGGGATTTGTTATGCTCTTTCAAAGGGTTTCGAGGACAATCGCAGTAATCTTAGCTGAAGATGCCCATCGCAATTTATAGGTCCCGCCAGATTTTGCTCAAAGCCACCATCACCGCCACAAACTCCAGTCTACCCAACCACATGCCAGCCATTTGGGTGACCTTCAGAGTTGGGGCCATCTGGGGGCCGGTTATACCAGCGGAAAGGCCCACAGTGCTAAGGGATGAAGTAAACTCAAGGGCAGCCTGGGCCAAGGGGATGCCATGCAGCATGAAAATGATTGTACCCAAAAGGAATGTAAGCATGTATAGAAATACAACCACCGCCACATTCAAGAGCTCCTTATCAGATAGAGACTTTAGTTCCCCTTGCCGGTAGACGGCATGCCGCACTACCACTCGCTCCGGATAGAGCCTATGTCGCACAGTCCACACCGCGGCCTGCCACAAAGCGGCCAAGCGCGAAAGCTTGAGACCACCGGCAGTACCACCGGTTCCGCCACCGGC
>JAAZLW010000244.1 GCA_012799135.1 Bacillota bacterium | reverse complement strand
GATTGCAGGGAATTCCCGAACAGCTTTACGAAGCGGCCAAGATCGATGGAGCCAATGCTTGGACCCAGTTCTGGAAAATCACTTTGCCAATGCTGTCACCTACCACTTTTTTCGTCCTGGTTATGACAACCATTAGTTCTTTCCAGGTTTTTGACCTAGCGATGATCATGACAGAAGGTGGTCCCGCCAATGCCACAAATACGATAGTTTACCATATTTACCGAAATGCCTTCCAGTTTTTCAAAATGGGCTATGCTGCTGCCATTGCCTGGGTGCTGTTTATAATCATCTTTATAATCACCCTTATTCAGTTCAAGTACCAGGAGGTTTGGGTCAGCTATGATCTTTGATCTTGGGGAGGTGTCCCGATTGGCAACACCCGACATGGACCTCAGACTGAAGGAAGCTAGAACCGCGCAATGGATAGGTGCCATGGGTGAGGGCCTGCTTTACCTAATAATGATCGCGGCCTCAGTCATTATGCTGCTGCCCTTTTTCTGGATGGTATCCACTTCGTTGAAAGAGCCGGGGGCAGTGTTTCTCTATCCTCCGCAGTGGATACCCGATCCCATTGATTGGAGCAACTACACGAGGATTTTCCAGGTCTTGCCCTTTTCCCGCTTTTACCTAAACAGCTTCATCCATGCAGGCTCTGTGACTATTCTACAGCTCATAACCTGTTCTTTGGCAGGCTATGCCTTTGCTCGGTTGCGGTTTCCAGGGCGGGATACGCTTTTTATGGGTTATCTAGCCACACTCATGATTCCGGGGCAGGTAGTCATTATTCCAAACTTTATTCTGCTACGGACCATTGGCTGGATCGATACTTATCAAGCTCTAATCTTACCTAATGCCTTTTCAGCCTTCGGTACCTTTCTGTTGCGTCAGTTTTTCATGTCACTACCCGAGGAATTGGAAGACGCGGCTCGGATAGATGGCTGCGGGTATTTCGGCATCTACTGGTACGTGATCTTACCCCTTTCTAAACCGGCCTTGACGAGTCTCACTATTTTCACCTTCCTGGGTCAATGGAACAACTTCATCTGGCCGCTGATCGTGATCAATAGTGTGGAGATGAATACTTTGACGGTTGGGTTGAGGACCCTGCAGGGCCAATACAATACGGCCTGGACCCTGCTGATGGCTGGTTCAGTTTTAGCTTTACTTCCCATTTTAATTATGTTCTTCTTAGGACAACGGTATTTTATCAAGGGGGTTACCCTAACAGGTATGGGTGGTCGGTAGACATTTAGGAGGATTAGCTGATGCAGGATCTGAGAATCAAGCGCCAATCAACACCGTTGTATTTACAGGTAGCCCGTCATCTCGAGGAAGAAATCATGAACGGAGCTTTCCAGGGAGAGGAGCGGCTGCCCTCTGAAGAAAAGCTCAGTAAGATGTTGGGAGTGAGTCGGGCGACAGTTCGGGAAGCCTTGAGTATCTTGGAAGAACAGGGCCATCTCAAAAGGATCCACGGGGTAGGGACGATCATCACTCCCATCAAGAAAATCCCTATCGGACAAGGTATGGAACGTCTAGAGAGTTACACTGAGTATCTCCAAAGATATGGTCACGTTCCAGGAACAAAGGAAAGAGACTTCCAGTGGATTCCTGCACGGCGACGCCACCGGAAAGATTTTGACCGCCCATTGGATTGTCTCGGGCTGATTACCCGGGTACGGACGGCCGATGAGCAACCTTTGATGTACAGCGAAGATCTAATTCCCCAAGAAGTGTTAGGCGAAGATTTCACCCTTGAGACCATGGGCGAAAGCCTGTTTGAATATATCAAGGGCTTGGGCATTACCCTAGCTTATTCGGAGATGACGATTGCGCCAATAGTGGCTGATGCAGACTTGGCAAATCACCTGGAGGTTGCGCAAGGTGTGCCTCTACTGGCTATCGAAGAAAGGTACTTTGACCGCCAGGGGCAAGTTGTGCTTTGGTCTCGCAACGTATACAGGGCGGACCGCTGGGTGTTTAAGATATTCCGTAGTAACCAAGTCTGAGAGGAGGACACGTCGTGGGCAGAGCTTCTACAGTCTTGGTGGTAGGGCCTACGTTTCTGGATTCGATTTACGGCGGTTTGCCAAGTATGCCTGAGCTTGGGCAGGAAGTATACGGCGATGGGCACTTATTGACGGTGGGAGGCTTTGCCATCACTGCCATCGGGCTAGCCCGTCTCGGGGTTAAGACACTCCTGGCTACGGCCATCGGTGATGACCTTTTTGGGAATTTCATTGAGGAGCGGTTAACTAGAGAAGGGGTGAGTACCCGAGCGTTGCAGAGACTGTGTGGCAGACCGACCAATAGCACTACAGCTTTCGTTTACCAAGGTGACCGGGGGTTTATCAGTTACCGGGGAGCGGAGCTCCCGGAAAGCGAACTAGTTGCCAGATGGGAAGAGAGCAGAGGGGCTCCCCTTAATCATATCTCCCACCTGCACATCGGGTTACGGGAAGATCCTGGCATTCTACAGGTCCTTCAAAGAGCCAGAAAGCATAGTGTGATTACATTCCTGACCTGCGGTTGGGATGGAGTTGAGCTTTATGGTCATCGGGAGGATGCTCTTAAAACCATACTGGGCAGCACAAACTACTTTCTCTGCAATCAGAAGGAGGCTGTGGCGCTCACTGGCCAGTCCAACCTGAAGAGCGCTATCCAGGCTCTGTTCGCGTATGGCTGTCATCCGGTGATAACCCTTGGTTCCGAAGGGGCGCTGACCTTGGATGAAAACCAAAGGACAATTCAGCAGCCGGCCATCCAAGTGGATTTTGTTGACCCTACTGGAGCCGGGGATTCCTTTGCCGCCGGTTTTATCGCCGGGCAGTGGCTGGGTTGGAGCATTGATGACAGCATGAGACTGGGCGTAGTCTGTGGCTCGCTTTCCACTCAGGCACTAGGTGGAACGGAAGGGTTCCCCCGTAGCTTAGAGGATGTGCTAGCTTACATACCAAGTCATGATTCGATACCAGAATAGACCGTTTTTTACTTGTCAAGATTCGCGGAAAGTAATCTATGTCCCAGACGTTCTATGTCAAACAAAACAAGAACTCGTGCTATGGCAATAGCGTCTCGCATATCAGTCTTGTCGGGATGGGATTGTCGCCTTCTTCGATCACTGGAGAAGATGGGGTTAATGCCCTTGACGAGGTAATCTCGAGTATAGGAGGGAAACACGCTGTGAAAGTAGCGATAGTTGGAGCCGCCGGCGTCCGGACGCCGCAGCTTGTGGAAGCACTCTGGGCTAGGGCAGAGGAACTTGTCGTGACGGAGCTAGCCTTGCTGGATATAGACGATAGGCGACTGGACTTGATGGAAAATGTTATCAGGGAGCTCCCCGGTATTGAATCGGGTTGCACCAAACTTACTTGTACCACTGACCCGCGGGACGCTTTGCGGGGCTCGGATTTCGTGATTTTCACCATCCGCGTTGGTAACATTAACTCTCGGGTGATCGATGAGCAGATACCTTTGAAGTACGGGGTTATCGGTCAAGAGACCACCGGGCCAGGAGGCTTTAGTATGGCCATGCGGACGATCCCCGTGATGCTGGAATACGTGGAGCTCATTAAGGAAGTAGCTCCTCGGGCCTGGATTCTGAATTTGACTAACCCGGTGGGGATGATCACTCAGGCCATTACTGAGACCGGTTTTACCCGGATAGTTGGGATCTGCGATTCCCCCACAGCACTGTTTCGGGACATTGCCGATGCGGTGCGGATTCCCAGAGAGGAGTTGTGGTTCGAGTATTTCGGCATCAATCACCTTGGATGGATCAGGCGTATCCTGCATCAAAGGCAAGATATTACCCAAGATGTCTTAAACAATGACATGGTCCTCCTTCGCCATGGGAGTGTTATGCTAGATCCTGATTTCATCCGGGCTCTAGGAATGATACCAAACGAGTACTTGATGTTTTACTATGAACCTCGAGGTATTGTGGAACAGCTGCGGAAAAACCGGATTACCCGGGGTGGCATCATTGAAGGACTGAATCGTAAGCTGTTTGCAGAATTGGAGAAAGTAGCCGAGTCCCGAGAAGAGTGGGCTTCGCTGAAAGTCTATCAGCAATATGCTCGGGCGCGGGAGGATAGTTATATGAAAGTCGAGACAGCCGATTTGGAGCACGGAACGCTGATTAACACTCTCTGGGAGAGATCGACAGGGTCTCCTGGGAGAGTCGAAAGGGAGCCCGAAGGCTATGCAGGTATTGCCTTATCGGTGATGGAGTCCCTTACTGGCCGGAAGCCAAAGGTGATCGTAGTAAATGCAATCAATGAAGGAGCAGTAGATTGTCTGGAGAGCCAGGACATCGTTGAGCTTCCCTGTTACGTAGATAGCAATGGAGTACATCCCATCGCAGTTGCCCGAGTCCCCGAAGCCAGTAGAGGGCTATTGCAGGCAGTGAAAAGCTATGAACGGCTGACGATTCAGGCCAGCATAACCCGAGCCTATGCTACAGCACTGCAGGCCCTTGTTGCCCATCCCCTCGTCCGGGATGTCAAGACGGCTGGAGCCATCTTGGATGAGTATGCGGGCTCGTATGGCTGGCAACTTCAGTGACTTCTGTCTATTCCATTCCAAGTCAGTGATCCCTCATCCTTCGTTAGGCAGAGCTAGCACAAAACCCCGCTGTAGCGGGGCTTTATGCTATACAGCAGTTCAGCTACGCCAAAGCCGCCAGCTTGCTCGCCGAGTCCTTATCTAGGAACAGGGTCGCCTTGGGGTGGGTCCGCAGGATCGATGCTGGACAAGCTGTAGAGATGGGTCCTTCTAAGGCTTTTTGCACCGCATCTGCTTTACGGCCATCGGGTACCACGGATATAATCTGCTTGCATTCCATGATAGCCGGGACAGTCAAAGTAAGGGCGCGGCGGGGGACATCATTGATACTAGGGAACCAACCTTCTCCCACCTGCTGCCTGCGACACGCTTCGTCCAGTTCTACGATTTTGATCTTCACGGGATCAGCAAAGTCAGCTACTGGGGGGTCGT
>JAAZLW010000243.1 GCA_012799135.1 Bacillota bacterium | reverse complement strand
TGGGGCTCATTTGAGAATTGAGATAGGTATAGTGGTGGGTTTACTAGATCATAATGATTCTTCAGTAAGCTGTTAGATTGTAGAGTCGATAGATAACGGCACCGTACATATTGCGGCATTTAGATTGCTTTCTAGGAGAGTTGTTGGGGGCTTTTTCAGTGAATCCATACGGTGCCCAGACTGGTACGTAGTCCTCATGCTATTGGCAGGTTGCTGGTTAGAACTCTTGCGACAGATAGTCTATTACCTCTTGATTCGCCACAAATTGGCCATTTCTTGTGCTCACAGCCCTATTACTGTGACTCCAATGTCCTACCCAATAAACATACGTATTGCTCATCTGTGTTTGCAGATGCCTTACCAATACACGCAATTCTTCTTCAGAAGCCTTGTCAACATCTACAGATAACAGTCGATTAAGTGAGTTTTCCTGTGCCGCCATTCGGTAACTCTCTCCCCACTAGATAACGTCATTCGGAGCTTGCCACACACCATCTCTGAATCCGAGTCTACCTCTAGAATATAGAATCAAGCGACCCCAGGATTTCCCAGGGCCGCTTATCAACATTGAAACTATTAACCAAGCAACTGCAGAACGGACTGTGGTGCCATGTTAGCCTGAGCTAGCATAGCTGTAGAAGCCTGCTGCAGGATCTGGAACTTGGTGAAGGCCATCATCTCTTCTGCCATGTCTACGTCACGGATACGAGACTCAGCAGCCTGGAGGTTCTCGGCCGATGTGCCAAGGTTGGCAATGGTGTGCTCTAGACGGTTCTGGTAAGCACCTAGCTTAGAGCGCTCGGCGGAAACTGTATCGATAGCATCTTGGATGACGGTAATGGCGGAGTCTGCGGCGGTACGGGAGGAAACGTCAATACCACCGCTTGTTGCTGCATCACCTGTCTTCTCACCGGCGGCAAAAGTTGCGCTCGTTGACGCCTGAAGTGTGACATCAATTGAGGCGGCCAGTGTATCATTCAGAGTTGACCCATCTGTAACGAGGGTAATGCCGGCAAATGCTCCCGTCCCAGATATACTGGTTGCATCTAGAGCGATACCCAATACATCTACATCATTCGCAGGATCTCCGTCACTGAAGGTCACAGTAAGCGTATCTTCTCCAGCAGCAGTACCTGTGGCAGTAGTCCCGGAGGTAATTCCGAAGGCAGTTTCAACAAGGCCTGCATCCGTACCTGTGATATCAAAGGTTATGTTGGAAGTGGCTCCAGTGGAAATGGAGGTAATTGTGAACCCAGTAGCATCACCGGTAACGGTTGCGGCCTCTCCCAAGGTACCGCCGAGCCCGTCACTTGCTCCCTCGAGCAAACTTTTAACACCAGCTGCGTCACCGCTACCGTCCCAATTAGAGGCGTCCACGCTGTATTCTTTGCCATCAACCGTAATCGTGATGGTGGCATCTTTGCCCGACAGATCAGTGTTTAGAGTGGCTGCTCCACCAGTGATTTCCGCAGCAGTAGCAACACCACCAGTCACGACCTGGGAACTAACCGTTATGGCTGCACCATCAACCACCGATGAACCGACTGCTGTCCCCATCTGCACATCGCTGATCTTGACGCCGCTTGTTAGTTCAGCCGAGGCCACGTCTCTTGCTACTCCTAGAGCGTGAGCATCCATCGCGCCAATCCCTAGCGTAACAAACTGCCCTTCATTGGCTCCAATGTGGAAACCAAGCTCGCCCAAGGCACCATCTCTAATCCCGCCGTTCATCAGCGTCTGGGTATTGAATTCGGTATTGTTTGCAATACGGGTTAGCTCTATGGCGAGCTGATCCATCTCTTTCTGGATTTCATTCCGATCCACGGAGGTATTCGTATCACTCGAAGACTGAACAGCCAATTCCCGCATTCGCTGCAAGATCGAGTGGGTTTCATTTAGGGCACCTTCAGCAGTCTGTATCAGCGAGATCGCATCCTGAGCGTTCCGGCTTGCCTGCTTCAGCCCACGAATCTGGCCTCTCATTTTCTCTGAGATTGCCAATCCTGCCGCGTCATCCCCAGCCCTATTAATCCGCAGGCCTGAAGACAACTTCTCCATCGATCTTGCACCAGCGGCCTGATTAGCACCCAACTGACGATGTGCGTTCAGCGCCATGATGTTGTTCATAATCCTCATTACTACTTCACCCTCCTTGATTTTCCTTGGGCTAATGGTCTCCCCACTAGCCTCTCTTCCCCTCCCCATCCTTGGAGAAGGTTAATACCTCGAGAGTCGGCCGACTCTTTGAGTCCTCTCAATACAACTATCGGCAAGCATGTCCGGTGACTTTAGCCTTTCCACCCCTCATTTCTTGAAAGACACCGATCCATTAAGAGGAAGGACCATTGGGGATCACTTGAAGCCTCACGAGTCCACCGGATTACTATGCTTGTACAAGGAAATCTCCTCTAGCATAGCTTCGATATTCTCCAAAGGCGTATCCGGCATAATACCATTGCCAGCGGAAAGCAGCAATCCGCCTTCCGATCTATAGAATGTATCAATCAGCCCACGGATCCCGGCCCTTACCTCATCCACACTACCCTCTGGCAACAGATGCTGTACATCTACTCCTACGAGGAAACTCATCTTGTCGCCGTATTTCGAAGCAATATACGCCTCATCCATACAGCCGGTTTGTATAGGATGGAGCACATCTAACCCAGCTTCTACTAGATAATCCGTTAGCTCCGTATTATCCCCACAAGAGTGTAAGAAGACATGCATGCCTTTGCTATGTACATA
>JAAZLW010000242.1 GCA_012799135.1 Bacillota bacterium | reverse complement strand
CTCATTTTGGCTATGCGGAGGTCCTGCCGCAGCTAAGACAACGTTGACATTCTGGAATGGCTTTACTGGACCGGATCGTCCTGTCCTTGAACAGCTTGTCGCCGAGTTTAACGAAGCCAATCCGGACATAGAAATCAAGATGGATATACAACCATGGGATACGCTTTTTCAAAAACTAATGACCGCCTATGTCGTTGGAAAAGGCCCAGATATAGCAGCCTTCGCGACGGAGAATATTCCACAATATGCGTCCGCCGGAGTCCTTGCCCCACTGGACGATATCTATGAATCTGGACAACTAGACCCGACCGTGCTGGTACCGGCCATTCTGGAAAACGTCAAATACGAAGACAAATCCTATGCCGTGCCGATGAATTTCGCCACCCTTTTGCTCTACTACAACAAGGATCACTTTGCCAAAGCTGGGCTACCGACGGATCCTCCCAAGACTTGGGACGAGTTCAAGGAATATATTCTTACCTTGACCAATCCTCCAGAGCGCTACGGATTGGCTATCGCCGCTAGGGAGACAATTCCAATGTGGCCGATCTTGATATGGGGCAATGGAGGCGAAATCCTTACGCGTGATGGACAGGTACTGATTGACTCGCCTGAGACAAAGGAAGCAATGCATTTTTGGACAGAAATTGTCCGCGACAAAAAGGCCTCACCCATCGGGCTAACCGGGGCAGAAGCAGATAAGCTCTTTCAGACCGGCAAAGCCTCAATGGAAATGGTTGGTCCGTGGATGACTAGCGGTTTTACTGCCGCTGGATTAAACTACGATGTGGCACCAGTCCCTGCAGGACCCAAACGTCAAGTCACCTTGGGAACCAGTGTTGCCATGGTGATCAGCAAACCAGCCGCTGCAGATACGCAAAAGAAGGCCGCAGCCTACAAGTTCTTTGAGTTCTGGAACAGCCGTGAAGCACAGGTTAAATGGGCACTGGGTTCTGGTTTTCCGCCAACCCGAACTGACCTGCTCGATGACCCCAGGATCATGGAAGACCCATGGGTATCGAAATTCGCAGCCGCAGCAGATCAGGCTCATTTCTATCTACAGGGAACTGACAAATTCCGAGCCATTGAAACTGATGTTCTAGTACCCGCGATCGAAGCGATTCTGTTAGGCAGACAAGATGTCGATACGGCGCTAGATGACGCTGGTGCTCAGTTAAGGGCCTTGATCAAGTAACAGCCTGATTGCTAAGGGCAGGGGTCTCCAAGCCCCTGCCCTCACTTCAAAGGAGGAACAAGAAGCGTGGTTACGGAGAGTGCGGGCCGAAGAAGCCAGCCTATAGCCTACCTGTTTCTGCTGCCGAGCTTACTCGTGTTCGGTGTTTTCGTCTTCTATCCATTGTTTTTTTCTTTGTGGAGCAGTTTTACCAATTGGAGTCTCATATCCCTCTCAACAGACTATGTGGGTTTCTCCAATTATCTGACCCTACTAGAAGATACGCGTTTCTGGAATGCCCTTCGGAATACGGGCTATTATACCCTAGGGGTTGTGCCAGTAGGCACTGTTTCGTCCTTACTGCTTGCCGTAGCTATGAACCAGAAACTCCTTGGGGAGAGAGTTTTTCGCACAATCCTGTTTCTCCCAGTCATCACCTCTACCGCCATCATCGCTATCGTCTGGACGTTTCTCTTCGATCCTGACATCGGGCTTTTGGCATACTATCTGGCAAGAATCGGCTTTACCACTAACGCCTGGCTGCGTGTTCCGGAATATGCAATGCCAGCGATCATACTAGTAAGCATATGGAAGAACCTTGGTTTCAACATGGTGATCTTTCTGGCAGGTCTTCAAAGTATACCGGCTTCCCTGTATGAAGCAGCGGATATGGACGGAGCCAATCGAATACAGCAATTCTTCTATATTACCTTACCACAGCTCATGCCTACCACTACCTTTGTAATTGTGATGTCGGTCATCTCCTCTTTCCAGGTCTTTGATCAGGTTTATGTGATGACTCGTGGAGGCCCGCTATTTAGTACAGAGACTCTAGTACAGTATATCTATCATCATGGGTTTGAGACATTCCAGATGTCGTATGCTTCCACGGTGGCTGTAGCCCTTCTGGCAATTGTGCTAGCGCTTACCCTTGTGCAGCTACGCCTACTTGACCGCGACGTAAACTAGTATTTGGAGGCCAGGGATATGCATAAAAGTCTAAGAATGAAGATCGAAAGGCTTGCTCTTTTCATCCTGTTGAGCTTGATTTCTTTGGCAGTGTTCTTCCCGTTCTGTTGGCTTATCTCAACTTCGCTCAAACCAGAAACTCAAGTGGTTGTGTACCCGCCTCGACTTTGGCCTCAGACCATTACTCTTGAGGCATATACAAGCATTTGGTATCGGATTCCCTTTGCACGGTTCTTTATGAACACTGTTGTATTCGCTGTGGGTGTCACTATTATCTCCCTCACCCTAGATTCCTTTGCTGCATATGCCTTCGCTCGACTACAGTTTTGGGGACGGGATGTGTTATTTACCCTGGTTCTCGTTACCTTAATGCTTCCCTTTCAAGTAAGCATGGTGCCCTTGTTTAGTCTACTTCACAGATTTGGATGGCTGGATACGTATGCGGGTTTGATCATCCCTAGGGCATCTAACGCCTTCGGCAT
>JAAZLW010000241.1 GCA_012799135.1 Bacillota bacterium | reverse complement strand
GCACCCGTTCTTTCCTTTTTGTACCAAAAGGTAGGCTTCTCGTCATCATCGCCCCCACTTCCTTGGTATCTGCAGCAAAAAGTCATGTTATAGGCTTCAACTCCTAGGCTAAATATCCTGCAAGCCCTTGTTAATTAGTGGTAAACATCACAAGTCATGCGACTTTTTGCCTCCTGTTCTGTAAACAATGGAACTGTAAGTGGTGCTATGGAATAGAGCCTAAAAAAAGGCCAGTGTCAGATCACTGCCCCTCTATTCTGGTATCATAATACCTAATTCTTGTCAGGGTAAAATGAAAAAGGCAGATAGGAATGCAAACCTAC
The DNA here is from genome assembly GCA_012799135.1 of Bacillota bacterium. Taxonomy (GTDB): domain Bacteria; phylum Bacillota; class Limnochordia; order DTU087; family DTU087; genus JAAZLW01. Next base: position 2,749 of record JAAZLW010000241.1, on the reverse strand, counting down.
CTGCCTGTAATGCCTGCTTCGTTTTTGGCAGTCTACATCCTAGAAGATGCAGTTTCTCGATCCTCTCTGCCACATCCCTCTACCGCCACGACCGCCGCCTCTTTGGCCTACCTGACCTTCGAGCTGTGTTTTCATTTTCTCTAGCTGTTCATCTGTATAGATCTCTTCTGCTTCCGTTCGTAGCTTGCGACTCGTTTCTACCATTTTGACCCTGACCTTGGCTAGCTCAGCCTCTTTGGCAGCAATCCCTTCCGCATCTAGCGATTCCGCAGACCATAGGGCCTGAAGCTCTACTCTGAGCTTTTCCTGACTCAAACGCAGATCATTGGTCTCATCAAGATGCCGTAACCGGAGCTCAGAAAGCTGCTTCTGTTGCTCAGCAGTAAGCCCCAATCCACTGGCTCCCTGTGTCCCCAGCCTCGCGCTGCGGCCGCCTCCTGTCCCACTTAGGCCTAAGCCAGGGCCAAAAGCCAGCACCCCTTGCCCTATACCTAGAGTCAACACTGCCACCAAAGCAACGACGATTATGCGTTTTTGCATTTTTCTACCTCCCATCGTGATCAAGCTTCGTTCACAATGCCAGTATAGGGCCAAAATGTGTCCGTTTTGTGACCTATGGGGGAAAAATTCATGACGAGGAAGGTTAGGTTTTCCTACAAGGTATGAAAATGTAAAGCCTGCACCCTAGCGATGCAGGCTTTACGACTAGGCTAGATAATCCCTTCAGGGTTTCTAGCTTTCCATATTCTTAATTAGGCTGAAATCCCCAACCTTAGCTGCCTGGAGAATAGGCGCCATATACTCATCTACCAAATCGGCGCTTAGGGGTACTGGCATGTTCTTGAGTTTCATGTCCAACTGCGGATTCTTGGCTGCGGTAAGGGCCCGCTCGATATGTTCATCGGTAAAGCCCTCCAGATCAGTGAGCTTGGTCGGGAATCCAATGCGGCGGCTGAGCTCCACCATACCATTAGCTACTGCTATGCCAAGCTCTCGCCCGGACAGCTTATCTAGGTCCTCATCGATCAGACCTGCTCGCTTGTAGATATCTCCCACTAACCGCAACTGCCTCTCCACACTTGGAGCAAAGAACACCGTATAATATGGATTCATCAAGGCACAGGCCCGGCCGTGACTGGTAACATCAACTAAGGAGAAACTGGTTAGGTGGGCACCATTGGTACCACCGATCATGATGGCATAGCCACCTAGGTCAGTTGCCAGCCCCAAGGCCTCCCTACCGGCCTCGTCATTCGGGTTACTCATGACTTTCTCTAGGTTACTTACTACCAGCTCGATACCTAATAATGCCACGTCTTTGATGCTGTCAAATGTCTCGTCAGAGGCACCATAGAAAACCTCCAAGCAGTGGGCGACACCATCTAGAGCACCATCAGCGGTAAACCCTTTAGGCATTGATTTGGTGAGCGAATAGTCAAAAACAGCCCGCAAAGGTGCAACGGCATCATCAACGATCAGTTTTTTCTGACCGACAGTCAGATCGGTAATGTTGGAGTATTTGGTTAGATGAGCACCAGAGCTTGCGGCAGTAGCCACAGCGATCAGTGGTTTCAGCTCTTTACCCGTGGCCTTAAGGGCTTTGGTCACTTCACCGGTACCAAAATACCTCTCTATATCCGGATCGTATGTGCCCAACGTAGCCAGCACGTTAGCAGCCTTGGCAGCATCAATGCTGCTCCCGCCCCCGATAGCAATAATCACCTCTGGCTGAAAATGCAAGATATATGTTTCCAGACGGAAAACGTCCTCCCGAGGTGCATTGGGAGCCGCATCAGGCACTATATAGTCGGGAGCCAGTTTGACCCCTTGCTTTTTCAACGCGGATAATACCCGATCCACCGTGGGCTTTAACCAATCTGCCGGGTTAGCTATTACCATGGCTGTTTTGCCCAGATCTGCAGCATATTCTCCTACCTTATCCAAAACCCCCAGACCAAAGGTGTAGGAGTCCCCCCGAAACTGGCGAAGAATCTCTCCTGCCTTGCGCTTCTGAACTTCAGTCATTATTTCGTCCCTCCAATTACATATGACGAATATTGTACTCTGCCTACCTTATTGTTTACGCCATTTCGGCAGGTTAATCCTGCTTGATCATCCCTCACCTTTTTTCTGATGCGCTCTTGGGAGCGAAAATTCCACCCATGATCACCTCATAGCATCCATCAATCAGATCTGTAAGGTTCTTTTCAGGAGTATTGACTACTGTGGACAGCGCAGCAGCATTAATAGTACCAAAGATACTAGCTAAGATAACCGTAGGATCTACGGGAGCAAAACTGCCAGCCTCCTGGCCGGCTTCAATCGTGGTGCGGAAATAATCCATGAAACGATCATACTCAGCCCAAAACTGGGTATCAAGTTGCTCTCTGATGTCCTCAAGATCCAAGAAATCCATTCTCTCCCGGAGAAGCAGCAAAAAACCATCCCGATTAGTCTCAAAGTAAGTCAAAATAGAGCTCACTAGCTGAAAAATCTGGGTATCATATGACTCATCAGCTGTTACATGGGTGAGCACAAACCGATACAGCCCAGCCACTGTGTCTTTCACAACTTCAGTCCATAGCTCATGTTTGGTAGCGAAGTAGTGATACATTGTCGACTTACCCATACCTAGGGAGCGAGTAATATCCTCAAGGCTAACGGCATGAAAGCTCCTTTGGGAAAACATCTCCCGGGCTTTGCTTAGGATTTCTTGCCGGCGGTTCCTCATCAGCGTGGTACTCCCTTC
>JAAZLW010000240.1 GCA_012799135.1 Bacillota bacterium | reverse complement strand
GCTGGAAGAGCTCTCTCATATGCCTGGAGGGAGGCCAAACCAACGGCTCGAGTTACTATCTCGCTGGTATACTCATGATCTCGATGGAGACTACCCTTCCAGTGGGTAATCACAATATCCGGCCTGGCGTGGCGAATGACGTCAACCACCGTGTCCACCGTATCTTTGGTGTATTCTAGCTCTGCATCTTTATACGGTAGAATGATCATGTCTGCGCCAATCGCTCTAGCTGCTTTCTGAGCTTCATCTCTCTTCTGAGCCGCATATTCCTCAGAGCTTAGGGTTCTATGACCTGCTTCACCCAAAGTCAGATGCGTAAAGGTGGCTTTGTGACCTGCTTTGATATACTTTGCGGCTGTGGCTCCGGCCATGATCTCGGCATCCGCAGCATGGGCGCCAAGTACCATCACATGTAGTCGGTCAGTCATGCGCTCGGCCTCCCTCAGCCTCTAGGCAAGAGCTTTCTCGTAGACATGAAACTGACGGTACGGCTTAAAGCCCGCCTTCTGATAGAGCTTGCCTGCAGGGCTATCCAAATGAGTCCACAGGAACCACACAGAATGCAGTCCCTTCTGCCGCATGGTCTCCATGCATCTATATAGCAGAGCTTTACCGATTTGTTTGCCTCTCATGGCCTCAATGACACCAAAGGGGCCAAAACGCTCCGGCATATCATCATATCCACCATATTGGCACCAACCGACGACTTCCGCGGTTCCATCGGGTTTATCTCGTACAGCTACCAAAATGCTATCCTGGCTAGCTCCCCGCCATAGTGCCTCTCTGGCAACCCTCAGCCATTCGGCAGAGAAATGCTGCTCGATGGTAGTAAACAGCGGGACATAAAGCTTTGGCTCGATGAACTGAATGCAGATACCCTCTTCCTCTAGTTGACGTATCTTTTCCGAAACCTCGGCTGGGATAGCGAAAAAACGCAGATCTGCCTCCATGGCATGAGGTGCGCTCTTAATCTCAAACCCATGCTTTTGGAAAAACCGATCCGCTTCCGGATGGTGTCCCGAGTCCACACCAGGCCAGAAGTAATTGGGAGTATATGGAGAGACACTTAAGACCCTGCGACCGTTTCTGGCCAAGAAAGCAACTATCTGATCTAGCATTGCCGATGCGATCCCTCGTCGCCTGTAATCAGGATCAACGAAGATCGCCGTCAGCCAACCCCGCTCTGGTTCAAGATCGATCCCCTGCATAGGAATACGCCGCAGGATGCTATAGGCAAACCCGACGATCCTACCATCCGCTTCAGCCACAATTGCTCCCTCTGGATCGAAGTTCTGATCGAGAATGGTTTTCTTCAGAAACTGCTCCCAAGAAATGCCCTCCCGTGGCAAGCACTGATTCCAAAGGCGCCAGATCTCCGATTCATCACCACCCCGATAGGTGCGTAGTGTGGATCTGGCACAATCCCCAACCATATCTTGACCCCCTTTTCTGAACAAACGCTTTCTCGCATCCTCGTATCCCGTCTCGTCAATACCTAAAGAGTCCCAACCTTTGGCAGGAGCCGATCTCTTGATCGGAGAGCAACTATTTCGTGAAAAGTAGTCTTCGCTGTCTTCCTATGTATATTTTCACCATTAGTTGCAGTTAGTCCTTCTTACTCAGCGGACTCTGTTTAGAAGTTTTTTTCACTCCAAAGCACTGGATACCTTTTTTATTCGTTTTTCGAGCTTCGAAGGCCATTGACTGTTTGGTCCGGGAAACAAACGGCCATCACTAGACATCATTTCTGTCCAATGGTGGCCGTACAAAAAAGCTGGCGGTCTTATGTTATGCAATCTAGGCTGATTACTCCGCTTCGCTCACACCTTCAAGTCGCAAATCTCCAGACCTGTGACATGCTACCAAATGCTCCGGCTCACTCCCTTTTGCCTCATTGACAAGCATCGGGGTCTGATGGTAACAGATATCAGCAGCATATGGGCAGCGATTAGCGAAGAGGCAAGAGTCTGCCGATTGGGATACTTCTTTCTTAGCCCGAGCAAAGACTATGGGCTTCATTTGGTAGTTAGGATCTGGGCGAGGTACCGCCGATAGCAAGAGTTCAACATAAGGGTGTTTGGGATCACTAAACAGATCGTGGGCAGTAGCGAGCTCAACCAACTGCCCCTTATACATCACAGCGACACGATCGCAAATATGCTTTACTACTCCCAAGTCATGAGAAATAAAGAGGTAGGTTAGCATAAATTGATCCTGCAAATCCTGTAGAAGATTCAAGATCTGAGCTTGAATGGATACATCAAGAGCTGAGACCGGCTCATCTGCCACAATCAAGCAAGGATTCAGGACGAGGGCCCGGGCAATCCCGATTCGCTGACGTTGGCCTCCGCTAAAAGCATGAGGATACCGGCTCATATGATTAGGATCGAGGCCCACAACTTCCATAGTCTCTGCTACCTTTTGCTGTCGGCTTGCCTTAGTCCCTACCTGAAAACACTGGAGGGGTTCCGAAATTATCTCCTCAACAGTGAGTCTGGGATTCAATGAATAATAGGGATCTTGAAATATCATTTGAGCCTGTCGCCAGACCTGCCGGAGTTCTTCTGTATCGAGCTGAGTGATCTCAGTTGATGACCCTTGGAGATTAAACCATACTTTTCCATCTGTGGGTTCAATGGCCCGCAAAATGCAGCGAGCAGTGGTGCTCTTTCCACACCCACTTTCCCCGACCAGACCGAAAGTCTCACCCTGGTTTACGTGGAACGATACACCATCCACTGCCCGAACCACTTTGCGGACTCTGCCAAACAACCCTTTCCGAACCGGGAAGTGTTTTTTCAATTCTCGTACCTTAAGTAGTGGAGCCTTCATTCCCTTAGTCACTTGTCGCTCTCCCCCTCTTCGTTGCCAAAGCAGAAGTATAAGATTCATCATAGAGAAGACAGCGAACTTGATGATGGGTTGAGAGCTTCACCATCGTCGGCTTGGTCACATCACAGACTCCCGGCAATCTATCACTGCAGCGTGAATAGAAACAGCAACCCTGAAGAACTGTGTAAGGATCGGGTACCGAGCCAGGAATAGCCCAAAGGCGATGTTCACGCTCAGCGTCTACCCTGGGAATAGACTTAAGTAATCCTATTGTATAAGGGTGTTTTGGCTCTTCAAAGAGAGTAGTGGTATCCGCTATTTCAACCAATTGCCCCATATACATCACCGCTACTCTCTGTGCAATGGTAGCAACAACTCCAAGGTTATGGCTTATTAGCAAAATCGCCATACCCATCTTTCGTTGCAACTCCTTGAGAAGCTGCAGAATCTGGGCCTGTATAGTTACGTCTAGAGCTGTAGTCGGCTCATCTGCTATGAGTATCCGTGGGTTAGCTGACAACGCAAGTGCTATCATTGCTCGTTGCATCATCCCACCACTCAATTCAAAGGAATAACTATGGAGCACACGCTCAGGGTCGGGAATACCTACTGCTTCAAGCAGAGCTAGAGATCTTTCCCGGGCTTCGGCCTTGGAGACATCCTGATGTATGCGGATGGCTTCCTGCATTTGGCTTTCTATTGTATGAACGGGACTAAGGGCCGCCATTGGCTCCTGAAAGATCATTCCGATTTCGCTGCCTCTGATCTGTCTCATTCTTCTACCTGTAGGTTTGAGCTTCAGTACGTCAATAGCATTCACATTCTGGTCAGTTCCACCCATGGAAAGCATTATCCGACCACTATCGATTATGCCCGGCGGCGGGACCATTTGCAGCAACGCCCTAGCCGTCATGCTCTTGCCGCATCCACTTTCACCCACTAAGCCCAGTGTTTCGGCGGGATGCAGCTGAAAACTAACGCCATCGACGGCTCGTACAGTCCCGGCACGAGTTTCAAACCTTATACCTAGATTTTCTACCTCCACGATTGGTTGGCTGTTCACAGATAGCACCTCAACTAAGGCTAGTTCTCGGCTACTTTCAATCGAAAAGCAGCTCCTGATCTCGCCATGTCTATTAAATGTATGTCTTCGGGAACAATTCTTCCGATCACGTTAACCCGTGGGTCTGCCCCGAGATCCTCTAAGGTTATCTGCAATTCACCACAATAGCGTCCATAGTTGATGTTATCTATAGTAACTGTACCCTTTGGCCGAGGACTGGCTGCTAAGGGGTAAACCATTGGCAATTCCCCATGCGAGCGCCCCGCAGCACTTCGGATCACGTGGGCATAGGCACCACCAAGTGGCTGGACGTGAACCTGCTCAAAGGCAAGCTTCACTTCGATTACCGTAAGCGGTCGACTGAGGGCGACTCTGATTTCCAGGCACTCTTCCTGGGCAGCTCGAAGGACTTCATTGAGTTCTGGGTCCGAGGGCTGTGAGTCTCCAAAGTAGACATAATCAATCACTTTTGTCGCAAAAAGCTCCCGGGCGGCTTGACCGGGCTGCATCCATCGGTGCCTTTCCAGCGTTGGCAGACCTTCGTACATTATCGGTCTTCTACCCATCTGAGAGGGTACAAAAGCAGCGATCTCAAGGCCAAGTTCCTTAAGCTCCTTCGAGCGTCGGAGGAAATATTCCCATGCCAAACCCGAATCGCATCTGGGATAGAAGTTGTGGCACGCCCTGATCCGATGAGCTCCCTTCATCTGAGTAATCAACGATTTGGTCCACTCGTTACTCACATCACTGGCATTGAGGACTATTCCCAGTTGGTAACTACTACTGGCAGCAACTATGTCATCTATAGAGAACCCAAAATCCATTCGCACATCGGTAAGACCCAATTCCGCGAACGGACCAAGGTCCAGTTCCTTAAGCCCTAAAAATGATAGAGTTCTAGGAGAGACGTCTGCAGTAATGCTCATCTCATTTGCCCTTGCTTCTTTGCAGAGTTTCTTGGATTCTGCAAACACCTCCTTGAAGTCTGTTTCGGGAATATGAAGGGAAATGAAAACGTGCTTAACTCCTCGCTTTGCTGCACTGCCAATCAGTCTTAACATACTCTCACTATGCTCAAGTCCTGGATAGCAAGAAATACCAATTCCTTTGGCCATCACAAAAACACATCCTTCCTGGTCTCCGCCTTATTCTTATCCTCGGGAGTATGGGTCAGCTGCATCACGTAGTCCGTCTCCAAGGAAGTTAAAGGCTAATACTACGATTATCACGGCAAGTCCTGGTAATAATAGCCAAGGGGCCAGTGTTATGGTCCGAATGTTTTGCGCTTCTTGCAGCATGACTCCCCAGCTCACCGCGGGAGGCCTGAGTCCAAGACCTAGAAAGCTAAGACTCGTCTCCCCTAGGATCATTTTTGGTACTGCTAAGGTAAGATTAGCAATAATATAACTAAGCGATAGGGGTAGCAAGTGCCGAAAAATGATATGCCAAGTGGTGGCCCCACCGAGCCGGGCAGCAGTCACAAAATCACTATTCCTTGATGAGAAAAACTGACTGCGGACTACTCTGGCTAGGCCTGTCCAACTGAGTAGAGATAAGATGATCGTTACAGCAAAATATACTCTTATTGGTGACCAATGAATTGGCATCGCTGCACTCAGGGCCATCCACAAGGGGATGGTGGGAATAGAGCTAAGCACTTCGATCACTCTTTGAACTACGGAATCTACGACCCCCCCGACATAACCGGAGAGTCCTCCAAGTACCACCCCAAACACAAGGCTTAACAGTACCCCAACGAGCCCTACCGATAGTGATACCCTGGCACCATAGACTAAGCGAGAGAAAACATCTCGCCCCAAACGATCCGTACCAAACAAATGTACTGAACCGCTCTCAGCACCAAATAGGTGTATGTCACTCTCCCATAAGCCCCATAGCCTATACGAATCACCTCTTACAAAGAAACGCAAAGGATAGATCTTGGTCTTGTCGGTTTTGAATTGTCGCCTGAGTGTAACAGGATTGATCTCCAAATCGTATCCATACACGAAAAGACCATGTTCTCTTGAAAAGTGCGGCACCTGTGGAGAGGCAAAACTCAGCCGCGAACTGTGCTTATTGGGATCATAGGGAGCCACAAATTCGGCAAATATGCCCACGAGATAAAACAAGCCCAGAAGGATGAGACTGATTACTGCCAACCGGTGTCTTGTGAATTTCCACCACATAAGCTGCCATTGCGAAGCTGTATAGTAGCGAGTGGCTTTACTTTGGAGCTGACTTTGGCTATCCACGGTGCGTTCCTCCTATACTACGGGCAATACGCGGATCTATCCATGCCAGCAAGATATCTGACAGCAACATCCCCACGATAGTCAAGAAACTAAGGAGAACAACGAAACTGCCGGCAAGATACATGTCTTGGCTTTGCAGAGAGCGAAGAAGCAATGGACCGGTTGTAGGCAAATTGAGCACAACCGATGTAATGGTCTCACCAGAGATCAACAATGGTAGCGTCCAACCAAGGGTAGCGACAAAGGGAATAAGTGCTACTCGAACCGGGTACTTCCATAGTAATCGGCGTTCAGATAGGCCTCGAGCCCTGGCGGCTTCCACGTATGGCTTACCCAATTCATCCAACAAAGTGGCACGAAAAGTTCTAATAAGAGAAGCTGTCCCACTAGTCCCAATCACTATCATGGGTACCCATAGGTGTTTTAGCATATCCTGAAACTTGGCAATGCTCCATGGAGCGTCGGCATATTCCGGCGAAAAAAGACCTCCGACAGATACACCGAACCGGGTTGTGGCAAACCACATCAGGATTAGAGCCAGTAAGAAGTTCGGTGTTGCCAACCCGATGAAACCCACAAAGCTCGCCAGATAATCACCAATAGAGTATTGATGGCGGGCTGAGTATAACCCGATAGGGAATGCTATGATCCAAGTGAAAATGAGCGTGGCAATTGAGACAACGGCAGTAAGTGCTATACGCTCCCAGATTAGCTCACTCACCGGCCGTTTCCATTCAAGAGACATGCCAAAATCCCCACGCAACAAGCGTGTTACCCACTTAAAATACTGCACATACCAAGGTTGATCAAGCCCATATAAAGCTTTGAGTGCTTGAATATCCGCTTCTTCAACTATTTGGCCCGAATCCATGAGTTGGGAAACGTACGAAGTCACATAGTCACCGGGTGGCAGTTGTATTACAGCAAAGCCAATCACGGAAACTAGAGCCAGTGTTATCACTGCCGCAAACGTACGATTCAAGACATACCTTAACAACACACATCACCGCCAACTTGGATGGATAACTTGTCTTCCACACCTCACTTGAATTTACAGCCACAGTTCCATTTGTCCGCCGAACCGATAAGCACATGCCCACAGTCACCGCAGCGGACATAGCCCCAGCGTTCATGATTCCGAAAGACAGCAAGCTCACCATGGAACAAAGCATCGGTTTCCTGAAGCATTCTGGCCAAACCACTGTGCCATGCTATAGTCTCCAAAATCAGTGGTCCCCTATATCCTACCTCTGCCAAACTGGATACAAATTGCGGCCAATCAATAGTCCCATATGGAGGCGGAAGGTGAAGATCAAGTGTCCCACCGTTATCGTTGATATGTAGGTCAACTAGATGTCCCCCTATCACTTCCAGACTCGCTTTGACACCATCTCGAACATGGGCATGTCCTGTGTCAAAACAGATACCTAGCCAAGGGCTATCGAAGGCCTCCATGAGAGCTACAAGGTCCTCTGGTGAGCCATATGAAAGCGGCATATTCTCCACGGCGAGCTTCACCCCAGACTCTTCGGCAACCGGTAAGAGTACATCTAGGCTTCGCTCAAGATTGGAGCGAAGGACCGTCTTGGAATGCTGACGCTCCTCCTCCAGTGTGCTCAAGCCGGGATGAAGATGAACCACTTTGGCTCCCACTAGCGGTGCTCGTCGAATAACCGCTTTATGTTTTTCGACTGCCTGCTCTCGAAGGTTATGATCAACGTCTGACAGATTTTCTCTGGGCCCATGATAACTATGAAAGCCCTGAACAGAGATACCACTATTACGGAGTTCCTCGCCGATGGATTCTAGCTCAGCTTCAGACATTTCCAGCAGATAAGTACACTGGTTTGGACTGACTGTAATCCACTCGGCACCAGCCTCAACCAATTCTGCACGGGTCCTGGGAGAACCCAGAACCCGTGCGAATACACCAACTTGCCATGTTGCTTCCATCACTAAACCTCTCAATCCTCTTGGGAATTTAGTCCTCGATGAAGAACTGTGGTGCGTTAACGTGGCCTATTTGACCAAGCATATACTCATACAATGCAACCTCCGGTACGTTACGGAAGTTATTCTTGGCCACAAGCGGTGTGGGAACGCGACCGACTGTTCCGATTGTCCAAAGCTCCCTTGCGCTTCTTTCTACGATTTCCTGTCCAATGGCCAGTCTGGCTTCATCGTCGGCAGTGGTACAGTAATCACCATATAGGCTCATTACTTCACGCATTTCAGCAGGTGGCTCTTCGCCATCAGTACCACCGGATGTATACCATCGCGCGTAAAGGGGAGCTCCTGTTGTAGTCAGCACTGGGAAGAGGAATACCGGCTCGATTAGTGGATGAGAGCCGCGACCCCAGGCCCAAGTCATTACGTCGAAATCAACAGAGTTTCTACGCAGCGAATACAGTGAGCTGGACAATGACTCGTACGCCGTCTTAATTCCCACGGCACTCCAATACTTTGCCACAAGGTCTGCCGCATCCACCCAAGGACCGTATAGAGTATCGGGAGTAGTGATGATAGTTATTTCAATAACCCGACCGTCAGGAAGCAACCTTTGCCCATGTTTGTTGCGTTTGAGACCAAGATTGTCCAGGATCTCGTTAGCTTTATCTGGATCATACTCTGCGTAGAGCTGACTTAGTTCGTCGGTATAATGGGGATTCCCCGGAACCACCGTTGCCTGCCTAGCTTCTCCTAATCCCATGTAGCATAGGTCATTGATTTCATCGCGATCGATCGCCAGTGAAAGGGCAATCCGGAAATCCCGGTTGTTAAACAGCTTATTCATCTCGGGATCTTGGTGGTTGAGGTTGGGCATTAGTCCCATGTTGGACCCCACGGAGGTATCCCAAAGCAATAAGCGATAATCGCCACTTTCTTCATTTTCCTTAAACAAGGTGAAGTCCGATATGGATAGCCTGTAAGGCTGAAAATCGGTTTGACCCGTAGCGGCTTTCATGGTTATGGTTTCCACGTTCAGTACGACCTCAATCACAACTTTATCGATATAGGGAAGTTGATTTCCGGCCGTGTCTACTTTCCAATAATACGGGTTTCTAGTCAGGATCTGTTTGTCAATCTCGGATGCTACGAGCTTCCAAGCACCGATTACTGGCTTGTCCGCATTCATTTTTTCGTCTGCCACGAAATCGAATCGAGCATACCAAGAATCATATCCCTGTTTTTTTGCCTCAGCTTCCAGGGTATCCTCCGCCACATGGGCAGGATGAAATTGTTTGAGGTAATGTGCTGGCTGGATCACTTCACACGCCTTTGGTCCAGATGCTAGATTCTCCAAGAAAATAGCATCACTATCGACGAAATCGAACTCAATCGTATAATCGTCCAGTGCTTTTACGGTTTCCAGCTTACTGAGCCAGGCAGGCTGAGTCGGTGTAAGCTTCTTATTTAATATGATACACTCATACCAAAAAAGGATATCATTTGCAGTAAGCGGTACTCCATCAGACCATTTGATACCTTCCCGGAGGAAGAAGGTGATGGTTTTCGCATCATCACTAATGGTCCAGCTCTCTGCCACGTTGGGAATCAGTTTTCTTCCATTGTCTCCCCATCGGACTAGGGGCTCATAGTTGAGTACAATAAAAGCTGTCTCACTGCCCTGCTTAACCTCTGATTTCGTCCAGGTTCCACCATATGTGCCTACTCGTTCCACAGGCTCAACTACCATTGGACTTACCGGCAAGCGCTCCTCGACAGGGGGAAGCTGTCCGCCTTTTACTAGTGCCGCTAATTCGGGCGCTTCCTGATACTCTGCTTGCGCCGTCACAACCCCCAACCCGAGGGTGACGAAACCGACCATCAATGCGACGAGTAACAGCGTGATTCGATGTTTCGAGTAATGCACTCAACCCCACTCCTTTTTTTGATCCCTGATGATCAGGATTTAGTGACCTGTAGCGATGGGAGAACACTCCATCGGTATCGGTCTAATACTAGTGTTCGACGATTTTACTACTTTTCCTTCCGCACTTAGATTTTTTTCCCACGTCTGTCGAGATTGGTTCCGATCTGCTGCTGCATTCATTTTCTAGAGGAGTTCTTAGATACTATCCATCGGAATATGTACCTACGAGCATCGTGCTCCCCGGAAATTCCACTGTTAAACCTCAAGGCTACCCGCCTCAGTTAATCCTCTTCACTCATATGATCGTCGTTAGAAGGTTTTTTAACTCCGGTGCCGAATTCTCTTCTTCAGATACTTTTTTTGCTTGTTACCTGCCAAATGGAATCAGCGCCCAGCTTCTGCGGACTGGGGTTGATATGAAAGTGGTGTTCTGACATGCGAGAAAATACTAACTGCCTAATCCGGTTACGGGGACTCTGGCCCAGCCTTAGACCTTCAGAGCAAAAGGTGGCGGAATACATATTAGATCATCCTGAAAAGGTAGTCTATCTGTCCATTACAGAGCTAAGCCAGATCGTTGGTGTAAGCGATGCTGCCATTGTCAAATTCGCTCAACGGATAGGTTACAAGGGCTATCAAGATCTGAAGATTAGTCTGGCTAAGGAACTGCCCCAGACTCAGGAACCTGTGTATGGAGAGATTGAGCTAGATGATACTATCGGCCTAGTTAAGGAGAAACTGTTCCAGGCCAATATCTCAGCTTTGCAGGATACTCAAAAGCTCCTGGATGATCATGCCCTACAAGCAGCGGTAGATGCCATGGCAAATGCTCAGCGGATCGACTTTTACGGCTTAGGAGCCTCAGGCATTGTAGCAGAGGATGCCCAGCACAAATTCCTCCGCATTGGCCTTAGTTGTAATGCCTATATCGATACACACATGCAAGCATCGATGGCTGCCCTTCTAAAAGAGGGCGATGTAGCAGTGGGGGTCTCCCACTCCGGTCAGACTAAGGATATTGTAAGTGCCATGCAGATTGCAGGGGAGGCTGGAGCCACTACCATCTGTATCACTAACCACCCAGGTTCCGAAGTAGCCAAAGCCGCAAAGATCAGGCTGTTTACCTCCTCCCGAGAGACCACCCTAAGAAGTGGTGCCATCGCTTCCCGTATTACCCAACTCAGTGTTATTGATGTACTCTATATAGGAGTTGTACTAAGGAGATATGAATCAGTCATGGATTGTCTACAAAAGACCAGAAAAGCTGTATCAGATAAGCGTTACTAGAACACAGCTTCTCTGAGGGGGGTTTTTCATGAAAAACCAGCGAGAATACCAAGAATCACAAGATCCGGAGAACTGCTCCAGCCGCTCGAATCATCCGACCACTGAGGCCCGTAACCAGCATTCCCTCAATCTTGACATGTTGACCACCGAGGAGATACTAACCCTTATTAATACAGAGGATCGCAAAGTGGCTCCGGCTGTCGCCCAAGCGATCCCCCAGATCACTCAGGCTGTAGATCTAGTCTCTGATCGCCTGGAAGCAGGGGGACGTCTCCTTTATGTGGGAGCTGGAACCAGTGGGCGCCTCGGCATACTGGACCTGGCAGAATGCAAACCCACCTTTGGTGTTGGCAGCGATACGGTAGAGGCCATTATCGCTGGCGGTCCCCAAGCCATTGTCGAAGCGGTCGAAGAAGCAGAAGATGATTTCCAGCAGGGTGGCCAGGAATTGGAGGACCGCTCAATTTCCGCAGGAGATGCTGTAGTAGGCATCGCCGCCAGTGGCAGCACTCCCTTTGTCTTGGGAGCCCTTTCCACAGCAAAGAAGGCCGGAGCTGTTACCATTGGATTGGCCTGCAATAGCAATAGCCAACTCCGTAAGTATGCAGACATAGCCATAGAAGTTGTTGTAGGCCCGGAGGTACTTACCGGCTCTACTCGTATGAAGGCCGGTTCTGCACAGAAAATGGTCCTCAATATGATCAGCACGGCTGTAATGGTAAAGCTCGGCAAGGTCTATGAAAACCTGATGGTGGATATGCGAATAACTAATCGCAAACTCCTTCAGCGGGCCATCGGCATCGTGCAAATAGCCACCGGCGTATCGGCAAAGGAAGCAGAGGCCCTTTTAGATGCTTCGGCCCAGAATATCAAATCAGCGATAGTCATGGGCAAGCTGGAAGTAGACCTTGCTACGGCCGAACGGCTACTAACTCGAGGCAGAGGATTTGTCAGGCACGCTATTGCCATTGGCCTTGAAGATAGGTGATTTGTATGGAGTATATATTGGGTGTAGATGGGGGTGGCTCCAAGACTACCGCAGTCTTAGCAGACGGCACCGGCAGGGTGATTGGAGCCGGCCAAGCAGGGGCAAGCAACTGCCAGACCGTCGGGCTCCAACAGGCCTGCAGCTCCATAGATACCGCTATCAGAGCTGCTATCGAGGATGCTTCAGCTAACTTCGGCATCGATCCAGCTGATCTGGAGGGCAGACTCGTCATAGTGCTGGGGTTAGCTGGTGCAGATCGGTCCCGAGATAAAACCCGCCTCAATTCAGCCCTATTGGCTAAGCTCCCCCTTCGCCCTAGGCAACTTCTAATAGAAAATGATGCCCGGATCGCCCTGGCCGGTGCTACGGGTAATAGGCCTGGAATCATTCTGATCGCTGGCACCGGCTCCATCGCCCTTGGTATGGACCATGGAGGGCGGCAAATCCGGGTCGGTGGTTGGGGTCCCATCTTAGGAGATGAGGGCAGCGGCTACTCTATCGGAAAATCCGCCCTTATTGCGATCCTCTGGGAGTATGATGGGCGGGGCAAGCCCACATCCTTGACTAAGAGGTTGCTTATACACCTAGGGATTGCCAATCCGGAAGAGCTGATCCCCTTGGTTCACCAAGGCCCTCTCTCAAGGCCCGAGATCGCCAAACTCGCAGAGATTGTCTTAGAGGAGGCTGCCGGAGGCGATACTATCAGCCAGGGCCTTGTTACAGACGCTGCAGAACAACTCGTTGGAATTATCGGAGCTTTGATGGCTCGGCTTGGTTGGGAGGATAAGCCCACCACTATCTCCGGGACCGGTGGCCTGCTGAGACCCGGCAATCTCGTTTGGCAAACCGTTACAAAGGTACTCACTCGATCCTATCCTCAAACCCAGCTGGCACCCCCTTTGTTACCACCTGAGCTGGGAGCTATCTTGCTGGGAAAAGAGTACCTAGAATCAACATTTCCCGATGAGAAATTCCTTGAACATCTCATCTTTTGTTCTCATGCCAATTAGTAGAGGTTTTTGCCAGTTTGTGACGAAGTAACATTTGTGCCGAATAATATACGTGGAGACTCCAGGTTGAGTCCCCCAAGACTCGACTTTCCCCTCTAGGATAACCACCCTAATCAAGGAACGGACCACCTAATAAGGGAGTGCCTCCTTTGCATTTTTATAAACGCAATCTCTTGGTACTATCGATCACCATCTTCCTAACCGCATGTAGCTGGAACCAAATTGCTCCCTTCTTGGGACTCTACATAGAATCGATGGATGCCACTGCCAATATCGCCCGATGGTCTGGTTTAGTCTTTGCCGCACACTTTGTGTCGGCTTTTTTCGCGCAACCACTCTGGGGCAAGCTCGGTGATCGTGTGGGGCGCAAGGCTATGGTGATGAGGGCAGGATTTGGCTTGACCCTAATCTATTATGGCCTAGGCACCAGTACCCAACCTTGGCATTTGGTTGGCTGGCGTTTTGCCAACGGCATCCTCTCCGGCTTCATCCCCGGCTCTATCACCCTTATCGCTACCAACACTCCCGAAGATAAGGCGGCTCGAGCTGTGGCCATTGCGCAAAGTGCCAGTGCCGCGGGTAGCATGGTGGGTCCCGTTCTTGGAGGTATTTTGGCCGGGATTTTCGGTTACCGCCGATCACTGAAAGCCTCTGCTCTTATCCTGTTTACTAGCACCTTAGCTGTTGGCCTATTCGTAAGGGAGGAGAAGACTGAAGCCCTAGCCGAGCGTTCCACGATCAAGGAGGACCTGCAAATCGTTTTCGATAGCCCCGTAATGCGAGTGGTATTGGTCACTATTCTGCTCGCCAATATCCTTACTCTATCGGTAACTCCTATCCTCACCCTTTACCTAAGGGATCTGTCACCAACAATGTCCGGTGCTATGAGTGGTGCCATATTCTCTTTGCCCGGCATTGCCTTCGTCCTCACAGCCTACCGTTGGAGCAGTTGGGGAGAGCGGCAAGGTTACGACAAGCCCATCCTGGCGGGGTTTATCGGTGCAGGTACAGCCATGGCACTTCTGGCTTTGGCTCCAAGCACCTGGTGGTTTGGTGCCGGCTACTTCGCCTATGGCCTGTTTGCTGCCGCTTTAGCTCCTAGTGCGGCTTGCCTGATTGCCACCAGGATTCCAGAAGATTTCCGAGGCAGGGCCTATGGAGTCCAGCAATCAGCAGGCATGTTGGGAGGCTTGATCGGGCCCATTGCTGCCGGGTGGGTAGGTGATCGGTTTGGTCTAAACTACATTTTCATCTTCACCGGGGTAGTCTCCCTGGCCGGGAGTCTGCTCCTCTTGCAGCTCTTTCGCCAGATACGTCAGAGCATTGACAAGCAAGCCCAAGAGCCCCAGCAGTCTATAGCCTCCGGTTAGCGTAGCGAAATGCTGGGGTGACGGTACTCTTTCGCAAACTCCTTCCTAACCTATTAATTGATTTTGTACAAAGCTTTCTTAACTTTACCCTCAACATTATCCATAGCTACACCACGAAATATTGCGCTATGGGCCGAGGTGGCCCTTCTTTGAGATCGCCCATACCACCAGTGGTCAAAAACGGCCCAAATCGCCCTAAGGGAGTATCGACACTACCTGTCTCTGGAAGTAGAATGTCAATGAATTAAAGGCACCTAGCGTGCTATCTTCCTTAGACAAGGGTGATACCCATGGGCCTGCAAGTCGGATTAACCTACAATCTCAAATCGGATTGTCCCCGAGAAATGCTTTTGAATGAAGATGCCAGTGCAGAGTATGAATCCCAGGAAACCGTCGAAGGCATTGTTGCTGCCTTAGAGGAACTGGGTCATCAGGTTACTCTTCTACCCTACAACTCAACCTTGCCACGTAAACTAGAATGCCTGCACCCAGATCTGGTGTTCAACATTGCGGAGGGTTGGTACGGGCGTAATCGGGAAGCATTGGTTCCGGCACTCCTGGAGTTCTATAGCATCCCCTATACGGGATCAGATCCGCTGACCCTGAGCCTCACCCTGGACAAGTCGCTCTGTAAACAAGTAGCCAATGCGGCTGGGATCCCTACATCCAAAGGCATCGTGGTCAACAGTCCGCTTGATCCGCAGCTTGACCAATTGCAGTACCCGGTGTTTATTAAGCCTAATGCAGAAGGCTCCAGTAAAGGTATTCGCAACTGGTCCCGAATAGACGCTCCAGATGAGCTACAAGAGAAGCTAACTTGGCTATTGGAGAGCTACCGACAGCCCGCCTTAGTGGCGGAGTTTTTGCCTGGGCGGGAGTTTACTGTTGCCATGATTGGGAATCACAACCCTTGCCTACTGCCGGTGATGGAGATCTTGCCAGGTGAGAGATGCCCTCAAGATTCCCACTTTGTCTATTCCTTTGAGACCAAGAGTGGCAATCTCGAGCGATTCTCCTGCCCCGCAGTAGTTGAGCCCCAACTGCTGGAGGAAGTTCAGCGAATGGCATTGCAGGTTTTTGCGGCACTACAATGCCGCGATCTGTCCCGAGTTGATATACGACTAGATGGGCAGGGTGCTCCTCGTTTTCTTGAGGTCAACCCTCTCCCAGGCCTTTCCGCTGTGAGTCTGCTGACGTTACAAGCCCAGGCTGCCGAGATGAGCTTTACCGAACTGATCAAGGCAATTCTCGCTGCAGCCCTGGAGCGCTATCCCCATTTAAAAAGCAAAACTTACTTGAAGGAGGCCGCTCTCGGCTAACATGGAGACACTTGATACCTGGCAATGGCAAATGGCTAATAGGATTACTGATATCTCGTCTTTGCGGAACTATGTAGAGATAAGTGAGCAACAGGCCGGCGAGATCGCCGCTGCCGGGGCGAGGTTTCGCTGGGCGATAACCCCGTACTATGCCTCGTTAATGGATAGGAAAGACGTCAACTGTCCCATTCGGATGCAGGCTATACCTTCCATCCTAGAACTACAGAATTACAATGGTATGCAGGACCCTTTGCAGGAGGAGACTCAATCCCCCACTCCGGGGCTGATTCATCGCTACCCGGATCGGGTGGCTCTGACAGTGAGCTCAGAATGTGCGATGTACTGCCGCCACTGTACCCGTAAGCGGTTTGTGGGCCAACCGGTACAGCGTACGACCTGGCAAGCCATTCAGGCCGGAATTGATTATGTCACAAAGGCAGAGTCGATCCGAGATGTATTAATCACCGGTGGCGATCCCTTTGTTCTTTCTGATGACCGATTGGAGCGAATACTGAGAGCACTGCGGACCATCGACCATGTAGAGATCATCCGGTTTGGTACCAGAACACCCTGTACCATGCCCCAGCGGATCACGGATCAGCTCTGTGATATGCTAGCCAAATACCATCCCATCTGGGTCAATACACATTTTAATCACCCCAGGGAGTTGACCGAGGAGGCAGCCAAAGCGGCTGACATGCTCCTGCGGGCCGGTATTCCAGTGGGCAATCAAAGTGTCCTACTTAGGGGCATCAATGACAACCTGGATACGATGAAAAGCTTACTGCATGGGCTCCTTAAGATGCGGATCAGACCCTATTATCTGTATCAGTGTGACCGGATTGTCGGGACGGAGCATTTCTGGACTCCCCTCACGACCGGCCTGGACCTGATCGATCATCTCCAAGGTTACACCACAGGACTGGCAGTACCGCAATTTATCGTAGACAGTCCAATGGGGAAGATTCCTCTCAATCGTTCAAAGCTAGTGGAACTAACCGATGACCATGCTGTACTCCGTAACTATGAAGGCCAGACCATGACCATCTCCTGTTGGGTGGAGCCTAGACTGGCTCTCTTAGCAATCTAGTCAACAGAAAAGCTATAATATGGAAAGGGTGTGCCAAGCACACCCCTTTGCCATTTGCCCTGCATTATCTTCTTGAGCGGAACCAGGGGATACTTCTCCAGGAGATACTTCGCGATCAAGCGATAGGCAGATCAACTCCAGAATGGTATTACCCTTTTATGCCGGTCATTGCTACACTTTCGATAAACCAAGAAGACTTCTTAGCTTCTTGAGGTCACCAACAGACTTCTCCCAAACATGATCAACGCCACCGAGATCGACGCAGAGATAGCCCTCGTAACCAACTTGCCTTAGCAGATTGATTACCATGGAAAAATCGATATTGCCTTCCCCCATGGGCAAGTGATAAGCTTGGTCCCCAAGATTATCAGCGATATGTACATGTAAAATCCGTTTCCCAAGCTTTGGGATCACTAATTCAAGATACTCCTTGGCAGCATGCACATGGGCCAAGTCAAGCAAAACCCCTGTTATTTTGGGATCACATTTTGCCAGCAACCCCAGAACTCCATCAGTGGTTGCGACGAAATCACCTATCCGACCCTCAATGGCCATTTTCAACTCATACTTGGCAGCTATTTCGCTGCAGCGGGCAGTCGTATCAACAGCATGGTTCCAAAAGCGGTCCCAGGAAAACCCTTCGGCAGGGGAAATCCGGGTTGGCGGGCCCCCTAAATAAAGCTCTGAACCAGCGACACCGGCAAGCTCAGACGGCAGATACGGACAGAAGTCAATTACGGAAGTACCCAAGGCATTGGCCAGCTCCGCCATCTTCTCGAAGGTTGCCAGTGAAGCGGCCTGTTGACCGGTATCAGAACTATAGAGTTCAGGAATAACAGCAGTGAAACTTGCTACATCGAGATTGTGTCGGATAAGTGAATCTCGGATTTTATCTTGCAATTGGATAATACCCTCTAGATTCAGGCCGGCAATGGCTTCAAACTCAATTCCATCAAATCCAGCACTAGCCACGTCCTCGATCGCTGTTAGATTATCCTTCGGTCTAGGCGGAAAGCCAAATCGACTAATTGCTACCAAATAAGCACAACCAATTCTCATAGTCTTTCTTATACTCCTCTCAATACAGCGCTATTCTGTGGTTGGGATCCTGCTATTGGCCCTGGCGCTCCACAAGATGACCGCACTACCAATGAAGCCAGTGTTTTGACCTGCCGTCTTGGCCACGGCCTTCCTTGCTCATCTCCCTCCCTTTCGATCTTCTCTATTAGGATCTGGCAGGCCAATTTCCCCATATCACGGGCAGGCTGGGCGATAGTAGTCAAAGGAACTCCCAGATAGGCGGCTAGTGGGATATCATCATAGCCGACAACAGCTATCTCCTCCGGAATCATCAGTCCCATTTTCCGTGCCATGGACATAACCCCGATGGCCAGAGTATCACAATATGCAAACACAGCGGTCGGCCGAAATTTGCCGGCTAAGACCTGGCGCGCAGCTTCTTCTCCCGCTTCCGGCTTCAGGCTCTCGCCCTGACTGACAAGGCTTGGATGAACCGACAATCCTGCCTCCTCCAGT
>JAAZLW010000239.1 GCA_012799135.1 Bacillota bacterium | reverse complement strand
TATCTGGGCTATCCCAGCCAATGCAGCCAATAAGGATGGTGCCAAGAAGTTTCTGGAGTTCTGGCATACTGAGGCTGGGATCATCCTTGGTTCAGTCGGCATTAAGGGGCACGACTATATCGTGAAAGAGGATGGGACCATGGAGCTGACGGAGATCGGCCGGGCCCATAATCTCGATCACGGTGTACCTCGCTGGTATAACCAGAACGTAAAGGCTCCCTTTGGTAGTCTGCCGGGAGTGAAAGAGGCTGAAGTCTTTGTCAATAAGTATGCCTCTTTGGAGACCTCTACAGCAGATTGGCCAAGAGCCGAGAAGATCGTGAACGATTATGCCTTTCAGGCTATTACCGGCAAAATGGAATCTGCGGCAGCTGTGCGGAAAATGCATGAGGAGCTGCTCAAGGCCAAGCTGATCGATTACTAACAGAGATTTACGCACACATGAGGTAAAGCCGGAGGCGGGGAGGGTTTGCTATGGGGCACTTTCGGTTCCGCAAGTATTTCCAGCTCTACCTGATGCTCTTGCCGACACTCGTCTACTTTGCAGTTTTTTCACTCTATCCTGTAATCCAGGGTTTGTATATCAGTACCCAGAAGGTTCTTCTCTTAGGGGGGGGAGTCTTTGTCGGCCTGGAGAACTACAGGAACGTCATCCAGGATCCGATGTTCTGGCAGGCCATGGGCAATACACTGATTCTAGGTATAGGGATCATTGGCTTGGGCGTTTTCGTGCCACTCATCGTATCCATAGCCATCCACGAAGTGCCCTTTGCACCCCTCCGCAAATTGACTCAGACAGTCATCTATACCCCACACCTTTTCTCCTGGGTTGTGGTCGGGGGAATCTGGATTCAGGTCCTTTCTCCCGATGGGGGGCTAGTCAACGAGCTGCTCAAGATGCTAGGCGCCACACCGATACATTTTCTGGCTGATACAATGTGGATTCGGCCGGTACTGGTGCTGCTGGCCACATGGAAAAGCATGGGATATAACGCTGTTATCTACTATGCTGCCATCAGTTCGCTGGACCCGGGTTTATATGAAGCGGCAACCGTGGATGGGGCAACTCGGTGGCAGAAGATCACTAAGCTCACATTGCCGCTGCTCAGGCCCACTGTTGGGGTGGTGCTGCTGTTGTCTACCGTGGGAGCGCTGCGCATGTTCGACCAGATCTTTATTCTGCGTAATCTAGCCACAGCTAGGACCGTCGATGTACTCATGACCTATGTCTATGATCGGGGCATGTTGGAGTTCAACTTAGGTGAATCTACAGCGGCATCATTTTTGGTCGTGATAGCGGGATTGAGTCTACTCAAACTACTCCGCGATGCCATGGATATCGACCGGGCCGATACATTCTAGGGGGGGAAGGACATGAAGGTGGGCAGAAGAACCCAGGGGGAAGCAATCAGTCAACCTATTGCCCAGATAGGAGTAGTGGACTGGATTCTAGCACTGATCATGGTGGGCTTGCTTGCCACCACTGCCGTACCACTGCTCAATGCCCTATCCCTCTCTTTTTCCTCAAACATGGCGGCAATCCAGCCAGGAATCCATCTATGGCCCAAAGAGTGGAGTGTGATAGGATATAGGATTGCATGGCGGAAGCTGGAATTTTGGCGCCCGTTCTCCAATAGTCTGCTTGTGACTACTATAGGGACATTCCTGCATATGTTGGCTGGGTCTATGGCGGCATATACTATGCTGCAAAAGGATTTTCCCTTACGAAGTCTTACGGTCACACTGATTTTCTTTTCCATGAGTGTTCCCGGTGAGGCCATAATGATACCTCTGTATGTTGTGAACAAGCAGTTGGGGCTGCTCAATACCTACAGCTCACTGATCGTAGCAGGTATGGTTTCTGGTTTTACCATTCTGCTTCTATTCAACTATTTTAGAACCGTACCCGCATCACTAATGGAAGCAGCTCGTCTGGATGGAGCTGGAGACTTTACTATATTCACCCAGGTGTTCCTGCCCATCAGCAAGCCGGGCCTGGCTGCTGTTGGGCTTTTTCAGATCGTGAGTCGGTGGAACCAATTCCGGGAGCCACTGCTTTACATAACCGATGGTGCTAAGATCACCATTCAGATTGCACTGCGAGCAGTAGCTGTGGTCGATCAGTCAACCTCCGGTTTGGATATTGTCCTTACCAACACCAGGATGGCAGCAGTGATGATTGGGGTAAGTGTTTTGGTTTTGGTTTTCCCATTTATTCAAAAGCACTTTGTTCAGGGCATTGTGTTAGGAGCGACGAAAGAGTGAGCTAAGCAGGATAGCAGCAGGACCATGCTAGCCTTTACCAATCCTATCTTTGTGACTAGTGATTAACGGGCATGGTCTTTACGGCTAGCCAAACTGTGCTCGCAAGAAGGGGCTATCTCTGAAGAAGGGGAGAGCCCCTTTGTTGTATGCTGGCAATACAGCATATGCTGGAAAAGGGATCAGGATAAGCAATAGATAAAGCATGTGTGACCATAGCTGCGGATATCCGCAGATACAATATGTTGCTAATGCTATGTGAGGAGCATTCCTGTAATGAG
>JAAZLW010000238.1 GCA_012799135.1 Bacillota bacterium | reverse complement strand
TCCTGGGAGCTTTTGTCTCCAATGTAACCCCCTTTGATTCAGGGGGTGAGCCAATGCAGGCATACCTTCTGACGGAAAAGGGCCTCAATGCCGGGCAATCTACAGCAGTCATTGCCACAAAAACCATCTGTAATGCTATGGCCCGCTTTACACTGG
Source organism: Bacillota bacterium (assembly GCA_012799135.1). Classification (GTDB taxonomy): domain Bacteria; phylum Bacillota; class Limnochordia; order DTU087; family DTU087; genus JAAZLW01. Next base: position 5,086 of record JAAZLW010000238.1, on the reverse strand, counting down.
GCCTGGCTGCTTCGGTATGGCTTTTCTGTTTTGCCAGCTTTTGGAGCATTCCTAAGGCCATGTATGTTATCCTAGGGATCGGAATCGTCCTTTACTTTACAGTATTCGCCTTATCTCTATATCTAGTCTTCAACCCGGAGAAGATCAAAATCATTGTTGTTCCTGCCATACGCAACAGATTTACCTTGAGGTTCTTCAAGCCCGAAAGCTTGGATAGCCTCCTAGAGCGGATCGATCGGGAATTAAGAGAATTCCGAAAGGCATTACAGGAATTCATCGAGAATAAGCGTTCTACACTTGCAATGGTTATGATCCTCAGCTATGCCTGGTGGATCACGATTACCATAGTTCCTGCCGTAATTCTGGTAGGTTTAGGGATGCAGCCGGATTTCATGCAGGTGATGGCCATCACCTTAATATTCTATCTTGCAGCCGCGTATGCGCCAACACCGGGTTCGAGCGGGGCCGCGGAACTCGGGTTTAGCCTACTGTTTAGCAGTGTGATCCCCCACGGTCTAATTGGGATTTTCGTTACCATATGGCGTGCATTTACGTATTATCTCAACTTGGCCATTGGAGGCGTGTTAATGGCTGTAGGGATAGTGCGAAGCAACTCGGTGCCGGCCAGCCAATCACAGCCTATAGATGAGAAGGAGTTCCCAAAGCAAATACGGGAGGTTCCCAGTGTCGAAGGGACCAAACCAAATGCCACCTCCCATCCTCCTGCCTCTTAGCCGAATCACTCCCTAACCTTTAGCACTACCCACTAATAGGCAGCGCGAAGCCCAAAGGACTTTGCTTGCCGGTGTCAAATATGGCGTTAGTAGGAATGAACCACGGTGAGTAAAGAAAGGACATCGGCCGCATGGTTCAAGGTGAAGCACAGCTAGCCAGACTGGCTCGACTTATGGTGGCTGCATCATTGGCCCTGGCTCTAACTGTTGCGTATGGCTCCGGGACAAACTACTTGAACTATCTCCGATGGACAGGCAAAGCTCAAGGCAGTATTGCCAAAGCTATTGCATACAGCACTTCTGCTGGTGGAGAGCTTGCACTCACCGTTGAGTTTATGGCTCCGGCTGTGGGCTTTCCAATTGAAATCGAATCCCTGGAGTTTTCGCTCCAAGGGCCAGAGGGCAACTTTGGTTACTATAGAATTATCATTCCCGAGGAAGCATCCCCTTCAGCTAAAGAGAGCGATGTTGTACAGTTATTACTCTCTTCACACGTGCCGCCCGAGCATTGGCCTAAGCTGTACACTAGTTCAGGGCCTCGGCTAGATGGTATCTTGATTGTACGTCTTCATTTACCCGGCAGAAAAGTACCGACCAGGATACCGATATCCGCCCCAGTGTTTTTGGAAGGAGACTTGATGTGACCATATCAGGTATCTATCCTGTGATCCTATACGGAATTGTCGCAGCTGTGGGAGATGCAGTAGCATGTGCCGCAGTCTCCCTCAAGTCATTTCTAGTGGTACCTATATGGGTACCCTTTGTGCCGGCTGCTCTGGCCTGGATAGCGGCAGGCATTCGGGGAATCAAGGCCGAAGGACTGATCGGAGTAGGAGCAATATCGCTAATCGGAGGACCGATTCTCGCCGCCAGGATGATATCACTGCCAATGTCTGTAGACGATAGAATGGCTGTGGGTTTTAGTACGATCAGGCAGGCTCTTGCCATTTCACTGGTTGTAATGTTACCACTAAGCATCATGTGTATACTTGGAGGGGTAATGATCAGGGCCAGCATCGCCAGGGGCTTGTCTGGTTTGCCTAGGCAAGATAGTTGACGAGTGGCAATTAACCGCCATATCTCGTTCTCATAATTGCCAATCTAAGTTCTTGGATCCATGGTCTCAAGCAGGATTTCGGCGAATAGGTGCCGAATGACGTGCAAAGCCGTATTGATAGGCAAATCATCACTGGCTAAACGTCAATCGATGAGGGGAGGAAACATATAGGTAGATACATATATCCAGGTATGTGCTGTCGTCGCAGGTCCGTTTGGGATTGAACCCCTTTCCTAAAAAGAGTCTCATCCCAACACTGGAAATCCAGAATGATCAATAAATGAGAAGGAGGCAATAGTATCATGCAGAAGAAAGCTTGTCTAATGATTGCACTGGTTCTGTCTCTTACACTTGTGCTTGGCGTGGTAGCCATGCCAGTAGCCGCTGCAGTAGAGTTCAATGATTGGGGTCCCCGGGTTGATGAGATCATCATGCCGGTGATCAAGGAACCGACAGCTCGCAGGATCGCTTTTGAGAGGGGAGAGAGTATAGTCTGGGATGGCCTAACCCAGCCAGCAGACATCGACCAAGCAAAGTCCTTGGAGTATGCTGATATGAGGATGACTTTAGGTTTCCACATGTTTTATCTTTGCTTCAACATGCGTGAAGCCCCCCTCGACAATATCGTGCTTCGTCAGGCAGTAGCTCATGCCGTTGATCGGGATAATATCATCCGCACGCTGTTTAAGGGTTACATGCTACCAATGACTAGTTTTGTACCACAGGCTTCCGCATTCTATAATGCTGATGTTCCCACTTACCCATATAGCTTGGAAGAAGCTGCCCGAGTATTGGACGAGGCTGGGTATGAGCTGGACGCAACCGGGAAGAATCGAATCGATCCTAACACCGGCAAACCCTTACCAGAGATGAAGCTCCTTACCCCGACATATGAGGTTGCTCCTACTTCAGCTGAGCTAGGCAAAATGATTGCTGAATCAGCTCAGAAAGTGGGCCTCCCCATCGTACCCGAGCCTATGGACTTTAACGTTATGCTCGACAAAATCGATATGCGTGACTTCGATATGTACGTACTGGCTTGGTCACTTACTAGAAACCCGGATTTCCTAGTTGACTTCTTCCACTCAAAGCATGACGTGGAGGACGGCTATAATAACCCCGGAATCCGCAATACCAGACTAGACGAGTTGCTCAATCGGCTGGAGACTGCACCGGATCTTCAGACCGCCCAGTTCTCCGCCGATGCGGCTCAATTGGTGCTTGCTAAAGAGATGCCCTATGTGCCGCTATATTCAAGACCATACATCGACGCCTTCCGCAAGGATATGGTGGGCGGCTATGTAGATATGGGCGGCTATGGTGCGGCTAATAGCAAGAACCCGTGGACACCACTAAACATTCATCGTGTGGACAAGGATGGGAATCCACTAGAAGGTGGCACAATCCGCTGGGCGCTCTCAGAAGAACCCGATAACCTCAACCCAGCAGTAGCTTCTAGCGCGTATTCGTGGGATGTCCTGGATAAACTCTTTGACAGCTTGATCACGATGCATCCCGAGACCCTTGAAGATATGCCCTGGATGGCGAAAAAGTGGGATGTTGGCATCTGGGAGCCTCTATCGGGTAGGCAGGGCACAACTATCACTTGGTATCTAAATGAGGGTATCAAATGGTCTGATGGTGTTCCCTTTACAGCCGAGGATGTCAAGTTCACTATCGAGTTTCTAAAGGAGAACAAGGTACCTCGTTACCTGGGCGCTACCTCGGAAGTTGCCAAGGTGGAGCTAATCGATGAATACACTGTCAAAGTGTACTTTAACACAGTCAGCTACTGGCATCTGTACAATGCTTCCCTAGCATTCTTGCCCAAACACATTTGGGAAGATGTCACTGACTGGAAAACATTCGAGCCTTGGAACGAGCCTCACCCAACCATGGAGGGTTATACTAAGCTAGTTGGACATGGCCCCTTTGTGTTCAAGGAGCGCCGTCCCGGTGAGTATGTCAGGCTAGTAAAGAACCCGTACTACTGGCGTGCTAATCCTTAAAGGATAACGCTATAGAAGTTTGAATTGGATCGCCGCTGCGGGGCCCAACCCCGGAGCGGCGGTTCCATGATGAGGCAGAACGAGGTGAGAGCACTTGGGTTTCCGTTCGTACTTGTTGAAACGTCTTTTTTACGCTGTCATAGTCCTTTTTGTGATTCTTACGTTCAATTTTATCCTCTTTAGGATAATGCCTGGTGATCCCGAAAAGATGATCATCGACCCCAACTTTACTACAGAGGCGAAAATCGAACTGAGAAGGCAGTATGGACTAGACGATCCGATTATGACTCAGTATGTAAACTACATGAAGTCCTTACTGAAATTCGACATGGGCCTTTCCTTTAGCACACGTAGGCCTGTGTGGGCTGAGCTTAAAGAAAGGCTGCCAAACACACTGGTTTTATTCATGGTTACCTTCATAGGTACAGCCGCTATGGGTATATCACTGGGGGTTTACGCAGCAGCTAACAGGGACCAATTTGCGGAGAGATTCGTAGTGGGAGCCGGTCTTTTCGCTCATGCTGTACCAGGCTTTTTCATTCAATTACTATTACTACTTCTGTTCGGGTATTATTGGCCTATCCTACCCATTCATGGCACCATGAGCGCCCCCCCTCCAGACGGCGGTTTTGCATTTTTTCTTGATCGGTTATGGCATTTGATTTTGCCTGCCGGTTCAAATGTAATTATCGGGTTTGGCTCATGGGCATTGTACACCCGAAACACTATGCTGGAGGCGCTTTCGCAAGACTATATCGTCACCGCTAGGGCCAAGGGGATTGCCAGGGGGGATATCCTGTACCACCATGCACTGCGAAGCGTACTACCTCCCATTGTTACACTGATCTTTATGTCACTTCCTGGTGCTGTATCCGGTGCAGTGATAACAGAGAGCATTTTCTCCTGGCATGGTATTGGTAGATATCTCCTGGATGCGACACTAAAGATGGACTACCCAGCGGCACAGGGAGCATTCTATTTGATCGCATTATCTGTGATCATCTCAAATCTATTAGCGGATATCGCGTATGGTTTAGTTGACCCGAGGATCCGCGTTGGGGCAGGTGGTCAACGATGAGAACTAACCAAAAAAGAGCACAGAAATTGGAAGTAGCGAGAGCAGCAGCATCGACCACTCCCAAGCCGCTTACGTTTTGGGAGCAATACAAACGAAAGCCTCAAGGCATGGTAGGGCTGGGTATTGTGCTTGTCTATGTGCTTGTTGCCTTATTTGCCCCCATAATCGCTCCACATGACCCTATGAACGATCTTTATCTTGCAGATAG
>JAAZLW010000237.1 GCA_012799135.1 Bacillota bacterium | reverse complement strand
TTCCTTAACCAGATCTATGCCGGTGACCATCTCAGTCACCGGATGCTCCACCTGGATACGGGTATTCATCTCCATGAAGTAGAACTGGCCCGACTCATCTACCAGAAACTCAACTGTTCCGGTATTCACGTAGTCCACTGCCCTAGCCCCTGCCACCGCTGCCCGCCCCATGGCCTCTCGCATGCGGGGTGTAATGGCTGTACACGGTGCCTCCTCTAGGACCTTCTGCTGACGACGCTGCAAAGAACACTCCCTCTCACCCAGATGAATAATGTTTCCGTGACTATCAGCCACGATTTGGATTTCAACATGCCGGGGATGTTCGACAAATTTCTCAATATAGACTTCACTGCTACCAAAGGCAGCATCAGCTTCAGTCCTGGCCAAATTAAGTGCCCGAAGCAGTTCATCCTGGCTGCGTACGACCCGCATCCCTTTGCCTCCACCACCGGCCGAGGCCTTGACGATGATCGGATAGCCGATCTCAGTAGCGATCCTGATAGCTTCTCCGTCAGACTCCACCGGCCCGTCACTACCGGCAATCACCGGTACCCCTGCAGCTTGCATGGTACTTCTCGCGGCAGCCTTATCGCCCATGCGATCGATGGTGGCTGGCTTGGGTCCAATGAACACAATCCCATGGTCCTCACATATCTCAGCAAACCTCGCTCTTTCCGCCAGGTGCCCATATCCAGGATGAATCGCCTCTGCACCGGTGAGCAGGGCGGCACTGATTATATTGGGGACATTAAGATAGCTCCTTGCTGAACTAGCCGGCCCCACACACACCGCTTCATCGGCTAAACGTACATGCAACGCCATCTGATCCGGTTCGGAATATATGGCAACTGTCTCAATACCCAGTTCCTTACATGCTCGAATTATGCGTACAGCAATTTCGCCCCGGTTGGCAACCAACACTTTCGAAAACAAGGCATAGTCCTCCCCCCCAGTGGCCCGCTACAATGTGTTTCAGACTTGCTCGATAACGAACAGTGGCTGGCCATATTCCACTGGTTGGGCATTCTCTGCCAAGATCTCAATTATCCTACCCCTTACTTCAGACTCAATCTCATTCATGAGCTTCATAGCCTCTATGATACAAAGCGGTTGGCCAATCTCTACAATAGTACCCACCTGGACATAGGGTTCCGCATCGGGTGCTGGAGCCCGATAAAAAGTACCCACCATAGGTGCCAGGATTGTAAAACGCCCCTCCTCTACTTCCTCAGCTGTTTTCTGCTCTTGCGCTAACTCCTGACCTGTCGCCTCCCCCGCCGGAGAAGCAGCAATGGGAGCGGAAGGGAGCGCACAAGCAGCTGCCTTCTTTAAGACCAGGCGGGAACCGTTTGTCTCCCAGACAAGCTCAACCAAATCACTTTCCTGTATAGTCTGAACGAGTATCTGTATGTCTTCTAATTTCACACTCAACCAACCATCCTTCTCCAGCCGGACTAAGGGCGTGTCATTATATAGCTTTCCCACCACCTACCAGCTGATACCTTTCCCTGCCAACTGCCCAGAGGGCGCCAGTAAAGGCTTTATTTGTTGTTCACATCTGATTTCTAGGTTTTTGCCCCCATTCCTGCTTCCGGTTGGAAAAAGCTGACCGGTCCGGCCTAGCTCCGGTGGTCAATAATACGAATTTTCTCCAGGGACATACCAGTCATTCCACTAACCGTATCACCGATCCGAGCAGCCTCTTCTTCGGTCAATATGCTATCCACCATGATAGTGGCACCGGTTTCACTGAGAACCACCACAGCATCCGGCAAACCCTGGGCCATTAGTAGCCCCTCCAGCTCCATTTCCACTTCCGAACCCGCCATAATAGCCACCAATCGCCCTTGTGCGGCTTCCTTTTGCTGCTCTGAGCTTGTGGCATCTGTAATAATGTCCTGCAATGTCTCCAACTGGCGAGAACGGCTTCGATCCCGTTCCCAGCGGAATTCGGAAAAGGTATCTCGACGACTCGGGGATTCGACCGATACAGTTAAGGGTCCCGTAGCCGGAATGGCTAGATTGAGGTCTTCAGTATAGACAGGAGTAGCCGGCAAATACTCATCAAGGAGATCCCCAGTGGCGATCATGGTTTCACCGAGCATGATGACAGCGGACTCCGGTCCCAATTCTGTTCTCAACTCAACCTCCCCTATATGTCCCATCGGCTCAAGCTCTGTGATAGGGTCACCTTCTCCCTGTTCATATACAGGTTTTGTCACCTGGCGATTGGCGACTATTTGGGGCCAGAAAACCAATTGTCCTCCACTCTTGAACACCGCATCTCGCCCAAAGCTGTTCCAGGCTAACCACAACACGAAGGCTATCAGCAGTACAATCAGAAAGCCTCTTCGCAACGTTTTGCGTGTGATTACATAGAACATCCCCTTACCCCCCATTCATCACTTTTTCCTAGCCACCACAGTCACCCGATGAGCCGGAATGTCGATGGCGGTTTCTACGGCTCGCCCGATCCGCAGCTTGATGCCGGGATCCCTGGCACCATCAGCTACCACTAACACTCCACAAATCACAGGTCTGTGCTCCACCAACACTATAGGCTTATCCTGAGCTCCCTGACCTTCCCGCACGATCACCACCTTTTCATTCCAGCGTTCCGAAACAATACGGCGTTTGCCACCTTGCTTATCAGTCTCCTCTGTCACCGTCTTGTCTCCATTGATGTCCTGAGCTACTTCTAAACGAGGACCTGTACCGAGTGATACCATCACCTGTACATTGCCGACTCCTTCTATTTGAGCCAGTATTGCAGCTAGCCTCTTTTCTGTCTCCTCTTGAAAACCGAGGCGAAGGGAAGAGGCCCCGCCTGCTACCGGCTGAACAGGTTCAGTTGACAGTGATGCAGTGTTTTGTGGTGTCAGCGCCGGAGTTGATGTCTTGGTAGCGGTAAACTGCAACACCAGCGCTGCTCCGATCACCAGGATCAAAAGATAGCCGGTTAGCTTGCGCTGTTGGTCGGTGAGCGGTATCCCTGCCCGTTCGCTCTTCTTGCTGGGCCACCATTTCTCCCACATATCCCGCCACTCCACCGAGCATCCTCCCCCTCATCATATGGTGATCACCGTTACGCACTCCGGATCTATTCCATAGAAACCCGCCACCCATGTTTGCACCCTTCTCTGCAAAGGATCGGGTGATGGGTCACCAAAAGGCTCTATAACCGGGATCTGTTCCGTAATTACCACGGGCTCTACCAAGGGGACTAAAGCTCCGCTTCCCGCGGGTTCAATAGCATGCGGGAGTCCTGATGTATCATTCTTAGCCGCATCCTTGGTTAAATGCAGCTGAACTAACACCCGCTCCAACCGGCCCTGGGCATTTACCTGCGTAACCACCTGAGCTTCTTCCACACCGGCAAATAGGCTGAGCAGTGCTCCTAACTCTCTATTGGTTTGATTTTCCATTTGTTCACGCACAACGCCGCTTCCCTTCTCTACTAAACGCTCTGCCTGCACCTGCAGATACTCGATTTGTGTCGACTTTGCCCTAGTTGCTCCTGTAGAACGCCATGCCCCTTCCAGCTTAGCAGCGATTTGACCGGAGTGAAAAACACCGGTGCCTGCCAGAGGCTGTATGAGCAAGGCAATCAGAAGCAAGCCTATAACCAGCCGGAGAAATGGTCTGAGATCCGTATCCGGCACTATCATGAGGAAAATACCACTGAACAAAAGCAGTGCCACCAACTCTTTGATCCACTGCACCATCAAGATCACCTACCGGATGAGTGCGGTCAAGTTCGCCATACCCACCATTACCGTAATGGTCACGAAGAACATTAGAGTCACAACCATGACCGCCACAAAGACGATGGCCAATGTATTGCCACAGCTAGTCAAAGCGGACACCAATCGCGCATCACTGATGGGCTCGATTAGGGCAGTCACTATCCGGTAGATAAACAGCAAAGCCAAGATCTTTACCAAGGGAAAGGCCACGATCACCAAAATGGCACTCAGACCAAACATGCCTAGGCCGTTTTTAATCAAGAGTGACCCTCCTACTGCTACATCCAAGGCCTGGGCAAAAGTGTTGCCCAAGACTGGCATGATCTTTCCACCAAGGTACTTGGCGGCCCGGATGCTAACACCGTCAGCCACCGGTGCCAACATGCCCCGGGCAAGGATCATAGCCGCAAAAGCCACAAAGGCAGTCCCTAGGACCAGGCTACCTGATCGCTCCATCAGGCCCGCCAACCGCCTAACGGGAAATCCCTGAAATAGATTGCCGACAATGCTGAGGACTATGGCGATCTGTAACAGAGGGAATACCACCCGTTCAACTAACATACCCATCAAGCCCACTGCTGTCACCAGGATTGGGTGCATTAAAGCCGCCGATGTAAAACCACCCACTGCCGCCAATGTAGTCGAGAGCAACGGCAGTAAAGCATACATCAAAGAGGTCATGGCTTCTATCGCCCCAGTTCCGGCAGCTACAGCCAGTCGAAAGCTATTGAGGGCCACATGGACTAGCAATAGAAGACAACAAGCCATGGATACATCGATGGCATCAGAGCTTAGAAAAGCGGTTTGTAGGTTTTGCAGAAGGGCTGCCACGATGGCTAGGACGATCAGCTGTGCCAAAAGGCGAGAATTGGCCACCACTTCTCTAAACAGGTGCTGGAATAGGTCTTGGACTAGTTTACCCCATTCTATTCCTTTACCGCCAAATATCATCTGGGAGAGATCTAAGGAAGGCAGCTGGGCCTGGATCTCTGCATCCAGACCCGACAGCGTCCTTTCTATGTCAGCCATGTCCAGCTCTTCCAGTTGGGCTTCCACCACTTTCTCGATTGGGGAAGACAAAAAGGAAGCCCTAGCCATGGATGAAAAACAGCTAACCATAGTAAAGATGATAAGAGTATAGACTAGCTTGTGCACCATCAAACTTCCCTCCCACCTACGGTAGTAGGTTCACTAGAGCTTCAACAATCCCGAGGATGATGGGCAGAGCGATAATCATCATAACCAGCTTCCCGGCGAATTCCACAGTGATAGCCAGGCTTTGCTCTCCAGCGTCTTTGCAGATTTGGGAGCCAAAGACGGTTATATATGCTACCGCTAAGGTCCTGAGCAAAACATCGAAATACCGGCCCGCAATCCCGACCCCCTGCCCCAACTGATAGAACACGTGGATCATGTCCCGCAAAGGACCCAAGACTCGCAACAGGACAATCACTGTAAACAATATAGCCAAAACCGTGGCATATTCCGGGTACTGGGATCTCAAGTTCACCTGGATGAAAGCTACTATCAGTGCGGTCAGCACCACCGGCACAATCTCGGACACAGTGCTCCCTCCGTCAATACCATCGGAATACACTCTCTACTTGTTCGAACAATTGAGCAATCAACTGAACCAGCCAAAGAAGGACTATGATTACACCGGCAAGGCTCAGCATTTGGGCCTGGTCCTTTCGCTCTGCCTGCTGAAGGAAAATGTTCAGGATGGCGATGAGGATACCGACACCGGCTATACGGTAGATCAAGCTAAGGTCCACTGCATTCCCTCCTACTAGTCCAGTAACCCCGTTCCCAGCCTTGTCCCCACGCAACTCACCGGTTTCCTAGGCTAGCATCAGCACCAAAGCCATGCCCGCTGCCCACCCCAGGGCACTATACAGACGAGCAAACTGTTCTTGCGCTGCCCTAGCGGCCTGCTCCTGTTGTCGTAACCTCTCCCGGGCAAGCAAAAGGTGGCGGGTCTGATCTTCCCGATGAGATATCCCTAGGTTTGCCCCGAGATTGAGCAAGATCTCTTCATCCTCCTCGGTCAGAACCAGGTACTGCCGTGCCCCGATGATGGCCCGCTTCCATGCCTGCTCAGCCGATAGATCGCCGCTCACTAGCAACTCGGCAGCATCCGCGAATAGACGATCAACCGGAGGCACCATCACACGGGCCAACTCCAGTAATGCTTCCGGAAGAAAGGTCATACTACAACTAACCTCGGTCTCCAACCGACTCAAGGCTGCTTGTAAGCCACCTAACTGCCGGGGACGTTCTCGAATCGACCACCCGAGAACCCATCCGAAAAAGCCACTGCCACAGATGATCATCAGGCACAGGAAACCACGGAACCAATACAGCTTATTCACCCCATTTTCTTGTGATTATATTGGCGGAGTAGGCAAGTTATGCCATGTTCGGCTACAGGTACTGAACCTTCTCCAAAGTCCCGGGACCCCGCCGTCGACTGAGGATAACCAAGCACTTGAACAGACCACTTTCCACCAGTATTCGACCTCCGGCCCTTTTTTGCACATCCTCAAAGGAATCTCCGTGGATGCTAGCCAGGACGGCAATACCTGCAGCTCCGGCCTCCACGATGGCCATAGCATCAGCGGTGGTGCCTAGCTCATCAGTCACCAAAACATCGGAAGCCAAGGCCCGGATGGCCATCATGATACCCTCGGTTTTCGGATAGCCATCCAATACATCAGTACAGGGGCCACAATCTGTCTGAGGCACCCCTTGCCAAACAGCAGCAATTTCGCGTCTTTCATCCACTATGGTTACTGTATGACGCTGCCAGTATCCTGAGTTCCCCCAAGACAGCTGCCGAGCCATATCTCGGATCAAGGTGGTCTTGCCGCATCCGGGTGGAGAAATGATCAGTGTAGACCTAAACCGCCCCTCTCTGTCCAAAAGAGCCGGGAGAATCGGGGTGGCCACTCCCGGGAGTTCCCGAGCTATTCTAATGTTGAACTGGCCAATATCCCGAACAGCCTGAAGCTCACCCTGTTCGACATAACCGGTGCCGACAAGCCCTACTCGATGACCACCAGGTAAGGTGAGAAAACCCTGGAGCAGCTTGTCTTCTACC
>JAAZLW010000236.1 GCA_012799135.1 Bacillota bacterium | reverse complement strand
TGATCAGGTTTGGAAGGGTGGAGAGCGCTCTGCGCATCAATGCAGTGCTGGGCATTGTAGGTCCTATGATCCTCACAGCAGTATGCTTGCTGGGTCTAGCTGGCTTGGCAGGCCGCATATCCCTCATTAAGCTGGCGATAATAGGAACAGGCGTTGTGCTGATTCTGTTCGGTACACGGCAATAGAAGTCAATCCCACGCGGACTACGGCCTTGCTAGCTACGGGAAGGGGATTCTTTCAGCTCATTAGCTCAACAGACATGCTGAGCACACAGAAAAGAGCTGCCATAGTATTTGACAGCCCTTTTCTGTCTTCGTGTCCTTCTATTGAGAGCCCATATCACTAGGAGGGACTCCCTGGAGTCCCCGGAAATCGATCTTTACGGATACAATCGATTGATCAAACGCGGGAAAGGGATAGTCTCCCTGATGTGAGGCAAGCCGCAAATCCAAGCAACTGTGCGCTCCAGGCCTAGGCCAAATCCCGAATGGGGCACTGAACCGTAGCGCCTAAGATCCATATACCAAGCATAAACATCCTCCGGTAGCTCATGCTCCTGCATACGTTGCTTGAGCAAATCCAGATCATCTATCCTCTGACTACCACCAATAATTTCGCCATAGCCTTCCGGTGCCAAAAGGTCATCACATAGGACCACCTCTGGCCTTTCTGGATCAGGCTTCATGTAAAAGGCCTTGACCTCTGCAGGATATTTCTCCACAAATAAGGGCCGATCAAATTGCTCTGCCAGTATAGTCTCATCTCCGCCACCAAAATCCGCTCCCCATTGGATGTCTACTCCTGCCTGCTGTAGGCGCCGAATGGCTTCATCATAGGTAATTCGCGGAAATGGCGGAACTACATTCTCCAAACGAGAGATATCTCGTTCTAGGAACTCCAACTCCGGCTTGTGTTTTTCTAAGACCCGTTGCACTACATAGCTGACAAAATTCTCTTGTAATCGCATGTTATCTTCATGATCGGCATAAGCTACTTCCGGCTCTACCATCCAAAACTCCATTAAGTGGCGACGGGTCTTGGACTTTTCTGCACGAAACGTAGGTCCAAAACAGTAGACCCTCCCGAATGCCATCGCTGCCGCTTCCATATACAACTGTCCGCTTTGAGCTAGAAATGCCTTTTCATCGAAGTAGTCAGTCTCAAACAAAGTGGTAGTTCCCTCACAGGCAGCAGGAGTCAGTAAGGGAGCATCGACCATCACAAAGCCTCGGTCATCAAAGAAATCGCGAATGGCTTTGATGATCTCACTTCTGATCCGCAAGATGGCGTGCTGGCGTCTAGAACGCAGCCATAGATGCCGATGGTCCATAAGAAACTCAATGCCATGCTCCTTTGGGGTAATCGGGTACTCTTCTGCCATCTGCACTAATCTAAGGTCATTAACACTAAGCTCATAGCCTCCCGGTGCTCGCTCATCTGACCGCACGACTCCCATTACTATGATCGAAGATTCCTGAGTCAGTTCTCTTGTCAGAGCGAAGATCTCGGGTGAGACTTCTTTCTTGACCATGACAGCCTGCACTATCCCTGTACCATCTCTTACCAATAGGAATTGGATTTTCCCACTGGACCGCCGGTTATACACCCAACCCTTGATGGTGACTTGCTGACCATCATATTGGCTGAGTTGATCAATATACACTTGTCCCAATGGTTGACCCCCTTCTTGCCCGAAACTCTTCAGGTGAATCCCCTGTTACATGTTTTTCCCGGGTACCCACAACCGGCTCCTGGCTTCGCTCACCTTTGGTTCCGGTTCGCTTTCTGGTTGCGCTTGGGCACCTTCTGCTTTGGGCATGTCTAGTCCAACTGCTTCACCAATAATCTGCCAGACTTCGGCCATCAGCTCAGTAAAAGCATATTCCGCCTCCAAGAGCTCCCGGATGTAGGGGTTAAAGGAGACCAGCTCCATTGTCTTTTGCAGATCCTCAAGTTCAGCATCGGTGATCTTTTCACCGGCGGCATACTTCTCCCGCAGTTTCGCCTGCTTTTCCTGGGTATCCTGCAGCATGAGCCTAGCCGCCTGTCGTTCGTTTACTACTGTCTCCGCTTCCTTTAATCTCAGATACTCCGGGCTTTCTGCTACAGCCTTGGCCAGTTCATAGGCTTTCTTCTTTACAGACATCTTGATCACTCCAGTTAGACGTTAAATCGGAAATCGATGATGTCCCCATCCTGAACTATATATTCCTTCCCCTCCAAGCGACAGAGTCCCTTTCTCTTAGCCTCTGTCATCGATCCAGCCATGTGAAAGTCTTCATATCCTACGACCTCTGCCCGAATGAATCCTCTTTCAATATCGGAATGGATCTTGCCAGCTGCCTGCCTGGCATTCATCCCTGTAGTAATGGTCCAAGCCCGTACCTCGTCCGTACCTACGGTGAAATAGGAGATTAGGTGCAGATGCCGGTAAACAGCTTTGGCTAGTCGTGCGATCCCGGTTTCCGCCAGACCCAGATCAGCCAGGAAAGGCCCTCGATCTGCGATAGGTAGCCCGATGATTTCCTCTTCTAGTTTACCACAAATGGGAATGACCGATATGCCCCTTGCTTTAGCCCAGTCAGATAGCTCTACTTGGCGAGGGTAGGATCCCTCCGTTAACTCCTCTTCATCCACATTAATCGCAAGCAGCATCGGTATGGCAGTATAGAAGGTATACTGGCGCAACTCTGCAGCTTCCTCATCAGTGAATTCTACCTGACTTAAGGGCCGTTCCTCCTCCAGATAGTCACGACATTTCTCCAACAAGGCTAGATCGGTCTCCGCTTCTTTCTGTTTCACCCTACCCTTGTTCAGCCTTTCTAGCCGAGTTTCCAGTAAGGCCAAATCATTCAATACCAGCTCACTTTGCAGGAGATCAAGATCTCGCATAGCATCAATCTCACCGCGAAAATGAGGCACTACATCTGAGCGAAAGGCCCGTACTACCTGTACTAGAGCGTCTACATTCTGCAAAGCCGTCAGGAACTCCCGGGTATCTCGGCCATTACTGCCTGGCCCTAGTCCGGCGATATCAATGAACTCAATCTGAGCGTAGGTGGTCTTCTTCGGTTCGAAAATTCCCGCAAGATAGTCGACGCGCTCATCTGGCACATTAGCTACTCCAATATTTGCCTTGTCTTTGCTGCCAAAACCGGTAGACGCACCGGCTTCTGTCAGCAGATTGAACAGCGTGGTCTTGCCCACTTGGGGCAAACCAATGATCCCGATTCTCATACAAAACCCCCGCTAGTACAGATTAGAGTGCAAAGCAACGTTTTTTGACCCATGAAAATTCTCAGCACGCTATAGGTCACAATCGTGGTCCAGCCCCGTATTGAAAACAGTCATATAGTGCCTAACCACATTAGCTATTGTCCGGCGCATTTCTCCCGTTACTCTTATCCAATCAGAACAGTTGGAAGTAGCTTCAGACACTGTCTTTATGACGGATACCGAGATTTCCGTAAAGACATTGATTTTATCGATGCCACAGGCTATCGCCTTTTGGAAGTCTTCGTCACTTACCCCGGAACCACCGTGAAGCACGAGAGCCACATCAACCTTTTGACGGATGCTTTTCAAGCGTTCAAAATCAAGCTTGGGAGTAGTCTTGTAGATGCCGTGAGCAGTACCCACAGCTATAGCTAGGGCATCTACCCCGGTTTTCGCAACGAAATCAGCAGCTTGTTCTGGGTTTGTATAGAAGGAGGGATCGGTCGGGTCAAAATCGCCACGGCCGACATAACCAAGCTCTCCCTCAACTGACACTCCCATGGTGTGAGCTATGCGGACGATCTCAGCAGTTCGAGCCACATTCTCCTCATAGGGGAGCGAAGAACCATCAAACATTACCGATGAAACACCGTTTCTCAGAGCCCGCAAGATATTGTCAAAGCTCTTGCCATGGTCCAGGTGAACTGCAACCGGCACTCTAGCTCGTTCAGCCATATCAACACATAGACGCACCACGTTCTCCAGCCGACTGAACTGGAAAAATCGTTCCGGCACCCCCAAAATAATGGGCGTGTTCAATTCTTCGGCCACTTCGATCATCGCTTCCGCGAACTCCAAACCAGCAACATTAAACAATCCAACTGCCCGTCGTTCTCTTGTTGGGTCAAACAGCTCATTCAGATTTACTAATGGCATTAGCTCGCTCCCCTATCTCTTGATCTTGTTCATAACGCCTCGTCAGATTGATGCATGCTTGTGAGCTCCCTAGCTAACTCACACCCCCCGATTACTAGTAGCGCGTGCGAGGCGAGCAAAAAAGAAAAAGTCAGACCAGAGGCCTGACCTAAGTAACAGATTTCGCCGACACCACTCTTCATGACAGCAACACACAATCACCAGAACCGACCCCACACCTGTAATAATCGCTAAACCTCAGGATTTCGGTAAGTGCCCAACAAGGTCCTTTGTTACTCTAGAAACCTCATAACACATGGCTCCCCGGGTTGGACTCGAACCAACAGCCACCCGGTTAACAGCCGGGTGCTCTACCATTGAGCTACCGAGGAGCGAAAAGGATTCTGGCAACCAGCTACTCTCCCACCGGGTTACCCCGGCAGTACCATCGCCGCTGGAGGGCTTAACGCATGGGTTCGGGATGTTGCCAGGTGTTGCCCCTCCGCTATTGTCACC
>JAAZLW010000235.1 GCA_012799135.1 Bacillota bacterium | reverse complement strand
TTTGCTCCACCATTTTCGCCAAGAAACTCACTCCTGTCCTTCTCAAATTCCCCATCCACAGGTGAAACTCCTTGTTCCCCCAAAGCCAACTGCGGGAGCAACTATCGCTCCCGCAGTCCAATAATGGCGGCCATTCTGCCCGTGGGACTTTCATCTCGCCTATGTGAGAAGAAAACCCCAGATTGACAAGCTGTGCAGAGCCTGCTTTGATGTATTTGAGCCGGTGAAACACCGCTCTCCTTGAGCAACTGCTGATTTGCTGCCCTGAGATCTAGGTAGATCCGGCCCTCACGCTGGCTCAGAGGCTCCTGACCAAACCGTTCGCCAAAGGCTCTAGCCACATCCTCACCTACATGGTAGCAACAGGGACCAATGGCCGGTCCGATCAGGACATGCACGTCTCCCGGTTCAGAGCCCAAATACCTAATCATTGCTTCCAGCACTTCAGAGCCTATATTAGCCAGAGTCCCCCGCCATCCGGCATGGGCAATCCCGACACCCCGCTGTTTGATATCCCAAAAGGCCAGAGGTACACAATCAGCATAGTAACAGGCCAGCCACACCCCAGCCTCACTAGTTACCAGTCCATCAACTCCTGGTATGGCTGACCCTTGGGCAAGTGCACCTCGTCCCCGATCTTCAACGCCCACCACAGCCAATTTACAGCCATGGACCTGCTCGGCCGCTACCCAGTGCCTCGCATCAATACCCAGGGCCTTAGAGAACCTTTGGCGGTTTGCCAACACGTGATCCGGTTGATCACCGACATGTAACCCCAGATTCAAAGAGGTAAAAGGGCCCTCACTGACCCCTCCTTTTCGGCTAGAAAAAGCACATACGAGCCGGGCTGGCGTTGGTATTCCCCTTGGCTCCCAGTAGCCAACACCATTGCTTAGCTGAAAGTCCAAGACTTCGGCAGCCTCAGACTTATACTCGCTCACTAATTGACCCCCATCTATTCGCTTTCTTTTCTGAGTTTTTCCAGTTCTTCCATGAACCTCCCAATATCCTTGAACTGCCGATAGACCGAGGCAAAACGCACATAGGTCACTTCATCGATCTGCCGAAGTCGCTCCATCACCATCTCTCCGATAATCTGGGAGGAAATCTCTCGATCCATTCTGTTGCGGAGGTCACGTTCTATGTCCCGAGCCAAATTCTCAATCACTTCGTAGCTGATCGGCCGCTTCTGTGAAGCCTTCAACACTCCAGTGATGATCTTATCCCGGGAGAACACTTCCCTCCGCCCATCTTTCTTCACTACCATCAGGGGGATCTCGTCTAGCCGCTCGTAGGTCGTGAAACGTCGACTACATCCCATACACTCCCGTCGCCGACGTATGGAGCTACCTTCCTCTGTGGCCCGGGAATCCACAACTTTACTTTCCATAAAACCACAAAAGGGGCACTTCACTGATGTTCCCACCTAACTTCTTCAAGAAACCTCGCTGCTTCTATTATACTACAGGGTCCCTAGGGGATCTACCTTGTTGGCTTGGCTGGCTTTGGCCACCTTTGACCGCTTCCAGAGAAGCTAACTTAGCTCTCTTGCTGGGTAGCATCTCTACTTCGCCCGGCTGGCCAAAACCGAACCCACCTTGCGGGCGAGATTGCGGCAAGCCTCCAGGTCTTCTCTGTCTGGCACCCACTGAATAGCTAGCCCGTCCCCTACCAGATTGATACCTGCATCGGTGAGCGTTGTGGAGATCTGTTTCACGGCTCCGCCCCTCCAACCATGGGAGCCAAAGGCCGCACCAATTCTCCCTTTGGGCTTAAGCCCCACCAGCTCCTCCATCAGCGGGCTGAGAGAGGGCAACATGCCATTATTGATAGTAGATGAACCAATGATGACAGCCTTGGCTTCCAGTATCTCCCTGATTATGTCACTGTAATCACTCTTACCGATGTTGTACAGACTGATCCTATAGCCCTGGGCCGATAGCTGTTCAGCAATGGCCTCAGCCATTTTCTCCGTACTGCCCCACATGGTATCAAAAACGACTACGATTTCGGGAGATACGCGCCCCGGAGTCTCCAACCCAGTCGCCCATCTTTGATAGGCATTAATGATCTGGCCTGGATCCTGACGCCAGATCACGCCATGACTAGGAGCAATGGTATCAATCTCGATCCCTAGCTCGTCGATCTCTCTTAGTTTTCTTTCAACCAATGCGCTAAAGGGCAGGAGTATGTTGGCATAGTACTTGGCAGCCTCATCCATGAGAATGGCGTTATCCACCTGATCATCAAACCGATGGGAAGAGGCCAAATGCTGACCGAAAGCATCATTGGGCAGTAGGAGCTTATCTTCAGGAATATACGAGAACATGCTGTCCGGCCAATGAAGCATAGGTGCTTCAATAAAGCGAATCGTCTTGCCCCCTAGATCTAGGACATCACCGGTTTTAACGGGATGCATCTCCCAGCCTTGATCACCGAAGTGCTTCCGTAAGGGCTCCAATGCTTTTCGGCTGCAACATATCTTGGCCTGGGGACAAAGCTCCATGATCCGGGGCAAAGCACCCGAGTGATCGATCTCCACATGGTTTACTACCACATAATCGATATCCTTCATACTAACCAGCTCTGTTAGGTGAGATACCAAGACTTCGCTGAAGGGAGTGTATACGGTATCGACCAAGGCTCTATACTTCTCCCCCGCCACCAGATAAGCATTATAGGTCGTTCCCCGATGGGTGCTGTATGTAACACCATGAAAATAACGGTTATTCCAATCCACTGCACCTACCCAATGAACACCATCTTTGACCTGTACAACTGCCATTGTCATCCTCCTTCGCAGATTACTTACACATAATACATACCCCACATAACAAGACTTTAGTAATAGCTTGACTTACTCCCGTGAGATACCTTTAAACTCACAGATATTATCTTGCATCAGCAGGAAACGGCAAGCCCGCGGTGAAAACACAACATGTCGTAGTGATGACAGATCATTGGGGAAAGGCTAAAGGAGGTCCCGATAGATGGAAAAATGGGAGTGCACTGTCTGTGGGTATGTCTACGACCCCTACGAAGAAGGAGGCATCGCCTTCGAAGATCTCCCAGATGATTGGATCTGCCCTTTATGTGGAGTGGGGAAAGAGGACTTCGAACCCCTAGAAGACTAGCAAATCAGCAAGTCCCCGACCATTAGTGCCGGGGACTCTTTCGATCAACGCCCTCGCTTGGGCTCCCGCAAGGAAACCATCTCTACCAGTATTACATCGATACCAATAAGAACTACCTTTTCCCAGGGAATGACTATATCATGACCTCGCCTAAACAGACCCAACAAACCACTGGACTCAGTAAGAATAAGTGCATTGATTCTGCCGGTAGTCAGGTCAATATCAAGATCGGTAATGTTCCCCAGTCTTTGACCATCTACAGTGTTGACTACATCGAGGATCCAAAGCTCCGATGTCTTGACCAGCATACCCTCACCCCCCGGCGTAACCTACCACTATTATATGTGCCGGTAGGGGCAAATGTACTGTTCACCCGTCACTGTGCCAACCCCAAGGGTTTGCTCACCTTAGGTTTGGCCCGAAATCCAGGGAATAATTGTCAATGCCGCAACAACACCTGGGATGGTAGTTGTGCAGTAGAAAGCAGACGCCTTCCCCAAGGAGAGCTGACTAGAACTGCTAGTTTCTGACTATACTCCCGGTACAGGCTATCCAGGTATTTGAAGCGCCACTCTACCACGACCTGCTGCTGTGTCTGGTCCTGATCACCGCTGTCATTTTGCTCAATTGAATCTCGCCTGACGATGGCTGAGTCTGTCCCTAATCCTTCCATGAAGCAAAGAGGAGGGAAGAGCACACACCACCAATTCTTGCCTTTGCCCTGCCCGATGATGACTTGCATAGCCTGGTATTCTCCAGCCGGTACGGTGAGAGATCCATAGGTTTTCTCAGGGAAATCATAGTTACCCAACTTGACTTCTACCGGATACCCTTTCCCCGATCGATCAACAACATCCTGCGCAACTATGCGTACCGCATCTTTATGGATGCTGAGTTGCTGCCAGGCCTGAGCTCTGGTGGTAATCCCAGCAAAGAGCGCGTTCGTTTCCGCAATGACAGCATCCCGCACCTGCAGCTTCAGGTCCTGATCGTCAGGCAAGTCACTATTGGCCAGAATATGTAACCGTATGAGACTCTCGGTGTTATACGCTTCTTCCACTGGCAGTACATTACCGGCCATTTGTGCACCCAAACCAAAGAGCATTACTACCGCCAGTATGATACCAGAAACAAGTAAACGACCATGCAGTGTTCTTGTTATCATCTATGCCACCTCCTGCAGTAACTAGCTTGCTGCACGCCTGCCTGGACGATCATTGGTTAATGGATTCCGCTTCATGGACCGTCATGTGTCGGCGCAGATGCTTCAAGGCAGCCTTCTCCAGGCGGGATACCTGGGCTTGTGAGATACCGATTTCATCCGCTACCTCCATCTGAGTTCGCCCATCAAAGAACCTCATATTCAGAATCAGCCTCTCTCGTTCCCCAAGTTTGCTCATGGCCTCTCGAATAGAAATACCTTCCAGCCAGTTAGTGTCTTCGTTCTTCTCGTCACTAATCTGATCCATGACAAAAATGGGGTCGCCCCCATCATGGTAGATGGGTTCGAAGAGTGAAACCGGTTCCTGAATAGCGTCGAGTGCATACACGATGTCTTCCCGAGGCATCTTCAATGCTGCAGCGATCTGACCGATGGTGGGTTCCCGGGAATGCTTGGCTACCAGAGAATCCCTAACCTGCAGTGCGCGGTAAGCCGTATCCCTTAGCGAACGGGAAACTCGGATGGGGTTATTATCCCTCAGGTAGCGCCGAATCTCTCCTATAATCATGGGAACTGCATAGGTAGAGAATTTAACGTTTTGACTGAGATCAAAGTTATCTATGGCTTTCATCAAGCCAATACATCCTACTTGAAACAAATCATCGACAGGTTCGCCCCGGTTGTTAAACCTTTGAATGACGCTTAGGACTAATCTGAGATTGCCCTGAATAAGCTGCTTACGAGCAGACTCATCGCCATCCTGCATGGCCCTTAGCAATTCCCTCATTTTTTCGTTGGAAAGGACTGGCAGTTTTGATGTGTTCACACCACAGATCTCGACTTTGTTCAAATCGTTCTCCCCCCATACTGTCAGCCGTCTGTATAATTCAGTATTGCCTTCGGTGTATTGCTTTATTCCGCAGGAAGTGCGTATTGCGATTTATCTCAATACAGAAGGAACTGGCAATTCTGCTATGTAATATAGAGCAGAAGGCCAACAGGTGAGGTGAAGCAAATGGGGTTTGATTACGTAGTGTACGTGGACGTCCTCTTGCTTTATCTGGCGGCCAATTTCGCCTGTGACTACCTCTTGTTATGGGCTACCGCTGCTGTTACTCTGGCCAAAACCACTTGGCAACGCCTTTGCTTGGGGGCGTTTATCGGAACTAGTCACTTTCTCTTACTGTATCTAGCCAGCATGCGGATTGTTCCCTACTATGGGCTGTTGCGTTTCATACCTACTATATTACTGGTCACCATCATTATGCTGGTGATTGCCTTTTATCCAGTGTCATCCCGCCAACTAGGTAGGCTGCTCTTGCATTTTCTCGGTATTGGTTTTGGAGCCGGCGGGGCCGGCCTGGCAGCTGCTTACCTTCTGGGTACACCTACACAACCGAATGCCATTCTAGGGCTATTGGTGGCCATAGCCGGGATTCTAATCATTGCTGAACTAGGCTGGGGAGTTGTGCAACACAGAATGCTAAGACAGATCTATCAATTCCCGGTGAACATCCATTTTGGTTCCGCCGCGATCAGGGTGATTGGACTGATCGATACAGGTAACCATTTGACTGACCCTCTGACGGGTGTGCCTGTCATTGTCTTGGAGCAGGACCTATTGACCAAGCTACTTCCAGCGGACTTGGCCGGGAGTATCCATCAACTGGAGGCCGGAAATGAGCAGGCTCTTACGCAGCTTCTGGCAACATCGCAATGGTCTAGCCGTTTTCGGATCATCCCATATACTTCTTTGGGAAAGAAGAACGGCATACTTGTTGGATTTCGACCAGATAGAGTAACACTGGAGATCTCGGGGCAAACCGTTCCGGCTAGTGACGCCATTGTTGCGATCTGTGATCACCAGCTCGATGCAGCCGGCGAATACCAAGCACTTATACCGCCTGTTATCTTGCAAGGCACCTTAGCGACTATTTCCGCATCACCGGTTGTCACCCCGGCGACCTTGGGAGGAGAGCGGCAGTGAAACGAAAATGGCTCCGTATCTCACTGAGTTTGCGGATGATGGCTTTTCGCCTCTGCCAGAGAGTCGGGTTGAAGCCACCGGCTGTACACTATATAGGCAGTAATGAAGTATTGCCTCCACCCTTAGAAGCAGAAGAAGAAAGCCGATTACTACAACGGCTCGGCTCTGGAGATAGTGCAGTTAGAAATACCTTGATCGAACGTAACCTCCGACTGGTTGTATATATTGCTCGTAAGTTCGAAAGCTCCGGAGTTGGCATCGAGGACCTGGTCTCAATTGGAACCATCGGCTTAATTAAGGCTGTGAATACCTTTGATCCGGGCCGGAATGTCAAATTAGCTACCTATGCTTCTAAGTGTATAGATAACGAAATCCGCATGTTTTTGCGGCGGAACAGTAAAACACGGGTGGAAGTTTCTTTGGAGGAACCCCTCCATACCGATTATGATGGAAATGAGATTGGCTGGATCGATATACTGGGTGTCGAAAGCAATGTCAGTAAAGGGATTGAGGAGGAAGTTGACCGGGCACTATTGGTGGGTGCCCTAAAACGGCTAAGCCCCCGGGAAACAAGGATCATGAAACTCAGGTTTGGGCTGGAGGATGGTGAGGAGAAAACCCAAAAAGAAGTTGCGGACTGCTTAGGCATATCCCAGTCTTATATTTCACGCCTGGAAAAGCGTATCTTGAAAAAACTGAGGCGGGAGATCAAAAGGCTAGAGTGAGATCAGTCCCCCGCCCCCAACCCTATTTTCGACGTAAGAAAGCCGGTATGTCCAAATCATCGGTGGCAAAAGGTTTGATATCAAACTCATCTTTAATACTCTGGCGATTGACCTGCTCCGGTCTGGTTTGAGTACGGTCCCCGAAACCAGTGGCAATAACAGTTACCCGCAGTTCCTCTTTCAGTGCTTCGTCGATGACCGCTCCAAAGATAATATTGGCATCAGGATCTGCTGCTGCAGCGATCAGCTCTGCAGCTTCATTGACTTCAAATAGCCCTAAGGAAGAGTTACCGGTTATACTCAGCAAAATCCCCTTAGCGCCCTCAATGGAAGCCTCCAGCAAAGGGCTGGAGATGGCCATGGTGGCCGCCTTAGCCGCTCGATTTTCACCGGTAGCATAACCTAGACCCATTAAGGCAGAGCCGGCATCAGTCATGATTGTCCTGACATCGGCAAAATCGAGATTGATCAGGCCAGGAACCGTGATCAGATTGGATATTCCTTGTACTCCATGGAGGAGTACATCGTCGGCCATGCGAAAGGCCTCGACAATAGAAGTCTTCTTCTCTGCCACTTGTAGTAATCGATCATTGGGGATGGTGATTAACGTATCGACTTTATCTTTGAGTGCCGCGGTCCCTGCTTCCGCTTGTTTCATTCGGCGTCTACCCTCAAAACTAAAAGGCTTGGTTACCACTCCCACCGTTAAAGCCGCAACCTCTCGCGCTATTTCCGCCACTATCGGCGCTCCGCCGGTGCCCGTTCCACCACCCATCCCGGCGGTAATGAAGATCATATCCGCGCCTTCCAGAAGGGCCTTGATCTCATCCCGGCTCTCTTCTGCTGCCTTTTGGCCAATGTCGGGGTTGGATCCTGCTCCCAGACCCCTGGTCAGTTTCTCGCCCATCTGGATTTTGTGGCTGGCGTTCGATAGCAGTAGAGCCTGGGCATCAGTATTCAAAGCAATAAACTGCACACCCTGCAGTTCCGCATCGATCATCCGATTCACCGCATTGCTACCACCCCCACCAACTCCAACCACCTTTATGTTGGCAAACTGTCCAGCTTGCGTATCGAATTCGAACATGTCCCTTTACCTCCCAAGAACCGGAACCCACCGGCATATCTCTTGCTAGAATTTGAGCCAATCACGTACCTTTTGCCACAGAACAGCCCAAGACGCGGGTATGCTTTTATGAGCCTCCGGTAGTGCTAACAGCGGTACAGTTCTGTGTCGAACTAATCCCACTGCTGCTGCATAGGCAGGGTTTCGGCCAGCTTCGGGCAGATCTTCCATTTCCACCGGCACTATTGCATCCACCGGTAGATGGAGAATCCTCGATCCCAGGTCAGCCAATCCGGGGACCAGCACTCCCCCGCCCACCATCTTCACTCCTGCCTGCAGGTTGACACCACCTACCTTCGCCACCTGACTTCTCACTAGCTGCCAGATCTCCTCTGCCCTGGCCATAAGAATTTCGTTATATTGATCTAGTAATTGAATCTGTATATCGCTATCGCCTTGGCAACCTTCCCAGAAACCAGCAAAGCGCTCGGGATCCGGATTACACCCTAGTTCCCGCACTAAGCCCTCGGCTTCCACCGGGGAAACCTTCAGGCCAATAATAAGGTCCCGGACCAGGCTGTCGGTACCAATGGGCAGACAAGCCATGTGCTGCAAATGACCCTTGCGAAACACCACCACATCGGTGAGCCCTGCTCCTAGGTCAACCAAAACGACTCCCAACTTCCTATGGCTGGGAGCCAGCACCATGTCGGATATGGCCAGGCACTGTACTATTACTTCCCCGATCTTCACACCCGCTTGCTCAATACAGTCAATGAGTCCCTCCAGAGGTGCCAAAGCTGCGGTGACAAATTGAACATCCACCTCTAAACGCCGTCCTACCAAACCCAGTGGTTGTCCTTCCAGATGCTGACCATCCAACCGAAAAGCACGCACAAACCTATGGATTACCCGCCGTCCCGGTGGAATCGCTACAGCTTCAGCTGCACCTAAGACTCTCTCGACATCTTCCGATTGAACTTGATGATTAGATCTGGTAATCGTTATAGCACCACTGGCAGCGAAGGATGAACAGAAACTGCCTGGTATCCCTACCACTACGGGAGGCAAGACCACCTGCGCCATCCTCTCCGCCTTTATGACAGCCTCCATCACAGCCTTCCGAACCCCATCGACATCACTGACTATTCCTCGGTGTAAACCGTTGTGAAAACCGGTGCCTATCCCAATAATCCTTTGTACGCCAAAAGAGTTCATTTCAGCTATGACTATGGCCACTTTGGACGTACCTATGTCTAGGCTCGCCACCAAATGTTCCTCTGCTAAGTCCGTCACTCCCAATCATTCTCACCTTAGCTTTTTTAGGCCCCTTCATTTGTACAGGAGCAGTTTTACCTTTGCTTCCTAATTCCACAAGCTAGCTAGATTCCCTCTTTGACCCGAAAGATTTCCCTCGGCTATCGCAGTTTTCGAACTACAGGCCGTTTGGGATTAGATACATCCACCACCGTATACGCCGGGGACGGTACTGAGTCCAAACGGGGCAAGAACGCAGAGACCACCTCAAGTTTTTCAGCTAAGCTCCCTGGCCCCCCCAGTTGAAACTCCACCAGGTTGCGACTGATTAGTTTCAGTCCATCTCGGTTCTTCACATTTACTTCCGAGATGCTATTCCTTACCACCTTCGGCAGGCCATCGACTATGGTGCTGGCCATCACCAATTCACTCACATTAGTGCTACCCACAACCAAGTTCTGGCTGTCTACACCGCTGATGATCGGCAGACTGATGCCACTCACATCCACCCTACCTAGAACAGTTCCATCAACAGCCACTCCCCAGAACCCAGACCCGTATGGTACCATAGCGATCGGCGTACGCTCTTCCACCTCTATGTATACCGTATCTGGCAAGTGGCGCCGAACGATTGCCCTCGAAATGATCGGTTCTTGCTCCAGGCGTCGCATAACCATGTCTATATCCAGTCTAAAAAGGCTTGTCCCCTTTTCAATCCCGGCAAGTTCAGCCAGTGTCTCCACTGTATAGCTAGAGCCATTAGCCTGAATACTCTCCACCGTGAAGAAAGGAGACTGGAGAAACCCATAGAGGCCCAGAACCAAGAGTAAGACGACTATTGAAATACTTAACGAGTAGTTGCCCCGCCGCTTAGTCATTCGGCCTCCCCCTTTTACTGCCTCATGCCCTAATTATAGCATAGCTTTGCAGAATGAATGGGAAAAATTATCACTTCTCAGAAGCCACCCCTGGCTAATCAACATAGAACATATCGGCCCCGACTGCCTGCAGTTTGCCGACGAGATCATCATAGCCCCGGCCCAGATGGCCATCATCATCATCTATTATGGTTGTACCATCTGCTACCAGAGCTGCTAGCACCAAAGCTGCCCCTGCACGCAGATCCGGTACCAAAACTTCCGCACCGGTCAAGTGAACTACTCCCTGAACAACAGCAGTCCGATCAGCTACTATGATGTTGGCACCCATACGGACTAATTCGCCAACATGCTTATATCGATTGGTATATACCGTCTCTCGAATCACACTTGTGCCCTCCGCTAAGGCCATCATCGCCATCACCTGGGGCAATAGGTCCGTGGGAAACCCCGGGTATGGTAGTGACTGAAAATTCACCGCCCGGTATCTGCCATTAGAGTGAACGGTGACTCTATCTTCGTCAACCGCTATGTCAACCCCTGTTTCTCTTAATTTGGCAATCAAGCTGGCCACATGTTGCGGGATCACCGAGTGTAGCGTTACCTTGCCACCGGCCATGGCTGCAGCTACCAAATAGGTTCCCACCTCGATCCGATCAGGTATAGTGGTATGCTCTGCTGGATGCAAGCCTTCAACCCCATCGATTCGAATTACGTCGGTACCGGCTCCCCGGATCCGAGCCCCCATCTGGTTAAGGAAGTTTTGAGTCTCGATAATCTCGGGTTCCCTGGCCGCATTGCGAATCTGGGTAGTCCCCTGGGCTAAAGTAGCGGCCATCATCAAGTTCTCGGTAGCACCGACACTGGGGTAATCGAGTTGTATGTCAACACCCTTCAGGCGATCCGTCTCTGCATATATATATCCGTGCTCTTCCCAAATTTTGGCCCCCAACTGCCTGAGCCCCTTCAGATGAAAGTCAATGGGCCGTTCTCCAATAGCACAGCCCCCGGGCAATGAAACCCGTACACGTCCCAACCGACCCAGAAGTGGGCCCATCACCTGGATAGAGGCCCTCATCTTGCGCACCAATTCATGAGGCGCCTCTTCCCCAATTTCTTCGCCCACCGATAGCCGCAGGGTATTAGCATTGAACTCAACACCAACACCGAGAGTCCCTAAGAGCTCAATCATCGTGACGACATCCTGTATGTGAGGTACATTGTGGATAACAGACTCCCCGGAGGCCATCAGAGCCGCTGCCATCAACTTCAAGACTGCGTTTTTTGCTCCGCTAATGGGAATAAAGCCTCGCAGCTGCCTATGGCCATCGATTCGTATTCTTGGCATCTTGACACCACCCACTCTTCTTGTTGCCTAAGAAAACTCACGCCGACATCCCGGATGTTGCCAGCCCCCAAGGTCAACACCACATCTCCCTGGAGCACCGACCGGGAAAGAAAGCCAGGTATGTCTCGCTTATCGGGTATGTACGTAACGTTGGTGTACCCTGCTTCCGCAACGGCCTCAGCCAAGACTGCTCCAGAGATACCTGTGATGGGTTTTTCACCGGCAGGATAAATATCAGTGAGGATCAGCTGATCGGCATCAAAGAAGCAGGAGGCAAAATCCTCTAGTAGCCGAGCCACCCGAGAATAACGATGAGGTTGAAAAACGGCTACTATTCTTCTTTGCAGATGCCGAGCTGCTGCTAAGGTTGCCTTGACCTCAGTTGGATGGTGGGCATAATCGTCGATGACCAAGACGTCTTTGCTTTCACCAATTCGTTCAAACCGCCGGGCAACACCCCTAAACTCCCCCAGTATAGATATCGCATCACTAACCGATAGACTTAGCTCAGCGGCTACTGCCAACACGGCTAAGGCATTGGCAACGTTATGGCTACCTGGAACCTGCAATCGCAGGTAACCCAGTTTCTCTTTGCCCCGCCAAATCGTGCTTTGAGAACCAAAGGGGGAAAACTCCAGCTCCTTTCCTTGCCAAAGGCCGCCGTTTTGCAGCCCATAGTCGACATGACGACAAGTGAGTTGGGTAGTGAGCTTGGCCAAACCCTGATCATCAGCACAGGTAACCACTGTTCCATATGAGGGAACTTGACGCATAAAATTTAGGAACACAGCCCGGATAGCGTCTAGGTCAGGATAGTGATCCAGGTGATCAGCCTCGATATTGGTAATTACTGCAATCCGGGCCGGTAGGGCTAGAAGAGAGCCATCGCTTTCGTCCGCTTCCACCACTAGGTGGGGTCCCCGACCGAGTTTTCCATTGCCTCCAATGTCGAAGACTTCTCCCCCCACAACCACGCTAGGGTCACATCCTAATTTCTCCAAGACCAGAGATAACATAGAAGTTGTAGTTGTCTTGCCATGGGTGCCGGCAACAGCAATGCCGTATCGATCCCGCATAAGGCATCCCAGCATCTGGGCCCGAGTCACCACAGGAATTCTACTCAGGCGGGCAAATTGGATTTCGCAGTTATCTGAAGGAACAGCCGAGGAAACGACGACCAGCTTTGCACCTACCACATTTTCCGCTCGATGACCTATGGATACGACAACTCCAACTGCTGCCAAGGACTCTGTCTTTTCAGAGGCAACAAGATCAGAGCCAGATACCGGCCACCCCATCTCTAACAGAATCCTGGCGATTCCACTCATCCCAATACCGCCGATGCCGATAAAATGGACACGAAAAGGCCCCTGCTCCATGTGTACCCCCATCCGCTCTTTGCCCTCCCTCTCTCTTTCCAGACTAACAGGGCAAGGATACTACATAGTATGCAAGGGTCTCAGATTGTGCGCCCCCAGGCTATATCCCTGTCTTACCGCGGCATATCCCGCGCCATACTCATTCATAAGGGGAGATAGACATCATCATGACCAGTTAGCTAACTCCACGATTCGATCGACAATCACTCGGGTCGCATCCACCTTCCCTAAGCTCCTGCTGGCCCCGGCCATCTCGCTTAATAGGTGAGCATCACCCAATAGCTGAAAAACCAGATCGCCCAGGCTTTCACCATTAACCGACTCATCCAGCAAGACCCTGGCTGCCCCCGCTTTCTCCAACACCCGAGCGTTCTTCTCTTGATGGTTCTCTGCTGCATAGGGGAAAGGAATGAGAATGGCCGGTACGCCCCTAGCTGTGATTTCCGCTATCGACAGAGCACCTGCCCTTCCTACAACTAAATCTGCGGCAGCCAACGCCGCGGGCATATCGTAGATGTATGGTACGATCTTGATACATCCATCCTGAACCATAGGGGGTAGGTTCTCGTCCGAGTCTTTGCCTAGCACTTCCTCAGCAATATCTTGATAGCTCTTTTTCCCTGTTTGGTGAATCACTTGCAGCCGAGCCTCCCGATTCAGGCGTGGAGCCAACTCTCGCATGGCCTTATTGATACTCCTGCCCCCTTGGCTACCCCCAAATACCACGATGGTACGGCAGTCAGGTTGTAGGTGCAAGCGTCTGATCGATTCGGCTTTAGTCATGGCCGTGATTTCCGACCGAATGGGGTTACCGGTAACTGCTACCCGCCCATCCTTGGGAAAATACCGTGCTGCCTCAGCATAGCCGAGGGCAATAGCCCGCATGAACCGGCCTAGAATTCTGTTTGTGATCCCAGGTAGGGCATTCTGCTCCTGAATCAGAGTCGGAACTCTTAGCAAGGCAGCGGCCAGAAGCACCGGCCCCGCCACATAACCCCCTGTACCTACCACCACATCTGGTCGTAGATCGCTTAGGAGCCTGAAGGATTGCCGCAAACCCTTTACAGCAATGATACCGGTCTTAAGCAGATCCAAGGACAAGGCTCTGCGGAAATACTGTACCGAGATGATTTCCAGGGAATAGCCTGCTCGGGATATGATATCCTTCTCCAGTCCGTATTGGGTCCCGACAAAAGTGATCTCGCAGCTAGGATAACGAGCCTTGATCTCATTGGCTATGGTTAGGCCTGGATATATATGTCCACCGGTACCACCGGCGGCAATCAGTACACGCACACGCTTTCACCCCTCTATCACGCTAACGGCAGTGTTTTGATATATTCAACAAGACACCCACACTAGCTAGAGTTACTACCATTGAGGAGCTGCCATAGCTGATAAAAGGTAGGGTCACACCGGTGACCGGCAATATACCACTGACCACACCAATATTGAGTACAGCCTGCAAGATGATCATGGAAGTAACTCCCACCGCCATAAAGCAACCAAACAGATCAGGGGCCCGCAAAGCAATGCGAAACCCCCGCCAAGCCAATAGAAAAAATAAGAGCAGTGTGATGATGCTGCCCAAAAACCCCAGCTCCTCACCGAGAATAGCGAATATAAAGTCAGTATGCTGTTCAGGTAAATAAAAAAACTTCTGGCGGCTACTACCTAAACCGAGGCCGAAAAGTCCTCCGGAACCAATGGCCAAAAGAGACTGGATAATGTTCCAGCCGGTGTTCATTGGGTCGGCCCAGGGGTCGAGAAAGGAGAGAATCCGTTCCATCCGGTATGGCTCCAGCCAGATTATCGCTCCAAAAAGTGGTATAGCCATAAGCGCCAATAGAAAAAGATGTACGAACCTAGCTCCACAGGCAAATAGCATGACTATTGCTGTTCCAGCCATGGATACTGCTGTACCGAAGTCCGGCTCCAATATGATAAGTCCAAAAAAACCTGCTGTTACCAGCAGAGGAGGGACTACACCCCTCCAGAAACTCTTCATTTCTTGAGGATGCGAGGCAGCATAGGCTGCCACGAAATTCACTAAGGCGAGTTTGGCCAACTCGGAGGGCTGCAAGTTAATGATGCCAAGATTAATCCAGCGCCGAGAACCGGAGATATCTGTCCCCACTGCCAAGACTGTTATCAAGAGAATATAAGCTATGGCCACACCCAAAATGGCAAACCGCTGGTATATTCGGTAGTCTATCTGCATAATCACCAGCATGCCTATCATACCGACAACCACACCGACCAGCTGCCTCTTAAGATAGTGAAATGGATCTCCCGTCTCTGCCATGGCCATAACCGAACTGGCGCTAAACACCATCACCAGCCCCAGACTCACCAACAGCAAAGCCGCGGCGAACAAAAGCAAATCAGGCATGCGGTAAGTCTCCCGGGACATAGCTCTTCACCCTCCCCCACCTTTAGAACCCCAGCACTGCAGGAAATCCAGCTAACCCCAAAACGGCGAAAACAAAGCCGATGATCCAAAAGCGAAACACCACCTTGGTCTCAGGCCATCCCTTCAGCTCAAAATGGTGATGTAAGGGAGCCATGCGGAAGATCCGACCTCCACCTGTTAGGCGGAAATATATCACTTGGAGAATGACAGAGAGGGTTTCAATGACAAAGACCCCTCCGATAATCACCAGGAAAAGCTCTGTTCTAGTCAGAATTGCCAACGCCCCCAGGGCTGCTCCCAAACCCAAAGAGCCGGTATCGCCCATGATCACCTGGGCAGGATGGGCATTGAACCAGGTAAAACCCAGACAAGCTCCGGCGATAGCAGCAGCAAAGGCAGCCAGCTCCCATTCACCCAAGCCGATACAAAGCAGTGCATAGGCCACAGCAGCAACAGCTGTGGTACCTGCAGCTAAGCCATCAAGGCCATCTGTAAAGTTAACCGCATTGGCACTTCCCACTAATGCACCGGTAGCGACCAGCACAAACATCCATGGGGGCAAGACCAGGATTTGATCACTAAAAGGGATAAGCAGGACTGGGCCAAGCTCCGGTGATGCCAACGCATAGAGACTCACAGTCAAACCCAGGATAATCTCGCCTAGAAGCTTGTAACGAGCTCTCAGACCAAGCGACCGCTTGGCTACGACGATAATAAAATCATCCACAAGACCGATCAAGGAAAACCCCAAGGTCGCCAAGAGAGCGTAGAGTACCGCAACATGCCCCTTGGTCAAAAGCAATGTACTGATCGTAGCGGCAGCCACGATCAGAATGCCTCCCATGGTCGGTATGCCGGCTTTTTTCAGATGGGATTGGGGGCCATCCACCCTAATACTCTGGCCGAATTTCAATCGACGCAAGAACCTGATCAGTGGAGGCCCAACTACCAAAGCTATGAGAAAGGCCAAAAGCGCTGTGTAGAGTA
This sequence comes from Bacillota bacterium, assembly GCA_012799135.1. GTDB lineage: Bacteria > Bacillota > Limnochordia > DTU087 > DTU087 > JAAZLW01. The sequence goes on along the minus strand of JAAZLW010000235.1, from coordinate 47,090 downwards.
TTGTAGTAATCATGCCTTCCTCTCCTTCCCTTATCTCTTACAGTTTAGCACAAAGGGCCTGCACTACATGTTCAAGGGCCATGCCCCGGGACCCTTTCACCAAGACCACATCACCTGGTCTGGCAATTTGAATGACCACTTGCCCGGCTTCGCTGTGATCTGTACACTGAACTACTCGCTCCAAAGGCATGCCCGCATCTCGGGCGCCTTCGGCAATCCCTTTGGCCGCAACACCTACAGTAAGGAGATAAGCTGGACCTAGATCTGCTGCCTGGCGGCCGATATCGCGATGGGCCTTGGTGGATAAGTGACCGAGCTCCAGCATATCACCGAGCACCAAGACCAAAGGGCGACCGGCAGCAATCTCATAGGCGGTTTTGAGTGCACCGGCCATAGATGTAGGGTTAGCATTGTAGGCATCATTGATCACCAGGCCTTCGTCCAACCAGGGGATCAGCTCCATTCTCATCCCGGAAAGCGACACCTGTGATAAGCCTGCCTTAACATCCGCAAGGCTGGCTCCTACCGCCATAGCCGCAGCGGCAGCGCCTAAGGCGTTGCTGACTTGGTATTCACCGGGAACGGGAAGGTCTATCCAGGCACGGTGACCGTCATAACATAGCTGGAAAGAGACTCCCTGGGCACCACGCGCGGTGATATTGGTGGCTGTGACGTACCCAGTGTTGGAGGATCCAGCGTGATCACATTGGACCCCCTCATACCCATAGTAGATGATCTGCTTATCTGACGCCATTGAGGCCATTTCCCTAACCAAGGGATCATCAGCATTCAATGCCACTATCCCGCCGGGTTCCATGGTTTCCACCAGCTCTTGTTTCGCCTTCTGGATCGCTTCTTGCGATCCTAAGAGCTCCAGGTGAACAGTCCCTACATTGGTAATCACACCAACACTCGGTCGGGCCAGCTCTGTCAATGTCCGGATCTGCCCTGGACCTCGCATGCCCATTTCTACCACCACGGTTCTATGCCAGCTCTCTATCTGCAGAAGGGTTAAGGGTAACCCTATTTCATTATTGAAATTCTCCTGTGACTTAAGCACCGGACCCAGCTGACCAACTATGCTTGCCGTCATATCTTTAGTCGTCGTTTTGCCGGTGCTGCCCGTAATGGCCACCACCGGGTGGTCAAACTGCTTTCTATAGCCGGCAGCAATTGCCTGTAGAGCCAACAGAGTGTCAGGCACTGCGAGTATAAGCGGCTGCCTTCCACGATCCATCTCCTGCCGTTTTTCAACACATTCACTCACTCGACGCTCCTCAATGAGCAGGGCAGCCGCTTCCCGGCGAACAGCGTCAGCCACGAAGTCATGGCCATCGAATCTCTCACCCCGCAAGGGAATGAACAAATCTCCCGGCTTCAGGGTGCGACTATCTGTGGAAATTCCAGTTATACTTTGTGGAATATGGCCTTCTAGCTGTTTGCCACCGGTCCACTGTGTGATCTGCGCTACAGATATGGGTTTCATCTTGACTCCAGGTGCTCATCCAGGGCCCTGGCTGCCTCCTCCCTATCATCGAAATGAATCGTCCGGTCTTTTAGAATCTGATAAGGCTCATGACCCTTACCGGCGATCAAGACAGTATCTCCGGACTCGGCCATCTGTACGGCCCGCTTGATCGCCCGATGCCGGTCAACAATTATTGCCCATGGCTTATCCCCGATGGTCTTGCTCACACCAACACCTATTTCCTCACAGATCAACTCCGGTGTTTCGCTGCGAGGATTATCGGATGTTACTATCACAGCATCTGCCAATCGACCTGCGATTTCGCCCATCAGGGGACGCTTAGTTCTATCTCGATCTCCACCACAACCAAAGACGACGATGCTGCGTCCCCGCGTAAGACCTTTGACCGTCTCCAAAGCATTCTCCAAGCTAGCTGGATTATGGGCATAGTCCACTAATACGGTGAAATCCTGGCCCCGCTCTATCGGCTCTAACCGGCCGGGTACTGGCCGTGCCGTTTCCAGACCCCGTACTGCCACCGGTAAATCAATCCCCACTGCCAGACAGGTAGATAAAGCGGCTAGTGAATTATAGACATTAAAGTACCCTGTCATGGGTAGGTCAATCAGCTCTTCGCCGCCAGGGTGTTCCAGCCTGTAGGTAAGCCCGGAGGTCCCAATGGCAATATCCCTGGCCCTGTACGTGGCGCCTGATCGGGTACCATAGGTGATCACCGAGACCGAGGTCCTTTCCCTTATATAATCGCAGTACCTCTCATCATAGTTTAGAATCGCTGTCTTGTGCTTTGTGGTACCTTCTATTCCTAGATTCGCAAAAAACCCGGTCTTTGTGTCCAGATAGTCTTGGAAACTAGGATGAAAGTCCAAATGGTCCTGGCTGAGATTGGTAAATACGCCGATATCAAACTCACTGCCGATCGTGCGCTGCAGTTTAAGGGCATGCGAGGAAACCTCCATGACAGCATAGTCGCAGGCATCATCTACCATCTGACTAAACAAAGACTGCAGATCGACCGATTCCGGAGTGGTGCGTTCTGTCGGCAGTGATTTATTGCCGATCACGTTCTGAATAGTGCCAATCAGACCCACCCTGTGGCCTGCAGCTTCCAGGATAGATTTAATCAGGTAAGTGGTGGTGGTCTTACCTTTGGTACCGGTAACCCCGATTAGCCCCAGTTTGCGTGAAGGATAACGATAGAAGCAGGCACCTAACAGGCCCAGAGCCTTGCGCGTATCCTTAGTGTAGAGTACTGGCACTGAAGCTGGAACGGGAGCAAAGCCTTCCTCTCCACAGTATTGATCCCTTCTGGGGATCATACTACTGTCGTCTACCACCAAACCTACGGCTCCCCGCTCTAAAGCATCACTGATAAAGGCATGGCCATCGAAACGGAAGCCTTTAATACAGACAAACAGATCCCCCGGCCGTACCTGCCGAGAATCGTAGGCGATCCCCTGAATCTTTGTATCGGGATCACCTCGGAGATCCACTTGTGATAGGCAACGAGCCAGCTCGTCTATTGTCACTGCCAACCAACCCCTGATCTATCTGCCAGATTTGTAACGTAATATGTAGTTTCTCCCATCTAAACCTATTTTATGGGGTGCTGTGCCACCATCTCAATTCGAAGTCGGTGATTCAAAAAAGACTTTAACAATGAAGTCCAAAGGAACCTTGGTTCCGGGGACCGGATCCTGCTTAACAGCCACTCCTGAACCATATACCTGCAACCTCAAACCGGAGTGAGCCAATTTCGCTGCCACCTCTCGCATGCTCAGACCGACAACTTCAGGAACGGTGACCCGTTTATCACCTGCATCATATACGACCTCATTATAGGCCAGCAATTGGACGATCGTCCCCCAAGGGACTTCAGTCCCCGGTGCCGGTACTTGATCGAAGACTATCTTACCTTCACCGTTGAATTGGTATTTCAGACCAGCCTGTCGCAGAATAGTCTCTGCCTCCTGCTGGGGGAAATTAATCACATTGGGAACACTTACGTCTTTCTGCTGGAAAATGTTCCCTTGAGACCTAGGCGCCGGTTCCTGTCGCCGCGGCACACCCATCCTCTCTAGGGCGTCTTCCACTACTGCCTGAAATACCGGTGCAGCGATCACGCCACCATATGTCTGACCCTTTGGATAGTATAGTACTACTAGCGCCGCTATCCGGGGATCATCGGCCGGTGCAAACCAGACGAAGGACGAAATCCGCCGGTCCGTGTATCTCCCACCTTCTGCCACTTGGGCGGTCCCGGTTTTTCCTGCCACCCGGTAACCGGAAATCTCTGCTCTACTTCCCGATCCGTTTACTATTACTGAGCGCAGGATCTGGGTAAATTCGGCCACTGTCTCTTCCTTGAGTACACGGGAGCCAGTAATAGGATATTGCTCAATCACCCGGCCATTGCGGTCCCGAATTTCCTTCATGAAGTGTGGAGTGACCTTTATACCCCCATTGGCAATGGTGGCCATTGCACTAAGCAGCTGCAAAGGAGTAACACCGATCCCCTGGCCAAAACCGACATTGGCCCAGCGGGCAACCTCCCCCCATTGCACCTTGCCCGGTACCGGCACCGTACCTTTTGCTTCGCCGGGAAAGTCTATACCGGTCTGGGCACCAAAGCCATATCGTTGGATATACTTGTAGAAACGTTCGCCTCCCAACCGCTCGGCCCCGAGTTCAGCAAAAACCGGATTGCATGAATTCTCGACAGCTTCGACGAAAGTCTGGGAACCATGACCCCCTGCCCGCCAGCAACGGACGGTTACCCCTCCGATCTTGATATAGCCTGGATCGTAGAAGCGTGTACCAGGGGTCACAACCCCTTCGTCGAGGGCGGCACTGGCGGTCACTATCTTGAAAGTTGAACCCGGTTCATATTGATCAGTGATGGCGATATTGCGCCGATTCTGCACAGGATGTGCTGTATAGTTGTTAGGATCATAGGATGGATAGATGGCAAGGGCCAGAATCCCGCCGGTTTTGGGATCCATGGCAATAAACACACCTTGGTCAGAGCCGGTTTCCTGAACCGCCCGGGCCAGTTCTCGCTCAGCTGCATATTGGATCACATGGTCCAGAGTCAAGACCAGGTTGGCACCGTCCTCAGGCGGCACAAAACGCTTAATTCCATCCGGAATCTCGCGGCCCGTGGCATCCCGCTCCATCACGACCCTACCTGGTACTCCTCGCAGATATTCATCATAAAAGAACTCCAGGCCTTCCAGTCCCTGATTATCAATACCGGCGATCCCTAAAACTTGGGCAGCTAACTCACCATGGGGATAGTATCTCTGCGGTCGTTCCACCAAACCAATACCGGCGAGATCCAGTGCCCTAATCGCCCGGGCAGTTTCGGTATCCAGCTTGCGGGCCAGCCAGACAGTTGCCTGCTTCTTGGTGAGCTTCTCCTCCAAGGAGGCAGCATCTGTGTTCAACAAGGGTGCTAAGGCCTGAGCGGTTTCCTTTGGCTTATCCACTTCAGCAGGGATCGCATAGACTGCGTCGGCACTTACACTAATCGCCAGCTTCTGTAGACTCTGATCATAAATAACGCCCCGCTTAGCATCTACCGGAACAGGGCGCATTCTCTGATGAAGAGCTTTCTCTTGATACCAATGATTCTGTGCAACCTGTAGATAGGCCAAACGCAGAAAAAGCACCCCAATACAGGCCATGACACCCAGGAATACCACAGCGATCCGTTTCCGGACTTCCATTGCCGTTAACCTGACCACCGGTTTACCTCCCGACACCATAAAAAACTAAGCCACCAGACCTACGGCCTCCGGCCGGAGGGGTGGCCCCAGTCTATAATATCAGATTATCTACCGCTGTAAAAGCCCAGCTTCCGCTGTACCCAGCGTGGGAAGCCGTGCCCCTACCCATTGATAGATGGCAGTCCACAAGCGCCGGGTTTGTGTTGCCAGGACTGTACGCGTATCCGCCGGGGTCTTCGCTCGCTCGGTACCAGGCCAGGCATCCCAATCTACTAACACCAGAACCTTGGCTCCTTGTGGTTCCACCATACCCAAACGGCTGCGGGCCAGACTCTCAATATGAGTTAGGGATTGCAGTTGCTCTACCTTGAGCTGAAGCTGTTGCCCTTCACGCTACACTTGGCTGAGTTCGGCTTCCAAAGACTGCAACTGATACTCCAGTTCAATGGCCTTGATCTTCTGGCTGATTCCCAAAGCCGTCAGTACCACCATGAGTACCGCTAGCAAAGACAGAAGAATCATGGGGTGCAGGCGTAACCGCCGCCGACGCTTGCGCACCGGCTGTTCATGACGGGGGAGCGCCTCCCATACTTCCTCATATGCCTCTTGACGCTTCGCTGCCAGTACCATCAATATTCATCCCCTTCATCCGGTAGAACCTTCTGTGCCACTCTGAGTTTGGCACTGCGGGCTCGAGGGTTTTGGGTGGTTTCTGCAGCCGATGGTATTATCGGCTTGCGGGTAATAATCTCCAACTCTGCCTGCCGGTTGCAGACACAGACAGGCAAATCCGGTGGGCACTGACATCCAGCAGCTAACCTACTGAAAGTCTCTTTGACGATTCGGTCCTCCAAGGAATGGAAACTAATCACTGCAATGCGACCATTGGGCCTAAGTACCTTTACCGCATCGACTAAAGCTTGTTTGAGGAACTCCAATTCCCGATTCACTGCAATTCTCAATGCCTGAAAGGTCCTGCGAGCCGGATGCGGTCCCCGGCGACGAGCCCCAGCCGGTATCGCAGCCTTGATTACATCCACCAGGTGCCCTGTATTTGTGATGGGGGATTGCTTCCGTTCTAGCACAATAAACTTGGCAATGCGTTTTGCCCAGCGTTCCTCGCCATACTCAGCGATTATTTTGGCCAGCTCTTCCTCGGAAAGAGTTGCTAACAGGTGTGCTGCAGTTACCGCTGATTGTGGATCCATCCGCATATCCAGTGGTGCATCATAACGATAGCTAAAGCCCCGCTGAGCCACATCCAACTGGGGTGACGAGACTCCCAGATCGAACAAAATTCCGTCGATGGGCAACAGTTGTCGCTCGGTCAAGATGCTGTATAGATGCACGAAATTTGAGCCAATAAAGATAATCTGATCTGCCTTGTCTTGCAGCATCTCCCGGGCAGCATCTAGGGCAACGGGATCCTGATCAAAAGCAACTAGCCTTGCTTCAGTCCCGACCGCATCCAGTACCAGCCGGGCATGGCCTCCTCCACCGACTGTGGCATCGACATAGATTCCGCCTTGCCGCCAGCAAAGCAACTCGATTACCTCTTGGGCCAATACCGGTACATGCTGATAATTCAAAACTCCACCAAGCTTTCTCCAGGTTGCGCTCTTCTATCAGTAAGCTGCACCTACTAAATGCCAAGATCGACGATCTTCTCCGCGATCTCCTCATAGGAGGCACTGGCCTCCTCCATATATGTCTCCCAGTATTCCTTAGCCCAGATCTCTACTCGATTGGAGACTCCGATCACCGCCACGTTTTTGTCTAGTTTGGCATAGTCTCTCAAATTCCCCGGAAGGGTGATCCTACCTTGTTTGTCCACTTCACATTCAATCGCTCCGGAAAAGAGAAATCGGACAAACCTGCGCGCATCACCTTGGGTCAAGGGCAGTGACTTCAGTTTCTCCTCCAATATGCTCCATTCGTCAGGGGGATATACAAAAAGACAGTGGTCCAGCCCTCTGGTCACTACGAACCGGTCCCCTAGCTGTTCTCGGAATCTAGCTGGGATGATTAGACGGCCCTTCGCATCAAGCGTATGTTGCCATTCTCCCATGAACATGGCCGCTGCCCCACTTTCGCCACAGACTCCCCCACTTCCCCCCACTTTCCACCACTCTGTTTTCACTATTCGGCCTAACCCCGCTGAAGTCCTTCTCCATATATGAAAAAATATCGGCCCTCGAATTAGATTTTTCGAGGGCCTCTCAGTAGAATCCCAAAAAAGAAAAAGCGGTGATTGGCTAGATCATCGCTATGCAGTCAGCACCATCTAAAGAGGTGCAGGAGAATAAGTTTAGGGGAATCCATGATTCTAGATGCCTATTACAACCCGGCCGAAAATCCCCACACGCAGTCGGAAAACAATCGCTTAGCTGCGTACCGCCCGGAGCAAATCCCTATAGGTATCGAGATCCATCCCAATATCTACTCGCTTTGCACTGATATCGGAACCATTTTCCCTAGCACAATCCACACAACGCCGGGTCTGGGGCAAAGCGTCCAATCGTTCCAGTGGAATAGGTTTTCCACATAGCTCACAATGCCTCTCCATGCTACTAGACTCCTTTCCACACAGCCGCCAGCGGGTCAGTCTCCCCCTTATAGGCAATCACCCGTAAAGGCCATTGCTGCTTTTGCGCCTCCTTTCCCACCCATACTGCCAAACGTGATGCAAAAATAGCTTCAGTGCCAAAGTGCCCAGCATCAATTAGGGCCAAGGGGGTATTTTCTACTTCTATAGCGATATGGTACTTCAAGTCTCCGGTAATAAGTGCGTCGGCCCCCTGTTCTAAAGCCAAAGGCCAAAGATGTGAGCCGCTACCACTACACACAGCTACTTTTCGGATTGGTTTATCCTGATCTCCTATAAACCGCACTGTCTCAATACCTAATGCTTTACCAACCCATCTGACCAAGGACGTCAGTGTTACCTCGTCTGCCAGACAGCCAATGCGGCCATACCCACCGGCTTCTCCTTCCCGGGTTTCCAAGATTACCGGCTCTTGTAGCTGCAAAGTCTCTGCCAGCCAGTCATTGAGTCCGCCACAGGCCTTATCTATGTTTGTATGGGCAACAAAGAGCGAAATCTGATGGGCCAATAGCTTGCTAATGATTCGCCCCACTGGTTGCTGAAGGATGATAGCCTTTAGTGGCGTAAAGATCAGGGGATGATGGGCAATAATCAAGTCCACTCCCATCTCAGTGGCATAGTCAACTACGTCTTGGGTAACGGTTAAACATGTCATTATCGTTCGACAAGGAAGACAGGCGGAGCCCACCTGCAACCCCACATTGTCCCATTCCTCAGCCAGTGACTGAGGAAAGCTCTGCTCCAAACATGCCATAATGTCGGCCACTGATAGCATTAGCGCATCCTCTCCCTAAAGCAGTAGCAAGATCACTTGGCGTCATCAGAGGACACATTCTCTATACGACACGAAGTTCCTCCCCTATAAGGCAAATACCGGTCCGCGATGGACCGGTATATTAGACAGGAAGGATCCAGGAGCTTGGTGAGCTCTGATCAAACTATAGCTATAACTTGATCTCGAATTCAAACTTTAGATCGCCCTCCGTAGAGGATGAACGAGGTTTCTGCAGAGCATCAAGCCGGACCGCCCACCTACTATTTTCGCTATACTGATCCACGTAAATGTCCCGAATGCCCGCTTTGTACCCACTCTTAAGAGCCACCAGCTGGTGCTCACCAGGGGCTAGTTCTACCCTTTGGGGAAGCTCTCCTGCGTACTCACCATCCACGTACAGTGTCACTCCCCAAAGATTGCTATCAACATCTAGGCGCACACTCCGTGGTCTGTCAGGTAGAATTCGAAGGGCACAGATGTCCATGGCCCAATCCTCGCCCGCAAGTGCTAAGCGTCGCCGGAGCCTCGATAAGAGCCGATCCAGGCCCTTCTCTCGCAGCAACTCAGGATAGTCCACCGGATTGTTCCTGGTAGCTACAATCAGCAGTGTTTCCTCTCCTGTAGGTGGTGCGGCATAGATCTCATACCCATCTGGTACTCGATAGACTCGATTTCTCCTGGCATAGTCATTGGGCTGTTGATAGTTGGGAAAGAGCTTAGTAATATCTCCATCGGCATTGATGTCGTATATAGTGATATAAGCATTCTGATTTACTTCAAAATACAGTTGTACTCTCTCACCCACACGATAGGCTGGGTCACTAGTGCCCTTATCGGCCCAAAGCCGCACCTGCAAATCACTCTTTGGGCTAGGATTGATGATCAAGGACTTTGTTTGAGAGTCTGCACTCACACCGCTGGCGAATACGCCTAGCAGTAACACCACAAGCATGAGGCTTCCCCATCGTCTCATGTCTAACACCTCCGAATATTAATAGCCGTTCTTACCCACATTATATCCTATGCTTGCCAGCAGTACCATAATTTTTCTTGCCCGTGCCTGAAGCTTTCGCCCCGTTACGAATGGATTAGATACTGGTCAACGATGTTTGACTTTGTATTTGTTACAGGTTACAGTAAACATATGGCTATGGTGGGTACAGATAAGATAACCGACCTAGTTTGACCTAACCATAAACTAAAGGAGGCTCAAGATCATTGAAGGAAGTGTATAAAACAACAATTGAGGCACTTGCTGGCATCCTCCCCATTGTCCTATTCCTTCTAGCATTCAACCGCTTTATCCTTCGTACACCCTTGGAAAACCCCAAGGAAAATCTCATGGGGATTGTGATCGCGGTCATCGGACTCGTACTTTTCTCTAATGGCTTAAGAATGGGATTGCTCCCTTTAGGGGAGACTGTGGGGCTTAATCTCCCCAAGGAATCCCCTCTTTGGCTCGTGCTGGTTTTTAGTTTTATTCTTGGTTTTGGTGTTACAATGGCAGAACCATCTATGCAATCCCTTGCCGGCCAGGTTGAGCAACTGACCGCCGGGACTCTGCGAAAATCGGTGGTGATGGTAACTGTTGCCCTGGGTATTGGCATGGGTGTCACACTAGGTGTGTTAAAAATCATCCTGAAAATACCCACAGCCAAGATCATGATCCCGGCTATGGCTCTCCTGGCGTTGTTGGCTTGGCGAGCACCTGCTGCCATTACTGGAGTAGCATTCGATGCATCCGGAGTAACCACCGGCCCGGTTACGGTACCACTGACCGTCGCTCTAGGGGTCGGTATTGCTACAGCCTTGGGTGGCCGTGATCCCTTAGTAGACGGATTTGGTCTGATTGCCCTCTGTCTTGTCTGTCCCACAGCTCTAATGTTAATTTTGGGCATAATATATCGACTCTAGAGGTGAGCATATGAGCTATCAAGCGATCTTTGTCGTGTTGCCTCGGGGAAGCGCAGATTCAGTCATGAATGCTGCCAAGAAAGCCGGAGCACAAGGCGGTACAGTCTTTCTGGCCAGGGGAACCGGTGCCCACGAAGCCAAGACCTTTTTTGGCTTGACCGTCGAAGAAGCCAAGGAGATTCTCTTTGTCCTAACTGATAGAAACGATACTGAGAGGATTCTTCAAGTCATGATCGACACCGGTCACTTGGAAAAACCCGGATCAGGTATCGCCTTTGTCTTGGATGTGAGCCAAACAGTAGGCCTAGTCTCCCGTCAGAGGGGCATTGATAACGGAATCTAGCCTCGCTCTCTAGTCTCCTTTAGCCTGAACGAGACTTGATTGGGATTAGTAAGAAGGCTTCATAAAAGGAAGAGGAGCAAGGGGCTGCCTGGGTTAAATGACCCAGGTAGCCCCTTTCGGCTTAGATTGATGTTTTATCTGACCGGTTCAAGGCGTTGTTTTCCCAACTGCACCGGAGATAGCGAATCGGCAGAATATGGCTTCAGCCTTACAGTAAAGCGGAATTCATGGGGTGCCAGTTCATACTGTGGCAATACCTTGGGACCGCAACTGCCGCTTCCCAAACCATTTTGTCGGTAATCAAGGTTAAGATATACCTCATCCCGCCAGATTAGCTCATCGGTGTGGCGGGCCCTTTCCAGATCTTCAGTGGAAAACCTATGGGCACTGAAGTTCAACGGTACATCTGCCGCCGCAAAAATGCCCATTCCTCGCTGATCCGTTACTGATACCCAATGGACATCGGTCCGATTGCCGTGTTCTTGTGGATACACATAAGGGAAATACAAATCATCGACATGACAAGCGTAGAAACCAAAGCGGTTGGCCAGCTTGCTATCCACATAGCTTTCACCAGGTCCCCGCCCATACCATTTCACCTGGGTCAACTCAGGAGGCAAGATCATCTGTAGACCTATGCGAGGCAAAACCGGCAGCACTCCATGGGGCTCACCCTGTACCCTGATGGTCAGATTGCCATCTCCGTATACTGTGTAGATATACTCACACCTAAATCCATGGCCAAATACGGGAGGAGCTATGCGAGCAGACACCTTGATCTGAACGGTCTGCTCATGGGTGTCGATGGTTACGCCATCAATTCGATGCTGCAGTTGGTCAAGACCTGATTTTTTCCATTCTCTGACATATGATATGTCGTTATCGATTGGTGCCCGCCAGAAATGTAGTCTTGGCCCGCGGCGGATCATTGGCATACCGTGATATAGCCAGGAGGTAATAATCCCATAGGTTGTATCGAAGACAAGTTGGAAGCTGTCTCCCTGGATTATGGCCACACATCCTGCCTCCGAAACCGACAAACCAGGCATCGAGGCTATGGAGAGCATTGGTCCCGCCGGTACAGATAAGGGCAACTGAAACTGCGCCCAGGCCACCTCATGCCCAGTTGCTGCCCAACTGCAATCTGAAATCAGGGTGAAACGCAGATCCAACCAGTAATCGGTACCGGCCGATCCCACTGGGTCAGTGTAAGGAATGGTTAGTATCCGGCTCTCACCCGGCAGGAGTCGTGGCATCGGTAACGTGCCGGTCTGGAGCACTTTTCCATCAGCAAAGACATCCCAGGAAAGCAGCAGATGGTCCAGAGACAAGAAATCGTAACGATTGGTAATGCGAACCTGCTTCCGGGCTAAATCAACCGCTTCCACCAGCACCGGCTCCAAGACCTTCTTATACTCCAGCAATCCGGGTGATGGTTGTCGATCAGGCAGAATCAGGCCATTAATGTTGAAATTAGCGTCATTGGGTTCATCACCATAGTCTCCCCCATAGGCAAACCTCTCAGTACCCTGCGAAGTTGGCTGTCGCAAGCCCTGGTCCACCCAGTCCCAGACGAAGCCACCCTGGAGGCGAGGATACTTGTAGAAAGCTGCCCAATACTCCTTAAGACCACCTGGTCCATTCCCCATGGCATGGGCGTATTCACACAGGATCACCGGCTTGGTGTAGTCCTCCTCCTCACCTAAGGTGATAACCCTCTCCACCGGAGTATACATCGGTCCCACAATATCCACAACTTCCTGCCGGCGATCACCTTCATAGTGTAGGGGCCTGGTGGGATCTGCTTGACGAGTCCACTTTGCCATCAGCTTATGATTCCGACCAAACCCAGACTCATTACCTAATGACCAGATAATCACTGAAGGATGGTTCTTGTGCCGTTCCACCATTCTCTCCATACGATCGAGATACGCCAACTCCCAGGCAGGATCATCACTGATTCGATTGATGTCTCCCACCATACCGAAGCCATGGCATTCCAGGTCTGTCTCATCCAATACATAGAGACCGTAATAATCACAAAGTTCGTACCAACGGGGATCATTGGTATAATGAGATGTCCGCACCGCGTTGATATTATGCCGTTTCATCAACAAAATATCTTCTACCATTGAATCGACCGACACGGCTCGTCCCAGATCAGGGTGGATCTCGTGGCGATTTACCCCTTTAATCATGACTGGAACACCATTAACCAGGAGGTTGCCGTCTTTAATCTCAACTTGGCGAAAGCCTACCATACAGGTCTGCACCGATAGCACCTGGCCGCCATCATCAGCTAGCGTTACTAGCAGCCGATACAGATAGGGCGTCTCCGCAGTCCATTTGCGGGGACTATCCACTGCGATTCGAAACTCCACCTTAGTATCCCCGGTGCCTTCAATCTCCACATCTTGGCTTTGAGGCTCAAAGGCCCTATCTCCGCTATCATCCAATAGCGAAATGGTGAATTTGTGACCGGTTACCTTGGCTTCAGTATAATTGTGGATAGAGGCCTCTATTTCCAGTATGGCATCTTTGTATGCTGCATCCAGCTGTGTACGTACTGTCAGATCAAATACGTGTATAGGAGAAGTAGCATAGATATAAACATCGCGGAAAATTCCACTCAACCACCACATATCTTGATCTTCAAGGTAACTCCCGTCAGACCACTGCATCACCTGGACAGCCAGGAGATTCTGCCCAGGCTGAACATACTGGGTGATATCGAATTCGGCGGGCAGGCGGCTTCCCTTGCTGAACCCAACCATTTCACCATTTACCCATACGTAAAAAGCGGAATCAGCACCTTCGAAACAGAGGACTACCCTGCGATTCTCCCAACCTGGTGGTAAGCTGAAGTAGCGACGGTAACAACCTGTAGGATTCTCGGTTGGCACTCTCGGGGGATCTACGGGAAAGGGATACTGAACATTGGTATAATGAGGCCGTCCGTATCCGGCTAGTTGCCAATTAGATGGCACAGGGAGTTTGTCCCACTCGGCTGCATCATGGTTAGGCTCCTGAAATCCCTGGGGGACCAAGGCGGGGTTAGCAGCGAGATGGAACTCCCACCGGCCATTTAGAAGACAAAACCAAGGGGAATTCTCCCGTTCCCCCGTTCGAGCAGCAGCTTCATCCTGATAGGGCAAGAGCAAGGCATGGGATGGTAGACGGTTACGCGCAACAATCTGTGGGTTCTCCCAATCAAACATGTATCCTCATCCTTTCCTGGTTTTCTGTAGCTAGGCAGACCTATGTCAGCTTTCTGTATGCTACTCTTACGGGGAGCCTTTCCACCCGGATGTATAATGATTTTCTTGACTAAAGACGGTTATTCCTTCCAAGTCAGCTTAGGGAAGACTTCTTTGCATATTGTGCGGCTGTACCCAAAAAGGGTATGCGGGAAGTGATTGGTGAGCACAAAGAGAAATGACTCGCGGGCATAATAAAATGGGCAAGGGTATATACCCTTGCCTCTGGTAGACAATATCTGGCTTTCCCTACCGTTTCTGCTATTTTATCTGGAAAGTGGCATGAGCGGTGACACTGATCTGTTTTTTCTTCGTGGAGGTATCGTGTATTCCCATGCTAGAAACTTCGGTGGAGTGTGGCTGAGTGATCTGGAATACCCCCTGCCTCAGACTTCTGAGCTTTCCGAGGGACATCTCGCTACCTTTGAGCATCTCCAAAGCCCGCTCCCTAGCGTTCTGAGTAGCATCGGCCACCATGTTCTTCTTCAGCTCATCGATGTCGGAAAAGAAGTATTCTAGCCGTGTCCGATAGATGTCGATATCTCGATCGAGCACTGGGATCACATTCAAAGCCAAATCGTCAATATTGTCAACATCCTTGGAAATGATATAGAGTTCCTGCTCCAGACGATAGCCTTCAACCCCATTGCTCCCATAAAGCTCATATACGTTGGGTGGTATGATACTGATCTGATCGGCTTTGACACCTTTCTCATTCAAGAAAGCAATCAGTTCCTGCAAAGACTCATGCAGTCTACGTCTTCCACCAGGTAGATCCTCCAACCCCGTTCTTTCCGTAAGGGTAAGTGACCACTTAACCGTATCCGCTTCATACTGCTTCGAAGCGATCCCGACTACGCTAATGGTCTGCTGCGGCTTCCGGGATTCAAAGAAAAAGATGCCAAAGACCAATGACGCCACAACGATAGATATACCCAATACTGCTGCTACCTTGCCATATTCTCTCATACTCCCCGTCCTTCCTAAAATACCAACCTATCCTTCCCACTAAATGAGATCTATCAAAGCTTTCACTATCAGAATATCACAAGTGGTCATCTGGATAAATGGAAAACTCATGTATCCTTTGGCCTAGGCTAATGGCAAGCAAGAAAAAACCACCGGTGAACATGATCTCAGTGGTTTTTGCTTCCTTCCTGGATTTTCATTGGTGGGCCCTGCAGGATTCGAACCTGCGGCCAAGGGATTATGAGTCCCCTGCTCTACCGCTGAGCTAAGGGCCCAAGAGTTGGCTCCCCGGGTTGGACTCGAACCAACAACCACCCGGTTAACAGCCGGGTGCTCTACCATTGAGCTACCGAGGAACAAGATGACGCTCTTATTATAATCCATATCTATCAGCCAGTCAACCTGTGTGCGGCCACTAATAATCACCCACAGCTTCCTAGGTACAACATTCAGAAGACAAGCAAACGAGCAGGGCTCAACGCCCCTCTGGGTTAGCCCAAGGATCGGTCTTCCTTGGGCTAGCCCAGGTTCTACTCAAGAAAATCTTTTAGCTTCTTACTGCGACTAGGATGCCTAAGCTTGCGCAAGGCCTTCGCCTCAATCTGTCGAATTCGCTCTCGAGTGACACCAAAAACCTGGCCTACTTCCTCCAAGGTACGAGAACGACCGTCATCTAGACCAAAGCGCAGACGCAGTACCTGCTCTTCCCGATCTGTTAGAGTATCCAAGACATCCTCAAGCTGTTCGCGTAGCATCACAAAGGATGCAGCCTCTGCTGGAGCCGGTGCCTCCTGGTCCTCTATGAAATCGCCCAAATGGCTATCCTCTTCTTCCCCAATCGGTGTCTCTAAGGATACTGGTTCCTGAGCGATCTTCAGAATTTCTCTTACTCGCTCTTCAGACAGGTCCATTTCCAGGGCTATCTCTTCCGGTGTCGGATCTCGCCCTAGCTCTTGAACCAACTGTCTGCTGACCCTGATTAACTTGTTGATGGTCTCTACCATATGGACTGGGATACGGATAGTCCTAGCCTGATCAGCTATAGCCCTAGTGATAGCCTGCCTAATCCACCAAGTCGCATAGGTGCTGAATTTGTATCCCTTGCGGTAGTCGAATTTCTCCACCGCCTTAATCAACCCTAGGTTGCCTTCCTGAATAAGGTCCAAAAAAAGCATTCCTCGCCCGACATATCGCTTGGCTATACTTACCACTAAGCGCAGGTTAGCCTCAGCTAACTGCCTTCTCGCCATTTCATCGCCGGCTTCTATCCGCTTAGCAAGTGCCACCTCCTCCTCCGCAGTCAGTAGGGGCACACGCCCAATCTCCTTGAGATACATTCGAACCGGATCATCAAGCCCTATACCTTCCAGTACCGCATAATCCGTATCCTCGTGCTCTTCCGCCTTATCGGTATCATCTTCATCGGTACTCTCATCCTCAGCATCACCGATTACATCGATCCCCAAGGTAGAAAACTGCTCATAAATATCATCAATCTGATCGGGAGACAGCTCGATCTCTTGTAGGGCATCCATTATCTCTTTATACGTCAGGACGCCTTTCTTCTTTCCTCTATCGAGCAAAGTTCTCAAGCTTTCGAGATTAGCCATTCCGTTGTCGTTGCTCACCGTGCTCCCCCCTTCCCATTACCCAAATAAAACCAATCACGTCTTAACCCCTTTTATATATAGATTCCCTCGATCTAGTGCCCTGGTGAGAACCCCTCACTAATCTCTTCCCTTACTTGTCGATATCTAATCAATAGGCTATCAAGCTGGTTCACTAGATCACTATCTGGAAAATTATGCTCCACCCGCCCGATTTGTTCCTCCAATCGCTTAAGATCATCTTTCAGTTGCATGATCTGCAATCGACGAACGTAGTGCATACATGTCTGTGATGGTGGCAAACTTGTCCTGGAAGCCAGTAATCCAGTGAGCAGTCTATGGACACTGGCATCCTTAGCATAGTCAAGGACTGCAGCTCCACTGTCCAACTGACCGGCCTCATCACAGGCCAGTAAACACTCCATGGTCTTTTGTGCTACCGGGTGCCGAAAATCACTGGGAGATAACACATTTCGCACCTGGGAGATCAAATACCTGTCATGGAGCAATAGCCGCAGCAAATTAGCCTCAATCGCCGATAGTCCGACAAAACTGCCTAAACCCAATCGTCCTCCGGGGCGACCAACCCTTTTAGAATCAGCTCTGCTCGTACCCTTACCATCTTTCCTATTATTGCTCCTTGCAGAGATTCTATGCCCAGAGCTGCTTTCAATACCTGCTTTTGCCTCATAGGCTGCCAATTCCGCTTCCAGCACATTCTGATTGACCTTCAGCATCGCGGCCGCCCAACGCAGGTATTCGCTCTTCTCCACAGGACTATCTATTTCCGCCAATACCTCGATAATCCTTCCTGTGGTAGCAACTTTTCCATCGACGGTGGATGCATCACCTCGGCGAATAATCGTACTCAGCTTGAATTCTGTCAATCCTGCTGCTTTACTGATCAAGTCATCAAAGGCTTGCCGTCCATGAGTCCGCACAAAGGTATCCGGGTCCTCCCCACCGGGCAGTTCCAGCACCCGCACCCGCAGACCCTGATTTCGTAGTATCTCCAGTCCTCGCCAAGCAGCAGCTTCACCGGCTGCATCCCCATCGAAGGCGATGACTACCTCATCGGTAAACCGATGCAATACTCGAGCCTGCGTTTCGGTCAAGGCCGTCCCCAAAGAGGCGACAGCATTGTTTAGTCCCGCCTCATAGAGTCCAATCACATCCATGTATCCTTCAACCACAACAGCAAACCCTTGTTGCCGAAAAGCAGCCCTGGCCAAATCTAGCCTATACAGATTATTCCCCTTACTAAATATCAGTGTCTCCGGTGAGTTGAGGTACTTTGGCTGTGACTCATCGAGTACTCTCCCACCAAAGGCAATGGTCTGTCCCCGACCATTGCAGATAGGGAACATCACACGACCCCGGAAACGATCATAATCTCTACCACTTTGCCCTTCTGAAATCAACCCTGCCGCCAGACAATCTGCTCGGTCAAACCCTTGGTGCTCCAGATATGTCAGAAGACCTCTCCACTCGGACAGAGCAAAACCGAGGCCAAATCGACGAGCCGTTTCCTCTTGGATGCCTCTGGCGGCCAAATACTCCCTGGCGCTAATACCAGCATTACTGAACAAGTTACGGCTAAAGAACTTCTGAGCCGCTTGGTGCAACTGCACAAGCTTCTCCCGCTTTGAGCGCTCCCGCTTCTCCTGGGGGCTAACAGTCTTCGAGACAAGTGGTATGCCCGCCCGTTCGGCCAGCCGCTCCAGAGCCTCAAGAAAGGGAAGATTCTCTATAGCCATGATGAAATTGATTACGTTACCACCTACGCCACAGCCAAAACAATAGTAAAACTGCTCTTCTTGGTTGACATTAAACGACGGAGTCTTCTCGGTATGGAATGGGCAAAGACCCTTCCAATTCTTACCGGTCCTTCGCAACTGGACATACTCTGATATGACGGAAACAATATCATTGCGCTCTCTAATCTCAGCAATGACCTGTTCTGGAATAGGAGCAGACATACCATTCACCCCGCCTGATACGTGTTCGCTGTACGTATGTATAATCCTGCCTCATAGCGACCAGGCCCTAGGTAGGAAAAGTCTCTCATACTCCGCTATGGCATATCGATCAGTCATACCCGCGATATAGTCTGCCACCAAACGAGGAGGCTCATCTTCTCGGCCTTCCCGCCACTCTATAGGCAAGCGTAGGGGATTCGCCAAGTAAAAATCGAAAAGACTGGAGATAAGACCATAGATCTTGTCCTTCTCCTTAGCCGCACTATGTGTCATGTATATGTTCTTGAAGAGAAACTCCCGTAATGCACTTGTTGCATGGGCCAGCGGTGGTGACATGGTAATTTCGGCTTTCTCCCAGCTGTTGGTGATCAAGTCCTTTACCATGTTATCTATGCGTTGGCGTCGTCCAGTACCCAATACCTCCTGACACTCTGTAGGAAGCTCCTCCTCTCGCAGCAGCCCTGCGCGAATGGCATCATCTATGTCATGGTTAATATAGGCAACTCGATCGCAAATCCTGACCACCTCACCCTCCAGCGTAGCAGGGCGGCGATCACCCGTATGACATAGAATACCATCTCTCACCTCATAGGTAAGGTTTAGTCCCTGACTGTAATCTCGAACTCCTTCCACGACATCGACCACCCGCAGGCTCTGGTCATTGTGGCGAAACCCTGATTCAAGTAATCGGTCCAAAGCCGCCTCGCCCGCATGACCGAACGGGGTATGGCCAAGATCATGCCCCAGGGCAATAGCCTCTGTCAAAGCTTCATTCAGGCGTAGAGCCCTAGCCACTGTTCGGGAAATCTGTGCAACTTCCAGTGTATGGGTAAGCCGAGTTCGGTAGTGATCTCCAGTCGGAGATATGAACACCTGCGTCTTCCCCATAAGACGGCGGAACGCCTTCGCATGCAGCAATCGATCCCGATCCCGTTGAAACACTGTCCGTACTTCGCATTCAGGCTCCAAATGGGCACGGCCTCGGCTCGCTGCGCTCAAAGCTGCATATGGGGAGAGATACTGCCGTTCCCAAGCTTCCTCTCGGATCCGGATGTTCATGTCCAGCCTCCTACTAGACAGGTTAGGAGTGCTTTCGACATATCATCCGTAATACCTTTTACGCCTAATAAAGAGAAGCCCATGTGTGAGCATGGGCCTCTCCCTAGTTCACTCACTGGCTGTTGCTTCCCGGAACTTA
Source organism: Bacillota bacterium (assembly GCA_012799135.1). GTDB lineage: Bacteria > Bacillota > Limnochordia > DTU087 > DTU087 > JAAZLW01. Next base: position 27,229 of record JAAZLW010000235.1, on the reverse strand, counting down.
TCTAGGGAACTTCACCTGTGCCTGAGCAGCAGCAAGTCTGGCAATAGGCACACGATAAGGTGAACAGCTTACATAGTCAAGTCCAACCCTGTGGAAGAAGACCACTGATGCCGGATCTCCACCATGCTCACCACAGACGCCCAATCCTAGCTCAGGCTTGGCTTTGCGACCCCTATCGACACCGAGCTCAACCAACTGGCCGATGCCCTCTTGATCCAGAGTCTGGAACGGATCCTTCTCCAGGATGCCTTCTTTTAGATATGCTGCGAGGAACTTGCCAGCATCGTCACGGCTATAGCCAAAACCCATCTGAGTAAGGTCATTGGTGCCAAAGGAGAAGAAGTCAGCGACCTTGGCAATCTTGTCGGCTAACAGGCATGCCCTTGGTATTTCGATCATGGTTCCGACATGGTATTCAAGCTTGACACCGGCTTTGCTGATCACATCTTCGGCTACCTTGACAGCATTCTTCCGAAGAATCTCCAGCTCCTTCACGGTGCCAATCAACGGGATCATGACCTCAGGTATGACATTCAAGCCTTGCTTAACCAGTTCACAGGCAGCCTCAAAGACGGCCTGGACTTGCATGTCATAGATCTCCGGATAGGTGATGCCCAAGCGACAGCCACGATGACCTAACATCGGGTTCATCTCACGCAGACTATCGACTTTCTCCTCGACTGCTTTCTTGCTAAGACCCATGGCCTGGGCTAATGCCTCAATGTCTTTGTCAGTATGAGGCAGGAACTCATGCAGAGGCGGATCGAGTAGACGGATAGTCACAGGCAATCCCTGCATAGCCTTGAGAATTCCCACAAAATCGCCCTTCTGCATAGGTAGCAGCTTGGCTAAGGCCTTCTTGCGAGTCTCGACATTGTCAGCCAAGATCATCTGCTGTACAACGCCAATCCGATCTGGCGCAAAGAACATATGCTCAGTCCGACATAGGCCAATACCTTCAGCACCGAAGTTGCGAGCAACCTCTGCATCATGAGGAGTATCAGCATTGGTTCGGATCTTGAGTGTACGGATACTGTCAGCCCACTCTTCGATGATCGCGAAATCACCGGTGAGCTCAGGCTCGATCAAATCGGCTTTATCAAGCAGGACTTCGCCGGTGGTACCGTTTAGCGTCAGCCAGTCGCCTTCTTTGGCCACAGTGCCATCTTCGAAAGTGATCGTCTTGTCCTGATAGCGGATCTGTGCCGATTCAAGACCGGCCACACAAGGCTTACCCATGCCACGAGCCACTACGGCTGCGTGGGAGGTCATACCACCACGAGTAGTCAAGATGCCCTGAGCTGCGTCCATCCCACCGATATCATCTGGGGAGGTCTCAGTCCGCACTAGCACTACATGCTCACCCCGGGCTCTCCACGCTTCGGCATCTTGGGCACTATAGACCACTCTGCCTACCGCTGCTCCGGGAGAAGCGGGCAGTCCGGTCCCAAGTACTTTGGCCTTAGTATTGGGGTCAATAGTCGGATGCAGCAACTGGTCCAGCTGTGCAGGATCGACTCGAGTTATAGCTGTTTCCTTATCGATGAGGCCTTCCTTAACCATCTCTACCGCGATACGTACAGCCGCACCTGCAGTCCGCTTACCAGAACGGGTCTGAAGCATGTAAAGCTTACCCCGCTGAATGGTAAACTCCACATCCTGCATCTCACGGTAATGCTCCTCCAGCTTGTGTCTGATGGCCTCTAGTTCTTCGTAGATTTCAGGCATCTCTTCTTCGAGACTGCTGATCGGAAGAGGAGTACGAATGCCGGCAACAACGTCTTCTCCCTGGGCGTTCATCAGATACTCGCCATAGAAGACATTCTCTCCAGTAGCCGGGTCTCGGGTAAAGGCAACACCGGTACCCGAACCCTTGCCGGTAGCAGGGTGAACACCCATGTTACCGAAGACCATAGTCTGAACGTTTACGGCTGTGCCCCAATTGTGGGGTATGTCGTTAAGCTCGCGATAACGGATCGCTCTTGGATTATACCAAGACTCAAAGACCGCGTTAATGGAGCCCTTCAACTGCTCAAAGGGATCCTCAGGGAAGTCATCACCGGTCTTTTCTTTGTATAGAGCCTTAAACTTGACTACGACATCCTTCCAATCATTCGCGTCTAGCTCAGTATCGAGCTCTACGCCCTTTTCCTTTTTCTTAGCTTCGATGATCTCTTCGAAAAAGTCGTGATCGACACCGCGTACTACGTCGCCATACATTTGGATGAAACGGCGGTAGCTATCATATGCAAACCGCTCATCACCCGAAATCTCCGTCAGGCCTTTGATGGTTGTATCATTGAGTCCTAGGTTCAAGACTGTATCCATCATGCCCGGCATCGACACACGAGCACCGGAGCGGACTGACAGAAGAAGCGGATTCTTCGGGTCACCAAACTTGGACCCCATAACTGCTTCCACTTTGCCAATCGCTTCCTTGATCTGGCCTTCCAGGCCTGCCGGCCACTGCTTATTGTTATCGTAGTAACCGATACAAACCTCGGTGGTAATGGTGAAGCCTGCCGGTACCGGAATGCCGATATTCACCATTTCGGCAAGGTTGGCACCTTTCCCACCCAAGAGGTTTCTCATTTCCGCTTTACCCTCGGCCTTTTTTCCGCCAAAAAAATAGACGTACTTTTGGGTCATCTACTGCATCCTCCTCTTTTTATCCCGGAATCCGGGAGGTGTTTCTTTCTATGCATGCACAGTCTAGTATGGGGACAGCGGGTGGCTTCTAATGCCCTTGGTGGACGGGCTGGACCAGAGTTGACCCACTCGCACAGTAAACCGTCCCACCTTACCCAGACTGAGATGTCAAAAACAGCGAAGCTAAGTACCATGATAGCTACCCGAGCATCCTAGTATTTCAAAAAAACCTAGTCCCATTCCACTTGCCAAGGGACCGTTTAGTAGTATTCGTGACAGGGCATCATTCTCCTTCTCCACCTCAGTTAAATCCTTGTAAAATGAGGAAATGCTATGCTTCCGATATGGGATCCCCAGGATAGTCCCGTTCTACTTCTATCCGGCAGCGGCCCAACAGACAGACTGATGTCGCCAAAAGAGCCAGTTTGGGCATAACCAAGACACCAACTAACCCAGCTGTTACGGGAAAGACGAACACCGGTTTCCCTTCATGCATGATTCTAATCTTGGTGATATTGCCTTCCCGCAAAAGCTCTTGGATCTTGGCTACTACCTCGCGACCCCGTACCTCCCAGCTGCACTGGGCTTGCTTGTTCTTGGCTTCTGCCAAGACCAAAGCATCGACTACCGAGCCCTCGGTTAAGTGTAGCAGTTCCACAGCCTCCTGGTAGCTGAGATCCATTCTCTCGCGCAGCAGATCGATCTTACTTAGTTCATCAATACCCATTGCACCACTTCCTATTATAGTGTGATCTATCTAGGAGGTTCCCCGAATAGTGTACAGAAATTCCAGCGATTTTAACGGCCTTTGCAGATGGAAATTAATGAAATTCCGCAGCGTCTCCTCCACTTCATCTGCCACTGCTTCGGGCATTTGCAGAACAGACAGTCTGTCGATATCGGCATTGGAGAGCCATCTCATGACCTGATATGCTCCAAGTGAAAGAGATAAAGCATCGGTCCGCCTTCTCTGGCAATCAGGGCACAAGACCCCCCCTTCTCTCGGGCTAAACCGCAGCTGATGGCCGGTATCGGTCACAACTGTATCACACCCAACGCAGTGTTCTAATTGAGGATCGAGTCCGATCAGGCGCAGAAAACGAAGCTCAAAGAACCTGACCAGCCTAGTCTCCAAACCATCATTACACAATCTCTCAAACACAGCCACCAAAAGTGAATAGATCCTTTCACTCGGATCGTATTCCTCCGTGAGCCGATCCACCAATTCCACAATATAGCTGGCATAGGCCATCTTCAACAGATCTTCCCGTAGATACAGCCAGGCATTGATTATGGTACCTTGACTAATCGAATCCAGGTTCTTACCCCGAAAAATCAGAAAAGTACTATGGGTAAACGGCTGAGCGACTCCCATCAGGTGATTACGTGGGCGGCGACTCCCCCGGGCTACGGCGCTGACTTTTCCCCGTTCTTTGGTGAAAAGGGTGAGGATCTTGTCAGCCTCACCCAGGTTACGTGTACGCAAGACTATAGCTTCTGTTCTATATAAAGCCATATGACCCATCTCCTTGCTTACCGAACAGAAGCCGGGAACTATCAGCCGGAAGCTACGAGTAGCAAGGGACCGAAAGTCGCCTTCTACCCTTCATCCATTTGAGCTATCCCAGCCATATTGTTACCAATATGAGTCCGGTACAGTAAATATGCCCCTCTATGGTCAGCCATGGAAAACACTTGCCAAAAAGTAGCTAGTGTCCTTAGGTTACATGCAAGCTCACTGGCTCCTCAGTGGCGAAAAATACGTATTAATATGGAAATGACTAGACTGACCAGAAGGCATGTTGCCAAGGGGAAATACAACACAAATCCTTCTCTTTTGATCACAATATCCCCCGGAAGCCGCCCGAGCCAGGGGACTCTCGGCACCACATTCAGTACGATACCTATTACTATCAGGGCAATGCCCAGGATAATCATTGTTCTTCCCATAGAAGGCATTCCTCTCAAAGCCCCCCAGCTTCACTTTATTCAAAGAGCTGTTCTTGGCTGGTTCTCGGCGGCGCAACCATCCCAAGATGGCGATAAGCCCTAGTGGTCACCACTCTGCCCCGGGGAGTCCGCTGCAGATAACCTACCTGCATTAGGTATGGTTCATAAACATCCTCAATAGTCTCTACTTCCTCGTTGATGGCTGCACCTAGGGTATCGACACCGACTGGGCCGCCGTCGAATTTCTCCACAATGGTAAGCAGCAGATTGCGGTCCGCCCGGTCCAGCCCTAGTTCATCTACTTCAAAGAGCTGTAAAGCCGCTCTTGCTACCTCGCCAGTGATCACTCCATCAGCCCGAACTTCCGCATAGTCCCTCACCCGCTTCAATAAGCGGTTAGCTACTCTAGGAGTGCCCCGGGCCCGCCTGGCTACCTCCCAAGCCCCCGCTTCATCAATGGCTATGCGCAGTATGCCGGCCGCGCGCTGGACAATGCATCTAAGGTCTTCTTGTGAGTAAAACTCCAACCTGCTGATCACTCCAAACCTGTCCCGTAGCGGTGAAGTGAGCATACCGGCCCTGGTAGTGGCACCAATTAGGGTAAAGGGAGGCAGATCTAAACGAACAGAACGAGCCCCAGGTCCCTTACCGATCATGATATCTACTACTGCGTCTTCCATGGCGGGGTACAGGACTTCCTCTACAGGTCGCCGTAGCCGATGAATCTCGTCAATAAATAGCACATCACCGGGTTCCAGATTCGTGAGAATGGCCACCAAATCGCCTTGACGCTCGATGGCCGGTCCCGAAGTCGTCCTTATACCAACCCTCATCTCATTGGCAATGATGTTGGCTAGAGTGGTTTTCCCTAAACCAGGAGGCCCATAAAGCAGCACATGATCGAGAGCCTCGCCCCGGTTAAGGGCTGCTTCCGTGAAAATCCTTAGGTTCTCTTTCACTTGATCCTGACCCACATACTCATCAAGGGTCTTGGGGCGCAGGCTCAATTCTATATCAACATCAATATCCTGTCTGGCCCCGGATATCATGCGTTCACCAGCCAATCCTCATCACCTCAGACGTTTCCTGTCTTGACAAGAAAACCGAGTGCTCTTCGAATCACTGTCTCAATACTCTCGGTGCCATCAGACTGCACATGAGACAAAGCTTCTTCCGCCTCCAAGGTGGAGTAGCCTAAGGCCAACAGAGCTTCTAGGGCTTCTGTCGCTACCTGATTGTCACTACCGCCGCCAACAGCTTGCGATAACCCGGTGGGCACAAAACTCTTAGCAATCTTATCCTTGAGCTCAACGATCAAACGCTCCCCTGTTCGCTTGCCGATACCAGGAACCTCTGTCAATCGCCTGAGATTTGCTTGGAGAATCGCCTGACAAAAACTATCAGGAGAAAGCGTGGACAAAACCGACAATGCCAGCTTCGGCCCCACCCCCGATACAGTGTTCAGCAATTCGAACACCTCTTTTTCCCTCTGGGTAGCAAAACCGTAAAGGATAATGGCATCTTCTCGGACTTGAGTATAGATCAACAGTGTTGTTTCATTGCCCTCCACAAGGTGTGCTGCAGTTGAGGCTGGAACACTGACCAGGTAGCCTACCCCATGCACATCGATCAATAATTGCTCCCTTGATATGAACTGGATTATACCCCGTAGCCTCCCGATCACTACTCGCCACCTACCCTTCAACCCCAGGTTGGACGCAAGACGTGCCCGATCCGGTCACTCTCACCTAGCCGGCTTCAGACCGTTGCATTCTGCGTGTGCATCTTTTTTGCCAACTACTGTTGCGCGTATCTAGCGAAACGATCCAAAGTTGAGCCCAAATGAGCATGACAGATAGCTATAGCCAAGGCATCCGAAACATCATCAGGACTAGGGACAGTCTCCAGTTTGAGTAGAGTTTTGACCATATAACCAACCTGTTGCTTAGTCGCTCGCCCATTCCCGGTCACAGTCTGTTTAACCTGTAAAGGCGTATACTCAACCAGTGGTATCTCCGCTTGAGCCACTGCCAGCAAGATGACCCCCCGGGCTTGACCCACCGCTAGAGCCGTAGTGACATTGGTATTGAAAAAAAGCTGCTCGACTGCTACTACATCGGGGGTAGCGGCTCGAATCAGGTTGCACAGATTACTATGGATGACAGATAATCGAACAGCTGTCTCTTGCCTTGCTCCAGTCCGAAGGGCACCATAGTTAAGCGGGGTCAATTTGCTTCCCTCAACCTTGATCAGACCATATCCTGTAATCGCTGTCCCCGGATCAATTCCCAATATCAGCAAGAATAACCACTACCTTTTCTAAGCGCGCCAAAGCCTTCTGCTGCAGCCACATCCGAGAGAAGCCTAGCTCCTTACTCGAACAGTTATTCCATATCAGAGCAGTAAATTCCTGCTATCCTGACATGGCTCACTGGCCACCAGAAGACTATCCACCAACGGATCCGACCATTGTTGTTGGACGTTAACCCTATTCCTCCCGTTCTTTCAAGCTTTCCAGCAGCAATGATAGCTCCTCATCTCCGTCATAGGGAATTCCCCGTTCAAGGTTGCGGACCTCAAAATCCGGCAACCCGGAAATTGGAATGCCTGTAACCCGCACCAATCGCTGGTACACTTCAGGCTTCCCTTTAAACACAGATACTTTCCCTTCGTAAATTCCTAGAAAGGAAAGGTGGCCATAGAGGGCCTCCATGTGGGTCTCCGGAATTCTTACCGTCAGCCGCTCGGGTGAAAACCCTACCACTCGCCATTCTGGGTGAATACTCCTGACCTCACCTAAGGTTCTTCCTACCAGTTCTTCCGGTAGTGTTGAGGTAGAGGTCGTCAGAACTTGTCCGGATTCCGAGATCACCGTTTGCACCAAATCGGCCTCTGACAGCAAACGCAACTGGGGTTCATCGGGGCTTTCGTCCAAAGACAGGTCTTTATGGCTGGTGTCGGTACCTTGCTCTATTCCCAACTGCTCCTGAACCTTCACCGGTTCGGGGACAGTTGGTGTACCCTTCCATACCCAGACAGTCAAGCCAAAGCCAAGGCAGAACGATAGGACGGCGACACCCAGTAGCAACCATTTGTGCCGTGCCACCATTGATACCATCTCCCGCAAGGATATTCATGGTTATGGTTTCCTATCGAGGAAAAATTATACCACGGGAGAAAATAAGAAAACCCGCTTCTCAAACAAGCGGGCCTTCATAAGCTATTGAAACCCCTGGGACTCTAAGCGCCTTCCGATAGTACTTCCTCGTCAATATCCCCGTTAGCATAGACCTCCTGAATGTCATCTAGCTCATCTAAGGCTTCCAGTAACCGCAGAGCTTGCTCCACCTTATCTTTAGGTATTTCCACAGTGTTGGTGGGAATCATAGTTACCTCAGCATCTTCAAACTTATAGCCCGATAGCTCCAGTGCTTCTTTTACTGCCAAGAAATCTCCAGGTGCAGTGATCAGCTCGATATACTCCTCATCTACCTCAATATCTTCTGCGCCTGTTTCAATGGCTTCCAGCATCAGGGTCTCTTCATCTATGGGGGTGACCTGCTTATCTATAACTAATCGACCCTTTTTCTCAAACATCCATGCCACACAACCATTTTCCCCTAAGTTCCCCCCATGCTTGGCAAAAACATGTCTTACATCACTAGCAGTACGATTACGATTGTCAGTGAGTGCCTCCAAAAGAATGGCCATACCACCAGGCCCATAGCCTTCGTAAATAACTTCTTCCAGATTCACGCCTTCGAGTTCCCCGGTTCCCCGCTTGATTGCCCGTTCGATATTGTCATTTGGCATGTTACTGCCACGGGCCTTGTCTATCGCTAATCGCAAGCGGAAATTAGTCTCCGGATCCCCACCACCTTCACGGGCGGCGAGAGTAATCTGTCTGGCCAATTTTGTAAAAAGCTGACCTCGGCGAGCATCCTCTTTGCCCTTTCGGTGTTTGATGTTAGCCCACTTGGAATGTCCTGCCACCTAAAACACTTCCCTTCCAGTCCCCGGCCGACACCCGTGTCCCGTCTTATTTTACCACACAGGCAGTAGTACTGCCAAGGTATGCCCCTGCCAGCGATGTGGCGGAAACTGCTTCCTGGACAGGGAAACACAGCTACTTTCTTTGATCAAGCCTGCGGCAGAAAGGGGAAAGAGCAGCTGCTTGCCTGAGTCGGCGAAAGAGACCCCAATACAATATCCCCATGAGCAAGATGATGCCCAAAGGAGACACGAGTTTGATCATGATCAGAGTATTATAGATACCGTGCAAAAACGCGGCCAGGACTAGACCGCTAATGGCCTGCCCAGTCGATCCCTGCGAAGCAAACCGCGCCAAGCCCACATGAAAGCCACCTAGGCCCGAGAAAGCTGCATGGGCAAGGGAACTGACCAGTGCCCGGGCGGGAGCAACCTGAATCCCAAAGGCCAAGGTATAGAGCAGGTTCTCTACAGCCGCAAAACCCAGAGCTGCGGTAATAGAATAGATCATCCCATCAATGACTTCCGTAAACTCCGCTCTCTGGTAGGCCGAGCAATAGACAGCCAATAGTTTCAATGCTTCCTCCCCAAGCCCTACCACCAAGAAAGCAATCAATACCCGGGAGAGTATACTGCCGGTCTCGATCATGTTGCGAAAAGGTTCTTCTAATAGAATGGCGGGTATGACCGCGATCATTCCAGCCAGAAACGTCAGCAGTAAGGCCCCAGGGGACTCTTTCTCATAGAGATCCTGTTCTCTAAAAAACCATGCCCAAGCCAAGGCCGGTACCAGCGATACAACAACCAAGACGATCAGCCGCAAGTGAATTCTCCTTTACACCACAAAACCATACGGGAAATACCATTCCCTGTATGGTTCCAGTTCATGCGACTGCTTGGTCACCACTCTATTTGCCCAAGGCCTGTCGCAGGTAATCCAGGCCGGCCAAGAGAGACACCCCCACTCCCAAGATAACCAAATAGATGGAAGCCGAAATGCCTAGAATAGTCCCTGTAACCCCAATGTACAGTAGTGCAGTGGCGGATTTGCCGAGATTACTGGCGGGCGTAACCTTGCTTCGCGAAATCAAGAATACGCCGGCACCGACCATCAGGGCGATCTCTTTAGCTGCCAGCAATACTGCCACCCATACCGGCACATTCCCCCGCGATGCTAAGGAGATTACAGCTGCTAGCATGATGAGCTTATCCGCAAGCGGATCAGCTAGAGTACCGAAACGAGTTACCTCGTTGCGAGACCGGGCCAAATGCCCATCAAGGATATCTGTGATACCGGTAAGCACAAATACCAGGGCAATCCAGCGGGGATCCATTCCTTCTAAGGAAAACAGGTAGAGAAATAGCGGGACGGCTGCCAGACGCAGCATCGTAAGTAGATTAGCAAGAGTCAACTCCGCACCTCCCAACAACTACCGCCATTATACACCACTTCCCCTATCCTGGAAACCACTTCGGAAGATTGATTACACGGACCCTAATCCCATCAACCAATGGTCAGCTGAATCAGTAGTACAATCCCGTGTCCGTCACTAAGTACTCGGAGTACTCTGAAGTGGAAATGGAAAGGAGGTGACTCGACCATGAATCAAGAGCTGCAGCAAATCCCTGCCTGCACCGATGAGTTCGATGAACAGATCTGTACCACCTTCACCATTACTTTCACCGCCGAGGCCACCGATGAAGTTATTGATGTAGACTGCTTAGGCCCCTGTGCCCCGGAAGTGCTCTGCGTTCTGGAGGTAACCAACCCACAGACCGGACAGACGGCAATCTATCACATTGTCTTTGCGAGTGTGCAGCAGCTAGGGCCCATCCAGCGCTGGTGCTATCGGGTGAGTGTCCAGGGTGATCCGGCACTCAGCCATTGGGTGCTTGAACTCTGCAATCCCCCTCCTATGGTCACACAAGTTACACGTAATGGGATTCCTATCCCGTTCAACGTTGGTCCCCAAGCCGATCTGGGAGGACAATCTGGCCTTAAATTCGATGCCGGCACAACCCAGGCCGATGGAGTCGTCTTGTATTGCTTTGACGTGATGGGACAGTTTGATCAGGTGCTCAGGGATGTGGCCGCAAAGGGTGGTCCGGCACCGGCTACAGTGAATCCCGATTGTCAGTTAGGACCTGCTTGCCCCTGTCCGTAATCCCTGCACCCAAGGGCCGGTTAGCCAATAATCGGAGTTGCCTCTTATGACGCGATATGAATAGCAAACGTACTCTAGACTGCAGTCGGTTCTCTCAACTCGATAGATACCAAGGGGATCAGAGGAGGTGAAATGCATGGCAAGGCTCCAGCAACAGCAGGTCAATCAGTGTATTGATGAGTTCAATGAGCTCATCTGTGTTACTTTCGAGGTTACCTTTACCGTGACGGCGAGTGTCGATGTGACCGGAGTAGAATGCCTCGGACCCTGTCCGCCAGTAGGGTAAGAGCTGCAAACGACATCTACTGGCTTGTGCTAGTATAGCTCTCCTTGCTGTGGGGCTGTTGGGCTGCATCCAACGCCCCTGCAGATGCTGCTAACACAGATTCTGGGGGAGTGCAAAGCACAAGGAGTGTGCACTCCCTCAATACTATGCTATGCTAGGGGGGTAGATTATGCCTGGCGGCAAATCAACTACTGTTAGGTTACAGCGGTACTACAAGGTAACGAAAACATCTCCTGAACCTCTGCGCCCGGAGGATATTCAAGTTGAAATAGCCCAAACAAGCCATGGGTCAGCGAGTGAAAGCGATCAACCTAATCCTTTTGCACTAGCTTTACTTTGGGCTCATTATCAGGCATGTCAGCAAGGTAGCCTTACCAAAGATCAGCCACCTCCATGGGAACTCACCAACCTGGATGGTTCCGATGAGAAAAATGCATGGCTTGGATTTCTGAAGAGAATGATTACAGACAGGCAATGGGTGGACTGGATCCGAGACCCTGAAGAGATTAAGCAGCGTGCTCTGATGGCCTTCACGCACTTGGCTGATGTGAGCTGTAAACAGGATGCTGACCAGAAAGAGGACTTGTCAGTATGTGACCACGAAGAGGATCTATCAGTATCTGACCAGAAAGAGGACTCGCCAACATGCTACATGTAATTATCCTCGGTTCCAAGACCCATAGTACATGCTATGGTTGAAAAGGTAGGATACGGCCTCAGGCTGAGGTCGCTGCTTTCTATCTGCGGCAGCTGAACCTTCACTTCCCGAATCAACTTGTCCTCACCTATGTTGATATCGATCAAGCCGACCAGGAATGTCCAGCACAAGCCATCAGCTGGGCTAAGGAGCATCCTGATCAACTCCCAGCTGTCTGTCTTGATGGCAAAGTGGTTCTATCCGGCCGATACACTTCTCGCAAGTTGATTGAACTGGTGAGACAGCAGCTCAGTGTACACGACAAATAGGGATAATGTATAGTGAGACAGAATCCGGATTCCTCGCTGATCATGACGATGAATGGGAGACTAGTCCAAGAACCCAGCAGGTTCTCCTCACTGGGTTCTTGTTAGTCAGTGCGGCTCGTTGGTTAGGGTTTCCTGGCTTTTCTCCAGCTCCCGTAGATCCGGCTTCCAGTTTAGATAAACCTGGGGTACATCACCTACTATCCATTGCTCTACTATCGGCACGGCACTGTTAATCTGTATATCCTTTTCAACCAACGGCACAACAATACGTACCGTTGTCCTCACATCCAGATAGATGCGGTAAAAAGTCTGGTTGATCCCCTTCTCCAAAAACTCGATGCGGGGAATAGTATCTACGGCCCCCACGGGAATAATCTTCACAGGAATCCTCGGTCCAAGTCCGGCTAACACCTCAATCCCCGTAAGCTGACCTAGGGGTACCGGAATTTCCTCATTAGCTGTTGTATTGATCGCACTTTGGATGCGGTTAGTCAGATTCGACACGATGCCATTGATCCTACCCCACTCAAAACTAACGCCCACAATACGACCTGTTTGATCATTCTGGAAATGGACTAATTCCGAGGAATCAATCCCCGTCACCATGATCGTTTGGATAGCATTATTAATGGCCCTGGTGGCAATATTGACTCCCCGCTGCTCTGCCCAACGCCGCACCACCGGCCGGATTCGAAGATCCACATACCAGGACGCAATCACCGATGATACTACAAGGAAGAACAGAAGCAAACTGATTATCACTTGCAGTTCATGCCAATATCCCCTTTGCCCAGAAGATCGGGTTTTTGGCCGCCACCGTTTTTGCACTGTCTCTCACCACCTCACCCTGCCCGTACTCATATATATTCTGGCATTGGGGCTGTTCATACCCTTTCCTCCAGGTGGTGAGAAACCCAAACACAAAGGCGGGCCCAAGGAATAGACCTAAAGACCCGCCTCAGTAGACTGGACTAGACTAGGCCACAACTACCCGTGCAAAACGCCGTTTCCCTACCTGCACCACTGCATTGGCCCTCGGCACCCAGTCCAGATCTACGTTGTCAATGATTTCCCCGTCGATCCTCACTCCTCCTTGCTGAATCAAACGTCTGCCCTCTGCGTTGGATGTAGCCAGGTCCGCCTTGACCAGCAGCCGTACTACCCAGATCTTCCCATCCTCCAAGTCATCTGTGGTTAGGATTACCTCGGGGATATCCTCAGGGACTTGGTTTTCCTTGAATACACGGTCAAATTCAGCTTCGGCCTCTATTGCCGCATCCCGGTCATGAAACCGGCTCACTATTTCTCTGGCCAAGAAACGCTTCATATCCCTAGGATGCAACTCACCGGTCTTTAGTTGCTTTTCCATTTTCTGCAGCTTGGCCATAGATACATCAGTGACTAGTTCAAAGTACATCATCATCTGCTCATCAGGTAACGACATGGTTTTCCCGTACATTTCACTGGCGGGATCCTTGATCCCGATGTAGTTGCCTAAGCTCTTGCTCATTTTTTCCTTACCATCCAGCCCGATTAAGATCGGATTACATACACCCACTTGGGGCTCCAACCCCATGGTTTTCTGTAAGTCTCTTCCCACCAAGATATTGAACTTCTGGTCAATTCCACCTAGTTCGATGTCGGCCTCAATGGCTGCCGAATCATATCCCTGCATGAGAGGATAGATCAGCTCGTGTAGGCTCAAAGGCATCTGATTCTGAAAGCGGCTCGCAAAATCCTCCCGTTCCAGCATCCTGGCCAAGGTCATCTGAGACATGAGCTTGATCACATCCTGGAAGGTCATCTTGCTAAACCAGGCGCCATTGTACATTACCCTTGTCTTCTGGGGATCCAGGATTCGGAAAACCTGCTCCTGATACGTACGGCAGTTTTCCAAGACTTGTTCATGGGTGAGCTGTGGTCGAGTCTTGTTGCGGCCCGAAGGGTCTCCTACCATAGCTGTATAGTCCCCGATAATTAGAATTGCTTCATGACCCAGATCCTGAAACTGCTTCAGCTTCAGTACAGGGATTACGTGTCCTAGATGCAGATCTGCACCGGTAGGATCTACCCCTAGTTTTACCTTGAGCGGCTTCCTGGTCTGACGAGACTTCTTGAGTTTCTCTACTAGTTCTTCTTCCGGGAAAATCTCCTCAGTCCCCCGCTTGATCAGAGCCAGCTCTTCTTCCAATGATAAGACCTGTATAGACATTTGCCTTCCCCTTTCAACAACCGAAAATGAGATCCAAAAAGCCTCTCATCCTGTAGGGACGAGAGGCTCCCGCGGTACCACCCTAGTTAAGCAGTGCACTAGCCACTTTCGGTGTCTGATCCCGTTGTTAGAAGATTAGGCTACACTGGCGCTAGTTCACGGCTTCGCTTCAGCCAATAACGGTGGCTGCCGTTCCCATCTACTACTCGCACCCTGGGGTGCACGGTTCAACGGGAAAGCTCAGGAGTGTACTTCACATGAGCTCGGACGCCGGTTTGCACCCTCCACCGGCTCTCTTTCAGCCCGAAGCAAATGCTACTCTCTCCTTCATCGCTGATAAACGGTCGACAGATTCATGCCGACCCATCACTTTGCGTCTGATTATAGCATACTGCCTCCCCAATCGCAATAGCCGATTCTTGAGTGTCAAGCAGAAAGGCCCATGGACACTATAGGCCAAAAGCTTCCTTCAGCTCTCTGAGCAATTCCTCTTCGTCTTCTGGAGATGGCACCGGAGCATCGCCCTCGGGCTCAGATACTTCACCTTCCGGTTTCTGGACCGAAGGAGACGACTCCAAGGGAGCAACTGCTCCTGGGTGCTCTTCATGCCCACCGATGGGAGCATCTCTATCGGACACGGAATCAGATTCTGGGCCAGGTTTGGGCGATGGTGTCACAGCAGGGCCTTTCTCCGGCTGGCCTAAGAAGATCTCCTTGATATGATCTAGCAGAGTTTTCACCCGAGGTGAATACTCCTTAGGTTCGGTTCCCGCTATGAAGACCTCATATCGCATATCTGACTCTGGGATGGTACCATTCTTGCGTGCCAAAAGTCCGGTTTTCGTGTCAATCAGCACACCTTCGACTATGCCCTCTGGCTTGACAAAATCCTCCACCGGCTGATCCTTCAGCGCCCGCCGCATGAATTGACCCCAGATATCCGCTGCATTCCAGCTGCCATAGCGAACACCCTTGTACACCATTTCTTGGCTCTGCTCATCATCACCCATCCAGACAGCTGTAACCAGACTCGGTGTATACCCAATAAACCAGCCATTGGTATAGCTTTGTGCCGTCCCGGTCTTTCCGCCTGCAGGCCTTCCAATATTTGCCCTTCGTCCGGTGCCCCGCTCGACAACACCCCGCAACATATCACTCATGATGTAGGCGGTCTGCTTGCTTAGCACCTCTCTATGCCGAGGTTTGTGTTCCTCCAAGACATTACCCTCAGAATCAACCACTTTGGTAATCGTGACCGGAGCAACCCATACTCCTTGATTGGCAAATACACCGTAGGCTGATGCCATCTCCAGTACAGTGACCCCGTGGGTAAGTCCACCTAGGGCCAAAGGTGCAAGCCCCAGATCATTGTAGCGGCCTTCTTCTACTATGGTAGAAATACCCATATTCTTAGCGATGCTAATCACATTCTTGATTCCCACCTGATCCAGCAGCTTGACAGCCACAATGTTAATCGAGTTTTCCAAGGCATCCCTGAGGGTAACTGCACCTTTATAGTCCCTATGGTAGTTTTGGGGAGCCCATTTCTCTCCAGTAGCCAATACATACTCCACAGGCTCGTCCACCATTACAGTCGCCGGAGAGTATCCCTGTTCCATGGCCACAGTATAGATAAAGGGCTTCATGGCTGAGCCCGGCTGGCGCTTAGCCATGACCGCCCGGTTGAACTTATCTTCACCCCTGCCACCAACCATAGCCTTAACATATCCAGTTCGGGGATCGATGGCTACAAGTGCGCCTTGGGGCTGCTGCAACCCATTTTCGTCCACCGGCCCCATTGGCAGCCCTTCTATCAACTCCTCTTCGGCAACGCGCTGCATCTCTAAGTCCAGCGTTGTATAGACCTCTAGGCCTCCCCCAAAGACCATTTCCTCACCATAGCGCTCCAAAAGCTGCTGCAGGACATAATCAATGAAATAAGGAGCAATTCGTTCCCGGGGTTGGCGCTTGACCACCTGAATAGGAGTCTCCTTGGCGGCCTCTGCTTCTGCCTCAGTTACATAGCCCAATTCAGCCATACGCCCCAAGACCCAGTTGCGGCGGCGGAGGGCCGCATCGGGGTAAGAGATGGGACTTAGGTAAGTGGGGCTTTTGGGAACTGCCGCCAGAAGTGCTGCCTCACTGAGGGTCAGATCCTCTACTCTCTTGCCAAAATACATCTCTGAGGCGGCTTGCACCCCATAGGCGCCATGCCCAAAGTTGATGAGATTGAGGTATGTCTCCAAAATCTCATCTTTCGAGTATTTTCTCTCTATCTGAATCGCCCACAACACCTCTTGGAGTTTTCGAGACCACAACTTCTTCTGTGTGAGAAAAGCATTCTTGGCTAGCTGTTGAGTAATGGTACTGGCACCTTGTACCTTAGCCCTAGCCCGGATATCTACCCATATGGCCCTAGCTATAGAAGGAAAATCAATGCCATGATGTTCATAGAAACTATCATCTTCTGCGGCCACAACAGCGTTTTGCATATGCTTCGGGATCTGGTCAATACTGACCTTAATCCGATTCTCCTTATAAAGCCTAGTGAGCACATCACCATTTGCGTCATATACGTAACTAGTTAATCTCGGAGAAAACTCCACTTCCGCCAGCGAGGGAGCGCTTTTTAGGAAGCCGGCAAATATACCCAGGGCAGCACCGGTTAGTATAGATATGATAAAGACGGTGACAATCAGTAATCGGTACTTCCGCCATCTAAATACGTTAGTCACTTTGCGGTTCCCCCTTCCTTACTATATTAGAGGTTGACTCCAGCTCCATCCGAATCAAGCTCCATGCTCGATGGCCCTTATCAAGACATTCCTTATCCAAGCTCAGCCACAGTCACACCATCTC
The DNA here is from genome assembly GCA_012799135.1 of Bacillota bacterium. Taxonomy (GTDB): domain Bacteria; phylum Bacillota; class Limnochordia; order DTU087; family DTU087; genus JAAZLW01. The sequence continues at coordinate 10,152 of JAAZLW010000235.1, read as the reverse complement.
CCCCCTCGCCGGGTTCGCCCCATCGATAGGCTTTCACCTGAGGATGGGTTTCCAACTGGGACCGAATGGCCGAACGGAGAGCCCCTGTGCCTTTGCCGTGAATAATCCTGCACCGGGCTAATCCCGCCAAGAGCGCATCATCCAGGTACTTGTCTACCTTACCCAGTGCTTCTTCTACAGTCATCCCCCTCAAATCCAATTCACTGGAAATCACCGAGGCCTTGCTGGTTCGCAGACCTATATTCTCCCGTGATCCGGTAGCTATAGGTTGTTCTTCTGTAACAGTCAGCTCCTGTGCCGGCAGAGTCACTCGCAAAGCGCCTACCTGAACCAGGGCATCACCACTGGCTGTCAGATCCAAGATCCGCCCTTTCTGTTTCAATTTGCTCAGGTAAACCGGTGTACCGGGCACCATCTTCTCCAGCTGTATTGGGAGTGGCTCAGGTGGTTTTTCGGGTCTGGCCTCTACCAGTGCTTCTCGTTTGCTCTCAAGCAAAGACCGGACTTCTGTGGCAACGGACTCCCGCTGAACTCGATCGGCATTGCGCAGTTGACCTAGGAGCTCGTCAGCATCACTCTTGGCCCTACTGAGCAACTCTCTTGCTTCCTGACGAGCTGCCGCCAAGATGGCATCTTTCGCCTCTTCCATGCCTGCCAGACGCCTCTCATATTCTTCTCTGGTAGACTCCACATGGGCCCGCAAACGTTCGGCTACGATACGTTCATGGATAGCCCTACGTCGATTCTCTTCCATGTCCTGAATCATATCATCTATACGGATATCTTCCTGGGTCAAATGGGCACGAGCCAGATCAATTACCTCATCCCTGAGCCCGAGGCGACCCGCAATAGCGAAGGCATTACTCCTTCCGGGCAAGCCGATCTCCAATTTATACGTAGGACGCAATGTCTCAACATCGAACTGTACCGAAGCATTCTCCAGGCCCTCGGTCATATAGGCAAAGGCCTTGAGCTCCGAATAATGAGTGGTGGCTACGGTTCGACAACCTTGCTTATGGAACCACTGAAGCAGTGCCATAGCCAGGGTAGCGCCCTCCGTCGGATCTGTACCGGCTCCCAGCTCATCCAGCAGCACCAGGGAGTTACTATCAGCTTCATCCATGATCCGCACAATGTTGGCCATATGGGAGGAGAATGTACTGAGATTCTGCTCAATACTCTGTTCATCCCCGATATCGGCGTAGACTCGGGAAAACACGTTGATCTCCGTCCCCTTCTGGGCAGGAATGTGTAAACCGGCTTGGGCCATTAAGGTCAATAGTCCCAAGGTCTTCAGTGCTACCGTCTTTCCTCCAGTGTTTGGTCCGGTGATCACCAAGACAGTAAACTCCTTGCCTAGCCAAATGTCCAGTGGCACTACCTCGCCCTTCAGTAAAGGATGCCGACCTTCCCGCATATCCAAGTAGCCATCGGTTCGCAGGCGTGGCCTTGTGGCCTCTTGACTGGCAGCGAGGTACGCTTTGGCAAATATGAAGTCCAGGCGACCCAGTGTTTCTACAGATACCAACAGCTCCTTGACCTTACCACTCACCGCCAAGGTCAGCTGACGTAGGATCCTCTCGATTTCCTCGGCTTCTTCGGCCTCTAGCTGCCGTAGCTGATTATTAATCTCCACCACTGCCGCCGGTTCAACAAAAAGCGTAGCACCCGAACCGGACTGATCATGGACAATACCAGGTAGCGCACCTTTGAACTCTGTTTTGACAGGGACCACGTATCTTCCATTCCGCAAAGTGATTATCGGATCTTGCAGAACTTTTTGATAGCGACTGCTGTGGATGATAGACTCTAATCGCTCGCGAATCCTCCCCTGCAGACTACGCATGCGGTTCCTAATGGAGCGCAGAGTCTCACTGGCAGAGTCCAGCACCTCGCCATCATCACCGATGCTCCCTTCAATTCGCTCCCGCAATGATACTGCCGGTTCCAATCTTTGGGCCAGCTCCCTAAGTTGGGAGCTATCGCCAGTCTTTTCCATCAAAAACCGACGAGCCTTACCGGTACCATATAAGGTCGATGCTATCTCCAGTAAGTCCTCCGGCGAAAGGGTTGAGCCCATCTCTGCCTTTCTGAGCGGCTGACGGATATCCCGCACCCCTCCTAAAGGCAATCCCCCCTCCCGATCAATCAGGATAAGAGCCTCGGCTGTCTCTCCCTGCCGCTTTTCGATTGTGTCGATATCAGCCGAAGGTTCAAGCCAAAGCGCCCGTTCACTCCCCAAAGCAAAGGCGGTATGGGCGGCCAGTTGCTGGCGAATCTTATGGAATTCCAAAATACGTAAGGTTTTCTGATCCATTCGGCTGCGGGCATCACCAGCCCTTGCCGGTGCTAGGTGAGCCCTTTCTCCTCCCTCTCCCACAACTCACTGGAAATGTACAGCAATTGCCAACGGGGTTTTACGTGTTCATTATAACAGAAAGATGACCTAAGGAAAACTTGACAGGCCAAAAAGGAGCACCACAAAGTGCTCCACCTAGGACTGGGGGGACGCTACCTATCGTGATCTGTTGGAAAAGTACTCAACCAACCCGTTATAGATACCTAAGGCAGCCTTGGTTTGATATGAGCGGGTAGACAGAAGATTGGCTTCCCTTTTGTTGCTGAGAAACCCCAGTTCCACCAGGGCTGCAGGCATAGCCGTATTCCTCAATACGTAGTAGCTCGCCCACTTCACCCCCAAGCTCCGGGAGCTCAGTTCTTGGCTTACACCTCGCTGTAAAGATTCCCCTAAGTGGTACCCATCAGGACTGTAAAAATACGTGGTAGTTCCGGTCAGGCTGCTGTTCTTGTTCCAGTCATTATGAATGGAAACAAAGACATCGCCACGGCTGAGGTTAGCAATCCGCACCCGAGCTTCCAGCTGATCCGCTTTTGGCCCTCCAGGCGAATAATCGCCATCCCTTGTCATAATCACTTTCGCACCCGCATATTCCAGCATACCTTTTAGGTCCCAAGCCACAGCCAGGACATTATCCTTTTCTGGTCTGGGACCCACCCCCCGGGAACCGGGATTAGCACCCCCATGGCCGGGATCTACCAAAATGACCTTACCCCGCAAGGAAGTAGGATCTCGACGCAGCCCGCCACCTAGCTCACCATCGACAGGAGAGGCCTTATATTCTCCATTCCCAGGCGGTAGTGCCCTGCTATCCGGAGAATTGATGCCAAAGATAAATGATAGCAAAAGCAATAGCACCGTCACCAGGGCATTGGACTGAAGTATGATCTTGTCCCTCGGACGCGACTTTCCCAAAGACATCTCCCCCTGTAGTCATGGCTGGTGTTTAGAAGCTGCGACCGTTACCGGAGCTGGGGATAGTAACTTCATAGCTTACTTCTAAACACTTTGACTACAGGACAGGAAACCCTCCCGGCAAATGACACCGTCCTTGGATGCTTCTAGCCCCCAAGGTAAGTTGAGGAGATGTAGGTACTATCTATGGGAAAAATACTCTTGGATCTCCGCCCACGGCCAGGCATTAATCACGTGGTCCTTAGTCAACCAGGCGCGGCGGGCCACACCAAGTCCTAAATGCATATTGTCTAGTTCAGCTCGGCTGTGGGCATCGGTGTTAATCACAATCTTCACACCTGCAGCCCGGGCCTTAGAGGCATGTACATCATTAACATCCAACCGATCGGGAGAAGCGTTAATCTCCAGAACCGTGCCGGTCTTAGCCGCCATCTTGATAATTCTATCCATATCAATGGGATACGGCTCCCGGCGCCCCAGAAGCCGCCCTGTCGGGTGACCAATGATGTCTACATGGGGATTCTGCATGGCTCTCACCACCCTAGCCGTCAGTTGCTCCTTATCTTGGCGAAAACCGCTATGGATAGAAGCAACCACCACATCCCTTTCCTTTAGCACAGAATCAGGTAGATCCAGGCTGCCGTCCCCTAGAATATCCACTTCTATACCGGAAAGAAGACTCAGCTTCCCTAGTTTTTGGTCAATGAGCCGGATCTGCTCGCTTTGGGCCCGTAGCCGCTCAGCTGTGAGCCCATTGGCTACCTTTAAGGATTGGGAGTGATCACAGATGGCGACATATTCATAGCCTTTGGCCTCTGCGGCTAGTGCGACCTCCTCCAAAGTCAAGATCCCATCACTCCACCTTGAGTGACAGTGAAGGTCTCCCCGAATATCGGGGAGCTCTACCAGCTGGGGAAGTACATCCTGGGCAGCCGCCTCAATCTCGCCTTTTCCTTCTCTGATCTCGGGGGGGATAAAGGGAAGTCCCACTAGCTCATACAGGGCTGCTTCACTGACTGGCGGCATATCACCGGGATCAGGCCAGATCCCGTGATTGTCTAGCAATAGCCCCTGCTTGCGGGCAAATGCCTGTAAGCGAGCCACATGTTCCGGTGAACCAGTGGCCTTCCACAAGGTCAAGCAAAAGTCTTTTGGAGCCACCGCCGACACTTCAATGATGGGCCCGCTCTTCCATCTAACGCTTCCCTGAGTGACTCCTTTGACGGCTGCTTCGGTACTTAATACCTCTGCTGCCTCTGGCAATCCACCTAAAGACTCCAAGGTCCGAGCTGGAGCCAAGCTACTGACTACCAATTCCAGCTTGTCCACCAACTCCTGACGACGTCGCAAATCACCGGCCAACTCAACCCGCTCTACCTCTGGGAGCAACTCCAAATGTCCTTGTATCTCCCGAGCGACCGGTAGAGCAACTCCCAAGGGAATCTGATCACCTCTATCCCGCAAGGTTTGGATCCCCCGCAATATATTCCATTCAGTTCTTGCCCCTAGGCCCTTGAGGGTCCGCACTTTACGATTGCGACAGGCCACCTCCAGCTCTTTGGTGTTAGAGACACCTAGCTCTGCATAGAATCTCCTGGCCAGCTTAGGACCGACTCCGGCAATTGTCGTCATCTCCACCAGTCCTGCCGGAACTGCTTGCCGCAGATCCTCCAGGTGCTGAATGCGTCCCGTGTTCAGCCATTCCCCGATCTTTTCGGCCAACACCTCCCCAATCCCGGGAATCTCCCGCACCTTGCCCTGCCGATAGACTCCCCCGATATCCTCCGGCAAAGATTCAATAGCCCGGGCCCCCTTTCGGTAAGCATTCGCCTTAAAAGGGTTATCACCACGCAGATCCATAAGGTCAGCAATTTCAAAAAAAGCCCTTGCCAGGGCCAAGTTGGTCATATGTAATTGTTGCCTCCCTATATTTTCGGGCAAATACCTATCCTCAACAACCGGCTCTGCTTGTCCGAAACGTGCATCATACTAGACTACCGGAGTCTGAGACTTGCTTGGCAGCGGCCGAGGCTTCTCAGGTTCATCCTGTATGCCTTCTTGGGGCCACCGCGGAAACTCTTCGGGAAAGACTGCCTCCAATCCATCATAAAGACGGGGCACTATGCTAAGGAACTGCTGAGCCAAGGGAGACTGGCTAATGATGATACCGATTCCTTCAAAAGGCATAGCTCGAAACAGCACTAAGAGTAGGCAGACACATATAAACCCCTTAACGAAGCCTAATCCGATACCTGCCAAGTGATCTAGCATCCTCATCGGTGTATAGCGTAAGACCTTGGCCATAAGCAAACCCAAAAGGCCAGCTAGAAGGCTAATCACAATAGCGATACCGCCAAAAGCCAAGGGATAGGCCACTACATCCGGCCATCGGAAGCGGTAGATTAGCTCATCGCCCCAATAATGGTAAGTTCTGTAGGCATAGAAGATAGCAAAGATAATACCGGCCAGCTCACAGGCTTCCCGGACAAGCCCCTTGACAAAGCCTTTCAGCATCATCACAATCAAGATCAATATGATTAAGATATCGATCCAGGTCATGGCATGAGCCTCATTTCTCGACTTCGGCCACCAGTTCCATAAGCTCCTGATTTTCCTGCTTCTGGCTTTCTAGATCATGGGCCATATTCATTAGTGCCAGGATACTGGCCCGGTTGCGAGGCAAGTTAGGGTGCCGCTGCACAACCGGGCTCAGATAGCTATCCACTACTTTGGCCAATCGCTTAACATATTCGGGGCCACCCTTACCCCGGATACTATACTCGTCACCAGCTATGCGTACCCGTACACTTTGGGTCTGTTCACTGGGCTCTGGCTGCTTGGACATAGGAACTCCTCCTCCTGCCACAATAGGGCCCTACCTATATCCAGTATTTCCAGATCCCGCCGGTGAATTCCTGCAGCCTATGGTCCCTATCCAAGAGCTTTATCATAACGGCAAACTAGAGCTCGCCCGGAAAGAAAGCCATTCATCGCCGGGTTATTCTTAGCTCTTTCTCCAATCGTGCCATGATCCGATCCTCTACAGCTTCAACCTCACTGTCAGTCAGGGTGCGGTCCTCTGCCTGATATAGGATGGAGTAGGCCAAACTGCGGTATCCGGTCGGGATCTGGCGACCCTGGTATACATCAAACAAAGTGATCTTCTGGATCAGATCATCACCGGCAGCTTGAATCACTTCCAGAATCCTATGCGCCGGTATGGTATCTGGTGCCAATAGCGCCAAATCTCTGGCTACAGCCGGATAGCGAGGTAGCTTATCTACTCGCCGTTGCCAACTAACACGGGGAATAATAGACTCCAGGCAAAGCTCAGCCACATATGCCCGGGCTGAAAGCTCCCAACTGTCAGCCACCTCGGGATGTATTTCTCCTAGAATTCCTACGTTAGTATTCCCCAATTTGATCGCAGCACATCGACCGGGATGCAGACCTGCAGACTCTGCCGCCTCCCAGTTACAGCTAAGGCCCAACCTGCTAAAGATTAGCTCCACCAGCCCCTTTAAGTCAAAGAAATCTGCTGTCCGAGGAGCAAAGCCCCACTCTCGGGGATAGTCTCCCATCAGGGCAATCCCTAGAGTCAGGCGCTCATCCGGTTGCTCATCCAGGGGTAATCGACGCGGGATATAAACTGACCCCATCTCGAAAATCTGGAGATCCGATTGTTGTCTTTGAGCATTATGGCGTAACACATCGAGCAAGTGAGGAACTAGACTAGTCCTTAGAACGCTCCAGTCTTCAGTCAGAGGATTCTGAATGGTGACAGCCTGTCTAAGCTGGTGATCCTCCGGCAATAGCAGTTTCTCATAACTAGCCGGGGAATCAAAACTATATGTCATAATCTCAGTTAGGCCGGCACCTGCCAGCAAATCTCGGATCCGATCGGCTATCTTCAACCGGTGATTCTCACCCCCTCGGGCACTACCCTGGGGTAGAGTGGCAACTATCCGATCATACCCATATAGCCGCGCCACCTCTTCGATTAAGTCCGCCTCCAGCTCAACATCCAGACGGTGAGAAGGCACCTTTGCCTCCAAAAGCCCACTACGCTCCTTGACCTCAAACTCGAGACTTGCCAAGATCCTGATCATATCACCTGTAGGGATCTCTGCCCCCAAAAGCTTATTACACCGGGTCGGAGAAAGGGTCACGACCTGTTGTCTAGGCTCCATGTTCGTTACCGTGATTGTGCCCTTACATACCTCGCCACCGGCGATTTCTACAAGCAGCTGGGCTGCCCTATCCAGAGCCCTTGTGACTCCTTTTGGATCAAGTCCCTTTTCAAAGCGGGCTGAAGCCTCAGATCGCAAACCTAGGCGCCGACTGGTACGGCGAACACTTACCCCTTGGAAAATTGCCGCCTCCAGCAAGATACTATTTGTCTCCAAGACAACCTCAGTGTTGGTCCCTCCCATCACGCCCGCAATGCAGACCGGCTTTTCAGCATCAGCTATAACCAGCGTTTCCGGATCCAAAATCCTGGTTTCATGATCAAGGGTGGTAATGACCTCATTTGCTCGGGCGCGTCGTACAACAATACGATTCCCCGACAATCGTTCATAGTCAAAGGCGTGAAGGGGTTGACCCATCTCCAGTAACACAAAGTTGGTAATGTCAACTACATTATTGATCGGTCGCATCCCACCGGCTAGGACCCGTTTTTGTAACCACAAAGGCGACGGCCCTACCTTGATATTCCTGATCAGTCTAGCTGAATAGAACGGACATAGCTCCGCATCCTCCACCGTCACAGAGGTCAAATCTGCAGTCGGTGGTCCGGCTTCCTCTACACTGATGGCGGGATGCCGTAGCCTTTTCCCAGTAATAGCCGCCACTTCCCGAGCTATGCCAATCACGCTTAGACAATCAGGCCGATTGGGGTAAATCTCGAGGTCGATAATCATGTCATCCAAAGCCAGGGCCTCACCTAAAGGTACGCCTACCGGTGTATCTGTTGGCAAGACCAGTATGCCACTGGCATCATCTCCGAGCTCCAATTCCTGCTCAGAGCAGAGCATGCCATAGGAAGTTACGCCCCCAAAGGTGACTGCCTCGATGACTTGCCCATTGGGCAGCACAGAACCTACCATGGCTAGGGGGAGCTTCTGGCCTACCGCCACATTAGGCGCGCCGGTTACTACCGTTACCGGCTCCCCGCCTGTATCTAGATTGGCGATCAGCAGCTTCCCATCGGGATGGAGTTTGAGTTCTCTAATCTGACAGACGATGATCTTCTCATCGAGTCTTTTGCCTATTGGCCCGATACTATCCACTTCTGAGCCAGACAAAGTCAATAGCTCTGCCAACTCGGGCACATCTATATCAATATCAACATGCTCCTGCAACCAACTATAGGAAACACGCACTGCTACACTTCCCTCCCCTATAACTGCCTTTCTGCGGGCTAGAACTGATTTAGGAAACGCATATCATTTTCAAATAGCAAGCGAATGTCGTCGATGCCGTACTTCAGCATGGCGATTCGTTCCACACCCATGCCAAAGGCAAACCCCTGGCATTGATCCACATCATAGCCGACCATCTGCAAAACTCGAGGATCCACCATACCGGCTCCCAAGATCTCCAGCCAACCTGTATGCGAACACACCCGACAGCCGCGACCATTGCACATGATACATTCAACGTCTATCTCTGCACTAGGTTCGGTAAAGGGAAAGAAACTCGGTCGGAATCTGATTCCCCGACCTTCACCGAATATGGCTTCAATAAATGCCCGCAGTATGCCCTTTAGGTCACCGAACGTAGTACGCTCATCAACCAGTAGCCCCTCTACCTGGTGGAACATGGGGGAATGCGTAGCATCGAAATCGACACGATATACCTTACCGGGGGCAATAATCCGCACCGGCGGTCGCTGTTTCTCCATAACTCGGATCTGTACCGGCGAAGTCTGTGATCTGAGCAAGATATCATCAGTGATGAAAAACGTATCCTGCATGTCCCGGGTAGGATGATCAGGTGGCAAATTCAGCGCCTCAAAGTTATAGTAATCTAGTTCGACTTCAGGCCCCTCAACCACCTCAAACCCCATCCCGATGAATATGGCTTTGATCTCATCGAGGACTTGGTTGAGTGGGTGCTTCCTGCCAAAGGCTGGTTGACGCCCTGGTAGGGTAATATCGATAGCCTCCAGCTCAAGTCGTCTTTGTAGCTCCCTAGCTTCCAGGTCAACGATACGCTCCTTTAGGAAGCCCTCCAGCTGACCCCGAAGCTCATTTACCATCTTGCCTACCTCAGGCCGCTCGTCTGGGGGCAATGAACCCATACTGCGCAATAGTCCCGTAAGCTCGCCTTTCTTACCAAGGTAACAGACTCTGATTTTATCTAGTTCGCCCGTATCATCGGCCTCAGTAATACGCCTCCAGGCCTCGTCCTTTAGATGCCGTAGTTTTTCACGCATACTTAACCTCCCTCTCTAACTGACTGATATACAAAAAAGGTTGTCTTCCGTTAGGAACGAAAGACAACCTGCGCGGTACCATCCTACTTACCTTCATAGAAACACCTATGAAAGGTCCACTTTTCGGGAAGAGATACTCCTCCCTCTCCATCTAACGGCGGATATCCGGTATGGCCTACTAAGCTTTCAGCCAACAGCTCCGAAGCGAACTTCACTGAGGCAACCTCCCGGAGTGCTTTCAGTCCCTGACACTCCGTCCCTGCAGGTGTTATCACCCAGCTACTTCTCTTCTTCATCGCCTTTGCATCTGATCGTCTGCCACAAACCAGCTTTAGTTCATTATGGCCTTTATCGTGCGATACTGTTTATAGAGTAAGTAAGCCGTGATCGAACCGGTAGCTTCAAACAGCTTCCAAAAGAAATCGGCGGTCAACTTCAA